>JBFMBB010000080.1:0-12428 GCA_040755435.1 Pseudomonadota bacterium | reverse complement strand
GCGGCCTTCGGCCGCGGATTCATTCAATCGATTCCACCAGCCGCCGCCGAGCGCCTGGAACAGCGCCGCGGTGTCGGCGTAGCGTTGCGCCTGCGACTGCACCAGGCTGATGCGGGTCTGCTGATACTGGCGCTCGGCGTCGAGCAGCTTGAGATAATTCGTCGCCCCGTAGCGGAACTCCTTCTGCGTGAGCTCCAGCGTGTGGCGCGCGACTTCCGCCGCCTCGGTCTGCAGCCGCAGGGTGCGCGCGTCGATCTCGAGCGCGCGCAGCACGTCGGCAACGTTCTGGAACGCGCGCAACACGGTCTCGCGATACAGCGCCGCCGCCTGATCGTAGGCGGCGATCGCCGCGCGCCGGCGCGCCTTGAGCTCGCCGCCGTGAAACAGCGGCTGCAACACCGACGCCCCCATGCTCCACACGCCCTTGCCCGGGTCGAACAGGTCCGACGCGCTGTTCGCCAGCGAGCCGTAACTCCCGGTGAGCGTGATGCGCGGGTAGAGATTGGCAGTCGCAACGCCGACCTGGGCGCTGGCCTGATGCAGCAGCGCTTCGGACGCGAGGATGTCCGGGCGCTGCCGGACGAGTTCGGACGGCAGGCTCACCGGCAATTGCTCCGGCAAATACAGGGTATCCAGCGTGAATTCCGGCAGGCCGGCCTGGCCCGGAAACCGTCCGGTCAGCGCCGCCAGTTGATGGCGCGCGAACGCCAGCTCCTTTTCGATCGGCGGCAGCGCGGCGCGCGTCTGCACCAGCTGCGCGCGCTGCGCCAGCACATCGGTGCGCCGCGCCCCGCCGAGTTTGAATTGTCGCTCCAGGATATCGAGCTCCTTCTGCTGCAACGCCTCGATCTCCGTCAGCGCCTGCATCTGCGCGCGCAGCGACGCCTCGCGGATGGCGCCGGTGACGATGTTGGCGGTCAACGCCAGGTGCGCGCCCTGCAACTGGTAGCCCTGGTAATCCACCTGCGCATGCATGGCCTCGAGCTCGCGGCGCCAGCCACCGCCAATGTCGAAGGTGTAGGACACCGACACCGAGGCGTTGTACAGGCTGAACACCGTGGACGGCACGTTCGGTTGGCCGATGGCGGCGAACGAGAAGCGCTGACGCTCGGCCGAAGCGCCCGCGTCCACCCGTGGCGACACCACGCCGACCTGGACGCGCAGATTCTCCTGCGCCTGACGCAGCGTCGCCTGCGCCGCCGCCAGTGTGGGACTGTCAGCGAGCGCCTGGCGGATCAGGCCATCGAGCGGCTCCGATCGGAACAGCGCCCACCATTGCGCCGGAATCTCCTGTCCGGCCGCGAGCCGCTGGGCCGCGCCGGCCGGCCCCGGCGTGGCTTCGGTCTGCGGCGGCAGCGCCGTGCCGGTATAGGACTCCACCGCCGGCGGCGCCGGCCGCTCGAAGTTTGGCCCGACGGCGCATCCGGCCAACGCCAGCGCGCATGACACCAGCACAACAGGCAAAAGGCCCTTGGGTTTCATGTCGTACGTCTCCCGCGTCCCGCCGCAGCCACCGGGTTCCGCCGCGCCGTGTTGTGCGAAACATTGCTTCCGACGCCTTCGTAGAACAGGCGCGTGCTGTGCTCCACCAGCCGGCGCGTGAAGGCATCCGTCAGGCGCACGCCGAACAGCTTCTCCGCCACCGGCAGCGCGATGAACGGGAACAGCGCCATGCTGATGAACGACAGCGCGCCCAGCACCGGGTCCAGGTCCTTGCGCACCCGGCCCTGCGCCATCTCGCGCTCCAGCAACTGCGGCACGCGCCCGCCGCCCCTGGCGGCGAACTCGCGGATGAACAGCTCGCGGAACGGCCCCTCCTCGGCCAGTACCTCGCGCACGATCAGCCGCGCCACCCAAGGTTCGCGCGCCAGCATGGTCATCACCGCCTCCAGCGCGTCGTGAATCGAACCCGCCGGGCGGCCGCTGGAGTGATTCATGAGCTCCTGCACCTTTTGCAGCACCGGGCCCATGGTCTCCTGCAACATGGCGCGGTACAGCCCGTCCTTGTCGCCGAAATGGTAATGGATCATGGCCGGGTTCACGCGCGCCGCGGCCGCGATCTCGCGCACCGGGGCGGCCTTGAAGTCGCGTTGCGCGAAAAGCTGGCGCGCGGCCTTGAGCAACGCGGCGCGGATCGCCTCGCTGTGGGCTTCGCCGCGCGGGCGCCCGGGGCGCCGGCGCAGTGCCGTGCGGTTTTTGTTTTTTGCCGTGCGGGTGGCCATGGCGCCTTAATTAAACATTTGTTTAATTACAAGTCAAGCCGGGCCGCGGGAGGCATTGAAATCATTGGGCTTCGCCCCCAATAACAGCCCGTGCCGCGGGGAATGCGGTATACTGTGAACGTTCTCGGGGGTGACCTGGTTTCGACGTGGGTCACGAAACCTCTGGGGCATGCCGAGGTGCCGATCTCCTCGTAAATCCAGCGGCAAACACATAGTTGCCAACAACGACAACTACGCCTTAGCGGCTTAATCCCCGCTAACCTTTCCGCCCGAGTTTCGCCCGTGGGCTGGGATGGAAAGGTCGATCACACGGGATCGCGCCGGCTCGTGCCTGTTGAGCAAGCGTTAAATCCAAGCAGGCTCAGCTCAGCAGTGGTCCTGTCTGCCGGAACACGCTGAGTCAAATCAAAGACAGACTACGCATGTAGAACCATAGATGTAGGGCTTGCGGACGCGAGTTCGATTCTCGCCACCTCCACCAGCAAGAAACCCCTGGCCGGCAACGGTCAGGGGTTTTGTTTTTTCTAACGTTCAAGTTCAGGGGCGTTGTGCGGCTTTATCGCGCAGCGCCTGCCGTCCCGCCAGCGCCGACTTTTTCAGTTGAACTTTCCTCGATCTGGCGTACCCCGCCTTTAATCCCCTCATCACCGCGGCATCAGCGCGAACACACCCCAGCCCAGGTATTCGCGCGTGTAAGCGGCATAGCGCTCGGGTTCCGAGGTCAGTTGGGCGCGAACCTCTTTGGCTAACTCGTCGCCGGGATTGGCTTCGAGCCAGCGGCGCATGGTGAGCCACTTGGCCGCCTCGTATCTGTCCCAGCTGTCCTGGTCAGCCAGAACCATTTCAACGACGTCATAGCCAAGGCGGCCGAAGGACGCGAGAAGTTCCGGAAGCGTGAAAAAGTCTGAGATTGAGTTGGCGAAACACCCCTTGGCAACATCTTCCGTCGGCGGTAACTGCCGCCAGTAGGGCTCGCCGATGAGGATCATCCCTCCGGGGCGCAGGCTCTGCGCCAGAAGCTCGATAGTGCCGGCGACTCCACCGGCGATCCAGGTGGCGCCGACACAGGCTGCCACATCGACCTTCTCGTCAGATACGTAGCCGGCAGCATCGCCATGAATGAACTTGACTTCATGGGCGACGCCGAGTTCTTCAGCACGGAGTTTCGCTTGCTCGGTGAACAACTGGCTCATGTCGATGCCGGTGCCGATGACGCCGTGATCGCGTGCCCAGGTGCACAGCATTTCCCCCGAACCGCTGCCGAGGTCGAGCACTCGGGCCCCCGATTCCAGACGCAGCGCCGCGCCGAGAGTGGCGAGCTTTTCGGGTGTGATCGGGTTGTGGATGCGGTGAGCGCTTTCAGTGATGTTGAATATCCGTGGGATGTCCATTAAAAAATTGCCTTACGGGTGCGAATAGATTCGGTCAGGGCCTAACGATTGAGGTGTGCCGCGCCGGCTACAAAAGTATCAGGAAACATGGCGCATTGTCTCCGGCGTCGGCACGAGCGAATTGTTAGGTCTCAAACGCATCATCGCCCTCGAGGCCGCGAATAAACGATTCAAAGTTCTTTGCAACGAGCGTGATTTTGTAGTCCAGCTCTTGATCGATGTGAACTACTTGAGGCTCACCACTTGGGCCGCATTCTCTGTAATCAAGACAAAGCATGTCGTGGCCGGCAGACGGGCAATCCGCAAAGTAGATGCCAATTGGGGGGTAGCCCCACTCACTAACCCAGAAGCTGCTTTTGAACTTGCCGCAAAGGGAATAGGTTTTATCATTGCCGATAGAGTAGATGCCGGTGATCGCTATGTGATCCTTTGCCCACGACGTTCGCTCGCTGGTTCTATGATTCGTGCGCTTCGGGATGCCACCGTTTTGAGTCTGCATCAACGTGATGTACGACTTGGGTAGCTTGTATCCAAGCTCTTTTTCTGCGTGGGCGACGTCTAGATCAGTAAAAGATGGGCCAACGTACTCCTTCCTTGCGTAGTCGGAGTCTTCCCAGAAATCACTCAGGTCGAAGTCTGTAAATGCCCCGTTCATTCTCGTGAGACCTAACTAAAATTAGACGACCTAAATGTCATTTTATAAAGCGACATAATGCTGTATATCAGTGAATGTATCGCTTTGAATCTTGGTATTTCATAGGCTTAAGTCATTTTAGTGTGGCCCGAACGAAAAACACAAACACAACCAGGATGATCCGCCTGCCAGCTTTGACTTGGGGATATATATGAGCCGCCCGTCACGAAAGCCGGTACGCAAACACCACCGGGTCGAGGTGCGCTGGCTGTTCCTGTTGCTGGGTCTGGTGTTTGTCGCGATCGGCGTCGCGGGGATCTTCCTGCCGGTGCTGCCGACGACACCGTTCATGCTGCTGGCGGCGGCCTGCTTCGCGCGCTCGTCGGAGCGCTTTTACAACTGGCTGCTGAACCACCGGGTTTTCGGCCACACGGTGCGCGAGTGGCAGCAGCATCGCAGCATCCCGCGCCGCACCAAGTGGTTTGCCATCGTCACCATGGCCGCCACGTTGGCCGTGTCCGTGGTGTTCTTCGTGCCGCACGCGGAGTTGCAGGTCGGGCTGGCGTTGTTCGGGGTGGTGCTGGCGGTCTATCTCTACCGCATTCCATCGAGAGATTAGGAATTCGTTGGGGTTCGCTACGCTCACCCCAACCTACATGAACTGCATAAAGTTTGAACGGCGCGTGATACGCGCCCTACTTATGTTTCGATGACCTGCCCGCCCTGCCCCTTGATGTGGGGCGCGAAATTGAAGGCGTCGGAGAAGATGTGGCAGTTTTTCTGGGCCGTGTTGATCACATGACCGAGATTCAGCGTGGCGTCGCCCGTTCTGCGCGTTATCAGACTGCTGCCCCGGGGCGCGGCGGCATCGTTCTGTCCCCCTTGCGCGTTGAAATTCCGAATGGCACGTAAGCGGGGCAAAAGCCGATGATGCTCGTAACAAGGAAAACGACAGCCACGATGCCCCCTACGGCGGCCACGATGCCGCTGATCTGCCCGGTGAGATACAGCACCGCGATGACCGCGGTGACGACCAGTCGAATCGACCGGTCGATGGTTCCCATGTTGCGTTTCATATGAGCACCCTCCTTGCAAAGGATATCAATACACGACTCCCACGTTCAGCGCCCGGCGGTGTCGATTCCGCTGTCTGTTGCGTAGTGTCTTGGATCATGGTTCACCTCCTCCTGGCCAGGAACACCGATTGCCTATGGAAGCGAGGATGCCTGCAGGTGTGGCCTCTGCCTGGGCAATCATTCTCTGGAGTGCATGGACTGCATTGCGGTCTCGATCGAAGGGAAACCGGCAAACGTTGCATAAGCTCCCGCCAGGGGGAACGACGCGGCGAGAATCAACACCCAGATCGCCAGGACCCGTCCGAACATCTGCATCGCCCCCTGGGTTCTGGTGGACGTAAAAAGGATAAAAAACCCCACGATCACTCCGATCGTGGCCGGAATGAGACTGAAGAAGAAGTACATGCGTCACCTCCGGGGAACGTTCAGCGACACAATTCGCTGCCGGGCCGTTTCAAGCCGCCTTGGCCGGTTCCTTCAGCGTCGCCATGATCTTGTCAGCCACCTCTCGCGCCACCGCTTTCCGTTCCTCTTCAGGAACGTCATCCATCAGGAAGATGTCCGTGTACTTTTTGTACAGCGGAAGAGCATCGATATGGATGACCTTTTCCTCGGGGATCAGCTTCTTGAGCACCCGCCCGTGGCACTTCAGGAAACAACCATCGATCATGACCGCCTTTTCGGCTTCCTTGACCCAGCGCAGCATCGTCGAATGCGGCACGAGGAACGTTTCGGCGTGACAGGCGCGCGCATAGGATGGCATTTCCTGGGCAACCAGATTGGCCGCCAGTCTCGCGATGTCTCCCCGGATGCATGGCCCTTCGCACGAGAAAACGGGGATTTTCTTTTCCGACATCACTCGCTTCGCATAAACCTCGCCCGCCGGGCAAAGCCCTTTCACTCCCTGCACTTCGAGCGAGAAGTCCGGTGTGTAAGTTTCCATTTCATGCCTCCACTCCTGGAGGAGTTCCAGGAGTCGGCCTCGGTGTGATGGGCGCGGCCCCCGCGGAAACGCGCGGGATCAGAAACGAGGTCTTTCAGATATGCGGATCGAACAACACGGCGTCGAACGTCTGACAGCGCGGGGTCAACCAACAGAAATAATTATCCACAAATGCCCATGTCCCACTTTGATATTTATCAAAGAGCCGAGATACAAAATATTTTTATGGCCGCGCACGCAGAATTGCGAAGTCAGCTCGCGTAGGGCGCAATGGGCGTATCCGTATTGCGCCGAATGGAGTTGCATCCGGCGGAATACGCTATCACTATTCCGCCCTGCATGTTCCGCGAGATCTTGCATGCAGGGAATGTATTGCGCGTCGATCCACCGGTCAGTCGAATGGCGCGTGATACGCACCCTACATCATGTTTCGATGACCTGCCCGCCCTGCCCCTTGATGTGCGGCGCGAAATTGAAGGCGTCGGAGAAGCAGCGGTCCTCGGTCATGCCCTTTTGCAGGAACGCCGCGTGCGCCGACTCGACCATGGCCACCGAGCCGCAGGCATAGACCTCGCAGCCGGTCATGACCGGGAAATCCACCAGGATGGTCTCGTGCACCGAGCCGGTGCGGCCGGTCCAGTTGTCCCCGGGCGCCGGCTCGGACAGCACCGGGACAAATTTGAAATTGGTGTGCTCGCGCGCCCAGCGCTCGGGCAGTTCCTTCATGTACATGTCCGCCAGCGACTTCACGCCCCAGTAGAGATGCATCGGACGTTTGAGTCCGGCATGGAAAGCGTATTCCACCATGCTCTTCACCGGCGCGAAACCGGTGGAGCCGGCGACGAAAATGATCGGACGGTCGGAGTCCTCGCGCAGGTAGAACTTGCCCAGCGGCCCTTCGCAGCGCAGGGTGTCGCCTGGCTTCATGGCATTGAACACGTAGGTCGTGAAGGCGCCGCCCGGCACCAGCTTGACGTGCAGCTCGATCAATTCGGATGCGTGCGGCGCGGTGGCGAAGGAGAACGCGCGCCGTTCGCGGTCCTCGAGCACGATATTGATGTACTGCCCGGCGTGGAAACGGATGGGTTCCGGGTCGAGCGACTTCAGCATCACGCGCATGACGTCCTCGGTGAGCGGCTCCAGCTTCTCCACCCGCGCCATGAACGTACGGATCGGGATGTCGCGCACCGCACCGATGTTCTCGCATTCGAGATCGAGGTCGGACAGCGGCGTGGCACAGCACATCAGCGCCTTGCCGGCGCGCCGCTCCTCCTCCGTCAGCGCGCTCTCCTGGTACGCGCCGTGATCCACGCTGCCCTGGAGGATGGTGCACTTGCACTCGCCGCAACCGCCGCTGCGGCACTCGAAGGGCAGCGCAATGCCGGCGCGCAGGCCGGCTTCGAGAATGGATTCGCCCGGATGCACCACCACCGTGTCATCGCCGGGACGCAGCGTCATCTGGAATCCCCTGGCCGCGCGGCGCAGCGGCGGCAGCCACGGCAGCAGCACCAGCAGCCCGGTGCCGCCCAGCACCAGCCACCAGACTTTTTCCGGCGACCACGCGTAGATCAGCGGGAAGATCGCCAGATAGAACCAGTCGAACTTCAGATCGGTGATCACCGTGTCCAGGTTCGCCGGACCCTGGCTCAACACCGGCCACGCCAGGCTGAGCACGATCAGCGCCAGCAGCAGCGGCACAGCCAGCCGGCGCGGCGGGTTGGTCTCGGCCCTGGCCACGCGCTGGGTGTGCACCCACAGCACCAGCAGCAGGATCAGCGAGATGCCGATGTGCATGAACGCCAGCAGCGAGAACAGGCGGTCGTTGACGCTGCCTTCGTGCAGGAAATTGCGCGCCATCGGCTCGGAGAAAATCGGCAGCCAGTCGAGCCACTCGGCCGTGGCGATGGTGATGAACTGCGCCAACCGGTCCCACGGCAGCATGAAGCCGTTGATGCCGGAGGCGTACACCAGCCACAGCACGAACACGCCGGTGACCCAGGAGAACCAGCGGAAGCCGCGGTAGTGATCGAAGGCGAAGTGGCGCAGCAGGTGCAGCGTCATCGCCAGCACCATGCCGTCCGAGGCATAGCGGTGCAGGCCGCGCATGATCTGGCCGATGTAGAAGTGCCCGTGCGTGATGCGCTCGACCGATTCGTAGGCTTCCTTCACGCCGGTGTCGATGAATATATACAGATACACACCGGTGACCACGGCGATCCAGGTCATCAGGTAGGCGATCGCGCCCAGGTGGTAGAGCGGGTTGAGCCGGTCGCCGAAGACGAGGTTGAACAGCTTTTCCGCGTGCAGAAAAAACCACTGCACGCTGCGCCGCACAAAATGCATGATGAAATCTCTCCCTGAACCGGCTTGCCAGAGGCATTCGCAAAATCGGGGTCAGAGAGGAATTTTCTCCGACGCCGGATTTCAAATGTACCTCAAAATCGGAAAATCCCTCTCTGACCCCGATTTTGCCTTGATTCAAATCAACAGGGTATGCAAAACGAATGGTCTTTCTGCGGTAAAATTGACGCGCTCGGCTATCGTGCGCTAGCTTAACCACTCATTGCATAGGCCTATTGGAGCCCCATGGCGAAAAAATCCGTCACCCCGGTCAATTTCGAAGCCGCCCTGGCGGAGCTGGAGAAGATCGTGGAAACAATGGAATCCGGCGAGCAGTCGCTGGAGGAATCCCTGAAATCGTTTCAGCGCGGCATCGAGCTGACGCGCGCCTGCCAGCAGGGCCTGCGCGAGGCCGAGCAGCGCGTGGAAAAACTGGTCCAGAAAAACGGCGAGTTCGCCACCGAACCCCTCGACGACGAAGACAGGTAGTCCAACATTGTCCGCTTTCCCCGAACGGCTCCGGCGCTTCCAGCAGCGCGCCGAACGCGCGCTCGACGCGCGCCTGCCGCCCGCCGCGCAGGCGCCGGCGCGGCTGCACGAGGCCATGCGTTACGTCACGCTCGACGGCGGCAAGCGCGTGCGCGCCAGCCTGGTTTACGCCGCGGGCCAGGCCGTCGGCGCGCCGGATAACGCACTCGATGTCCCGGCCTGCGCGGTCGAACTGATCCACGCCTATTCGCTGGTGCACGACGACCTGCCGTGCATGGACGACGACGACCTGCGCCGCGGCAAGCCGACCTGTCACAAGGCGTTTGACGAGGCCACCGCGTTGCTGGCCGGCGACGCTCTGCAATCGCTCTCCTTTGAAATCCTGGCGCACGACCCGACACTGACGATCGGACCGGCGCAGCGACTGCGCATGCTGGCGACGCTGGCGGAGGCCGCCGGTTCGCACGGCATGGCCGGCGGCCAGGCCATCGACCTCGCCTCCGGCGGCAAGACGCTGGCGCTGGCGCAGCTCGAAGACATGCACCTGCGCAAGACCGGCGCGCTGATCCGCGCTTCGGTCCTGCTCGGCGCACTGGCGCGCGAAGGCGTGGCGGCGGAAAAACTGGCAGCGCTCGAAAATTACAGCCGCGCCATCGGGCTTGCCTTCCAGGTCGTGGACGACATCCTGGACGTCGAGGGCCAGGCGGAAACGCTCGGGAAAAACCCCGGCATGGACCGCGCACGCGGCAAATCCACCTATCCCCAAATACTGGGGCTCGCGGAAGCCAAGTCCCACGCTCAGGTACTCCGGAAGCAGGCCCTCGAAAGCCTCGCGCCTTTGGGGGATAATGGCGGCGTATTGGCCGAGCTGGCCGGATTCATCATCGAACGCCGCCAATGACCAAAAAACCCGCCCAGGACAGCCCCCTCCTCGAGACCATCAACAGCCCCGACGATCTGCGGCGCCTGAAGGAGGACGATCTCCCCCGCCTGGCCCGGGAGATCCGCGAGTTCCTGATCGCCTCGGTGTCGCGTACCGGCGGCCACCTGTCGGCCGGGCTGGGCACGGTCGAGCTGACGCTGGCGCTGCATTACGTCTTCAATACCCCGGAAGACCGGCTGGTGTGGGACGTGGGCCATCAGACCTATCCGCACAAGATCCTGACCGGGCGCCGCCGGCACATGCACACGCTGCGCCAGACCGACGGCATTTCCGGTTTTCCGCGCCGCGAGGAAAGCGAGTACGACACCTTCGGCGTCGGCCACTCCAGCACCTCCATCAGCGCCGCGCTCGGCATGGCCGTGGCCGCGGCGCGCACCGGCGCCGAGCGCCAGGTGGTCGCCGTTATCGGCGACGGCGCGCTCTCCGGCGGACAGGCCTTCGAGGCGCTCAACAACGCCGGCAACATGGACGCCGACCTGCTGGTAGTGCTGAACGACAACGACATGTCCATCTCGCCCAACGTGGGAGCGATGTCGAATTACCTCGCGCGCATCCTCTCGGGCAAGGTGTTCACGCGCGTGCGCGAGGGCGGCAAGACCGTGCTCTCGACCATGCCGCCGGTGCTGGAATTCGCCAAGCGCTGGGAGGAGCACATGAAGGGCATGGTGATGCCGAGCACCCTGTTCGAGGAGCTGGGCTTCAACTATTTCGGGCCGATCGACGGCCACGAGTTGCACACGCTGGTGCACACGCTGCGCAACCTGCGCGGCCTCAAGGGCCCGCGTTTCCTGCACGTGGTCACGCGCAAGGGCAAGGGCTACGAGCCGGCCGAGGGCGATCCCATCGTGTACCACGGCGTGACGCCGTTCGATCCCGCCACCGGCAAGATGGAGAAGAAGCCCTCCGGCAAGACCTATACCCAAGTCTTCGGCGAGTGGCTGTGCGACATGGCCGGGCGCGACGTGCGCCTGGTCGGCGTCACGCCGGCGATGCGCGAAGGCTCCGGCCTGGTGCAATTCTCCGAGCGTTTCCCGAGCCGCTACTTCGACGTCGGCATCGCCGAGCAGCACGCCGTGACCTTCGCCGGCGGGCTCGCCTGCGACGGCATGAAGCCGGTGGTGGCGATCTACTCCACCTTTTTGCAGCGCGGCTACGACCAGTTGATCCACGACATCTGCCTGCAAAACCTGCCGGTGCTGTTCGCCATCGATCGCGCCGGGCTGGTGGGCGCCGACGGCGCCACGCATGCCGGCAGTTTCGATTTTTCCTACCTGCGCTGCCTGCCGAACATGACGGTGATGGCGCCGGCGGACGAGAACGAATGCCGCCAGATGCTCAGCACCGGCTTCCTGCTGAACGGCCCCGCGGCGGTGCGCTATCCGCGCGGCACCGGCCCCGGCGTCGCGGTCGACCCGGCACTGGAGCCGCTGCCCGTGGGCAAGGCCGAGATCCGGCGCGCCGGCAAGCGCGTGGCCCTGCTCGCCTTCGGCAGCATGCTGGCCCCGGCGCTCGAGGCCGGCGAGGCCTTCGGCGCCACCGTGGCGAACATGCGCTTCGTGAAGCCGCTGGACGAGGACCTGGTGCGGGAGCTGGCGCGCACGCATGAGTTGCTGATCACGGTCGAGGAAAACGTGGTGGCTGGCGGCGCCGGCAGCGCGGTCAACGAATATATCGTTGCGGCGGGACTTACGACGCGCGTCGTCAATCTCGGCCTGCCCGACCGCTTCATCGAGCACGGCGACCATCGCGACCAGCTCGCTCGCTGCGGCTTGGACGCGGCCGGCATCCGGCGCGCGATCCTGCGCCATGTCGCGGCTGAAACCCCGGCGGAGCGTGAAACCGCCTAAACTTGACTGCGCCACTCAACTATTGGATTATTGGCGGCCCGCGAGCGGCTGAGAGACCCCGGATATGAAACTCAAAAGCAAAACCCGTCCCGTCGAAGACATCATTGCCGACGTGCAGAGCACGCCGGACCTGCGTCACCTGCCGATCGACAAGGTCGGCATCAAGGACATCCGCCATCCGGTGGTGGTGCGGGACCGCTCGCAGGGCCTGCAGCACACCATCGCCAGCTTCAACATGTACGTGGAGCTGCCGCACAACTTCAAGGGCACCCACATGTCGCGCTTCGTGGAGATCCTGAACAGCCACGACATGGAACTGTCAGTCGAGTCCTTCAAGGACATGCTGGCGGAAATGGCCCGGCGCCTGGAGGCCAACACCGGCCATATCGAGATGAGCTTCCCCTACTTCATAAACAAGGCGGCGCCGATCTCCGGGGTCAAGAGCCTGATGGATTACCAGGTGGCCTTCCTGGGCGAGATCAGCGGCGGCAAGGACGTCATGACCATCAAGGTGGTGGTGCCGGTCACCAGCCTGTGCCCCTG
>JBFMBB010000079.1:0-12626 GCA_040755435.1 Pseudomonadota bacterium | reverse complement strand
TTCCTGATCAACGTGCCCAAGGACAGCGGCAATCACGGTGTTACCCCGGTCAAGGTGGCGCTGCATCTCAACCGCGCGTCGGCTTATTATGGCATCGGCATGCGCACTTATTATTTTTCCGTGCCGCTGGTGTTGTGGCTGTTCGGCCCGGTGTGGATGCTGATTTCGACCATCGGCCTGCTCATGATTCTGAATCACCTTGATCACCTGCCGCAGCAGGAAGACTAGTTTTTCTCCGCTCTTTCGCGCCACTGCGCGGCGCGTTGCGCGTCCGGTTTTTCCCCCAGCAGTCCCTTCCCGTAGATATCCGCGAGGCTGCGCATGGCCGGCTTGTAGCCTTTTTCCGCCGCCCGGTTGAACCAGCGCAGCGCCTGTTCGGGATGCCGGCGCACGCCCCAGGCTCCCGTTTCATAGCGAAGCGCGAGCTGATACTGCGCCTCGACGTCGCCCTGTTCCGCGCGTTTCATCAATTGTTCGCGCGAGGCTTCGTAAACACCCATGGTGTCCTTGCCGACGTCGGCGAAGAAGTGCAGCAGCTTGATCGCGTCGGAGTGCCCCTGGGCCGCGGCGCGTGAAAGCCAATCCCGGCCGCGCTCGAGGTCTTGCGGCACGCCATGACCCTGCTGATACATCCTGCCCAGCAGATACTGCGCCTGCGCCACGCCCTGATCGGCGGCCTTGCCCAGCCAGCGCTCCGCTTCACGGTAATCCTGCGTGGCACCCTTCCCGTAGAAATACGCCTCGCCCAGTGTCAGCTGGGCCTGCGCCTGATTCTGTTCCGCGGCCTTCCGCCACCATTCCAGCGCCTGCTTCGGGTCGCGCGCGGCGCCTTCGCCCGCGGCATACATCTGTCCCAGCACGAACTGGGAATAGGGCTGGCGTTCATGCGCCGATTTGTCGATCCAGTAGAACGCCTTGCGCGCATCGCGCGGCACGCCGCGGCCTTCGCGATAAATCAGTCCGAGCAGCAGCTGCGCCCCCTGGTTGCCGCGCTCCGCGGCGTTGGTGATGGTGGCGATCTCCGCGGAAGTCTCGGCCTGTGCGACGGGCGCAACCGGCAGCAGAGTGACAAAAAGCATGGCAAGCGTGAGGCAAGAGCGTGGCGACATGGGTTCCTTGCAGAATTTATCCGTACCTGTAGAGATTTCGGGCGCGCTATTTCGACGGTTTGCTCTCTACCCATTGCCAGAAGCCAAGGGTAGCGAGGCAGGCCAGGCCGCTGGAGACGAGAAACGCCATTTTGACACCATAGAGCGACCACAGCCCACCCAGCAACAGACCGGCGGGAATGGCCGCGGTTCCCACCAGCATGTGAAACCAGCCGAAGGCGGTGCCGCGCTCGGCCGGCGTGGCCAGGTCGCGCACCAGCGCGCGCTCGGCGCCCTCGGTCAGGCCGAAATAGAATCCGAGCGCGAGGCTCCAGGCCCACAGCATCAGCGGCTGGGTCACGAAGGCGAGCGCGAACAGCGTGACGGCATAGACCATCCAGCCGGTCAGGATCAGCGGCCGGCGCCCGACGCGGTCGGTATGGCTGCCGGCCTGCTCGGCGATGGCGGCCTTGATCACGTGCATCGCCGCCCATAGCAGCAGCAGTTCGACCACCGACATGCCGAGTTCGTGTCCGCGCAGCAGCAGGAAGGTTTCGGGAATTTTCCCGAGCGTGAAAAACGCCAGCACCATGAGATAGCGCCGTGACACCGGACTCAGCCGCGACCAGCTGAGCGGCGCGCGCTCGGCGGGCAGGATCACCGGACGCGGGGTTTCGCGGATGCCGAAGGCAAAAAGACCCACCGCCATCAGGCCGGGAATGGCGGACAGCGCGATCACGACGTCGAGACGTGCGGTGCCCCAGTAAACGATAGCCGCCGCCACCAGCGCGCCGAGCACGGCGCCGGCATGATCGAGCGCGCGCGTGAAGCCGTAGGCGCGACCGGCGATGCCGTCGTCGATGGCATCCGAGATCAGCGCGTCGCGCGGCGCGGTGCGTACGCCCTTGCCGATGCGGTCGGTGACGCGGATCGCGAGCACCGTGAGCCAGCTGCCGGAGAATCCGATCAGGGGTCGCACCAGGTTCGACAGCAGGTAGCCGGCCACGACGTAGGGCTTGCGGCGCCGCCCGTAGAGATCGGAGTGGCGCCCGGCCCAGAGCTTGAGCAGGTTGGAGACGGTATCGGCCACACCCTCGATCAGCCCCAGCGCCACCGGGCCGGCGGCCAGCACCGTGGCCAGCAGCAGCGGAATGAGCGGCACCACCATTTCGCTGGCGAAGTCGTTGAGCAGGCTGACCAGGCCGACGATGACGACGGTGCGGGGCAATCCGGTCCGGGTCTGTTCGGGCGTCGCGGGGATCATCGTGGCGACCTGGGCATGGTGGCGCGCCTACTTTAGCGGACCCCTGTCCGGCAGGCAAAACGACGGCGCCAGGAGCATTGATGGGACGCGCCGCCGGCGGCGCCGGGTCAGGCAAAAAAGGGCGCGGTATGCACCGCGCCCAATCCGTTGGAGGAGTATCGGAAACCCGCGTAACCGGTTCCGTCCGGCGCGCCAAGTAAAACGCAGCACCTTGCCACCATCCACGCGCCAGTCACCGGAAAGCGTAATCTCCCGGAAACACCGGGTCCCTGACTCAGGTCATTGACATGCTTACCGCCATGACATGACATTGGCGTCATTATCAGCCGCATCGACTGACAAAATGTCAGTCACGGCAAGTATATGGAGGGGGCATGTCGTCGAATATTTTTTCCACATTCCAGTCGCTGATTAATACCCATGACAACCCGTTTGTCCTGATCGATGAAAACTACCGCGTGGTGGCCGCCAACGGCGCCTACCAGGCGGCCTACGGACTGGAGCCGAGCCAGATCATCGGCAAGCATTGTTACGAAATTTCACACCACCGGGATTCTCCCTGCTGGCAGCACGGCGAGGATTGCCCGCACCGCGAGGTGTTCCATAACAACCGCCCGTGCCAGTCGCTGCACTCCCACTACGACGCCATCGGCCGGGCGGAGCACGTGCAGATCAAGGGTTACATCATCCCGCGGCCCGACGGCAGCAAGCTCCTGGGCGAGTCCATTTTCCGTCTGACCAGTCCGGAAGAACTCGATTGCGACGAGATGCGCATGATCGGCCGCGCGCCGGCCTTTCTGCACGCGATCGAGCACCTGACGCGCGCCGCCGACAGCAACGCCAACGTGCTGCTCTACGGCGAATCCGGCGTCGGCAAGGAGCTGGCGGCGCACTACGTGCATCAGCACAGCCCGCGCAAGAAGGGACCGTTCATGGCGGTGGATTGCGCCTCCATCACCGAAACCCTGTTCGAGAGCGAGATCTTCGGGCACGAGCGCGGCTCCTTCACCGGCTGCGCCGGCCGCCAGCGCGGACTGTTCGAGCTCGCCGATGGCGGCACGCTGTTCCTCGACGAGGTCGGGGAGCTGTCGGCGGCGATGCAGGCCAAGCTGTTGCGCGTGCTCGAGACCGGCGAGTTCCGGCGCGTGGGCGGGCGCGAGGTGTTGCGCGCTGACGTGCGCGTCATCGCCGCCACCAACCGCCACATCCGCAGTATGGTGGAGCGCGGCGAGTTCCGCGAGGATCTGTATTACCGCATGGCCTGCATCAACGTCGACCTGCCACCGTTGCGCGAGCGCCGCAGCGACATCCCGGTGCTGGCCGAGGCCCTGCTCAACCGCCTCAACCAGGCCAACCACGCGCATTGCTACCTGACCGGCGAGGCCATGGAGAAACTCATGAATTACGATTTTCCCGGCAACGTGCGCGAGCTGCGCAATATCCTGCACCGCGCGACGGCCATGTGCGGCGCGAACAACGGTGCGATCACGGCGAAGGGCCTGGTGTTCGATCATGACGCCAGTCCCGCGCCGGGCGCCAACGATGGGCGAAAAATCCCGTCGCCGGCGCCGCTGGCCGCCGGCAAACAGCCGCTCAGCATGCGCGAGGTGGAATCGCGCTACATGGCGGATTTGCTCGCGCGCTTCCAGGGGCAGCGACGCCCGGTGGCCGCGGCCATGGGCATCAGCGAGCGCACGCTGTATCGCAAGCTCAAGCGTTACGGGCTCAGCGGGGCCAGCGACCGCTAGGGACGGCTTCCATCCGGGGGCATCAGTTCGCGGATTTTTTTCAGCAGTTCCGGATCGTCCCATTCGCGTCCGCCCACGGCGCGATAGACGATCCGGCCCTGCGGGTCCACCACGAAGCTGGTCGGCAGGGCGATGACGGGCCAGGTCTTGATGACCTGCGCGTCGCGGTCCAGCAGGATCGGGAAGGTGAGCTCGGCGCCGGTCGCGAACGTGAAGCCGAAAATGGTGTCTTCGTCCTCGCCGACATTGACCGCGAGCATTTCGAAGTTTTTGCCCTTGAGTTGCGTCCAGGCACGCTGCATCGAGGGCATCTCGCGGCGGCACGGCGGGCACCAGGTGGCCCAGAAATTCACCAGCACCACCTTGCCGCGGCTCTCCGACAGCCGATGCGGTTTGCCGTCGATATCCTTCAACGCAAAATCCGGCGCCGCCGGTCGTTCTGCGACGGGCGTCATGGTCTGTGCCGGCGCGGCGGCCTGCGCGGAAACTATCAGAAGTATCAGCGTGCAAACCAGAACAATGCGCGCCGCTGTCATGGGCGCGTCTCCGTGGCACAGCGCATGCCGGTCAGCAACGCCTCGCGGCGCTGGCCGGCCTCGCGCCACACGAAACGCAAATCGAAGCGGCTGCCGGGCGGCAGGGCATAGGTGGTCATGCCCATGTTCCAGTCGCCGGTGTCGTAGCGGTGCTCGGTGGGGTAAAGGGCAAAGCGGAATGCCGTGCGCGCGGTGGCGGGAATGCCGCGTTTCTCCCATTCCTTCTGCCAGTCGGCCTCGAGTTTCAGCCGTCGTTCGCCGCTGGCGGTGACGATGCGCCAGTCGGCGAGGCTGAATTCGATCGTGCCGCGCGCGGATTCGTTGCGCAGCACGGTCTGGAACACGCAGCCTCCGGCGGCGAGCAATTCCACGGACGCCGCGTCGAAGCCGCGCGCCAGGTAAAACCCGCGCACCTGGTCCGGCAGGATCTGGGTCAGCCGCAGGCTCACGCCGTGCGCGGCGGTTTCCCAGGTTTCTATGCCGGATTCCGGTTCGACGCTGTGGCGGGTGTCGGCCGCCGTTGCGGCGGCCGCGCACAACAGCAGGCAGGCAATGACGTTACGCATTGGAATGAAATCTAATACATCAGCCACAGAGATCACAGAGCACACAGAGAAAAATATTTGTTACCCCCTGTTCTCTGTGTGCTCTGTGGCCAATTTTTCTTTTTTGGTTCTTAAGCTTTGACGGCGAGGATCGAAACGCTTTTCACGCCGTAGGTGGCGCAGGCCTTCTGCGCCGAGGCGGTGAGGAAGCGGTACTGCGGGTTTTCGCGCAGCGTCACCACCCGGAGCCCGGCGCCGGTGACGGCCGCCAGGTATTTGTCCTGCCGCAGGGCGCCGCCGATGCAGGCCGCCCACAGCGTGGCATTGCAGGTCACGCCCTCGGGCAATTCTTTTTCGGTGATGATATCGGCGATGGCGAGCCGTCCGCCGGATTTGAGCACGCGCGCTGCCTCGTGAAACACCGCGCCCTTGTCGGCCGCCAGGTTGATCACGCCGTTGCTGACGACCACGTCGACGCTGCCATCCTTGAACGGCGTGCTTTCGATGTAGGCCTTGTGATAGCTGACCTGGGTGAAGCCGTCGCGGTCGCGCAGGCGTCCAGCCTTCTCGCGTTGGGCGTCGGTCATGTCCACCCCCAGAACCTTGCCGGTGGCGCCGGTTTTGAGCGCGGCGATGAAGCTGTCCATGCCGGAGCCGCTGCCCAGGTCGAGCACGGTGTCGCCGGGCCGGATTGCCGCGAGGTCGAAGTAATGGCCCACGCCGGCGAACGAGTCCACGGCCTCGCGCGGAATGCGGTCCAGCTCGGCGGGTGCGTAGCCGAGGCGCTCGGCGAGCGCCCGGCCCATCTCGAAATGGAATTCGCCGAACGGGTCGCGCGCGACCTTTTCGTACATCTCCTTGACCTTCAGTTCGAGTTCGGCGGCATTGACGGAGCGCGTCAGGGTTTCGGCGGCGTTGTTCATATGTTCCTCCGGGCAGCGGGTTGGTGATACGGCCAGGACGCGCGGGCGTTCCGGAAAGTTCCCGCGCGGTGACGCCGGTCAGGCCTGGTCGCGTGCCGGATCGGCGGCCGAGCCTTTGAGCGGCACGCCGCCTCGGGTAGTGCATTCAGCGGTCGAGGTATAGAGGAAGCCCTTGCCCTTGCACGAATTCTGTCCCGGGCAGGCGTTCCAGGCGGTGGCGCATTGCGTCTGGCCCTTGCAGGCGTTGATGCCGAAGCAGGCGATGTCCGCCGCTTCGGCCCTGGGTGCGAAGGTCTCCACCGATTTGTACATGCCGTAGAACGCCGCCGCCGCGGCGATCGAAATGGCGGCGCCGTTTGCGACTTTCCTGCCGACGGGAATGATTTTCCTGTCGCGCGCCATTTCGCGCCGGATTTTCGCGACGCATACCTCCATGAAGCGGCCGGCCATTTCCCACAGGCTGCCGGCGATCAGCACGCCGAGCGCGCCGTAGAGCGCGACGCCCGGCAGCGGCACGATGCCCGTGACCATCAGCCACAGGAACACCGCCGCGGTGGCGCCGCCCGTCAGTCCCAGCAGAAACGGCGCGATCTTGCCGCGCTCGCGCGCGGAGCGGTACAGCTGCCACAGGCTGAGCGCGATGGCGCCGACGAAGATCGGGTAGAGCGTGGCGTGGTCGGTGAGAGCGGTGGCGCCGATGGCGCTGGCCGTGGACACCAGCACCGGCGCGCCGAAACAGGCGGCGCTGGCGGCGATGGCGCCGCTAATGCCGGCGAACTGGCCGCCCGCGCTGCGCGCCAGGCGCCTGACTGCGGTGTCGTCGGCCGGCGCCCGTGCGGTCTCGAAAGCTTCGGGGCGGCGCGCGCGGAAGGTGATGGCGTGGGCGCCGAAATAGCCGGCCATGAGGCGCGTGTCCTCGCCGCGGGCGTGCGCGAAGTAATCGAAGCTGGAAACGTGCTCCACGTGCTTGAAGCCGGTCTCACGGAACAGGTCGAGATAGGCGTCTTCCTCGACCGCACCCACGATGCACTCGGCCCACAGCTTGGGATCGCGTCTGGCCTTGCCGGTGATGGGTTTCGCGAGCGCGATGTCGCTGATCTGGAGACGCCCGCCGGGTTTGAGCACGCGCAGGATTTCACGGATCGCGCGCGTCTTGTCCGGCACCAGGTTCAGTACGCCGTTGCTCGTGACCGCGTCTACCGATTGATCCGGCAGCGGGATGTGCTCGGCGTTGCCGGCGATGATCTCGATGTTGACAGCACCTGCACTTGCGATGTTCCTCGCGAGTTTCGCGCGCATCGCCTCGGTCAGGTCGAGCGCATACACTTTCCCCTGCGCGCCCGCAAGGCGTGCGGCGAGGAGCGCGTCGGTGCCCGAGCCGCTGCCAATGTCGAGCACGGAGTCGCCCGCGCGGATGGCCCCGGCGGCGAAGGGATAGCCGACGCCGGCGAAGGACTCGACTGCCGCGGCCGGCAGCACGTCGAGCTCGGCCGGCGGGTAGCCGAGGAGTTCCGCCGCCCGCCGCCCGGTGGGGAAGTGGAAAGGGTGCGCGGGGCGGTTGGCGACCTCGGTGTACATGTCCTCCACGGCCTTCAGGATGGCCTCGCGCTTGTTGCTGACGATGGCGACCATGTTCTCCTCCTCGCGGTTTCTCAGAACCGCCGCAGCAGGTTTTTGATGCGATAGGCGAACTCGGGCGGGGCCGGTTCCTCTCCGAGGGACCCGAGCCTGCCCTTCAGGCGCTTCTCGAACTCGGCGCGCGAGTAGCACGCGCGACAGGTGTGCAGGTGCTGTTCCATTTCGGCGTGGCGCGTGCCGTCGAGCTCGCGGTCGAGGTACTCGAACAGGCGGCGCAGGGCCTCTTCGCAACCGATCTCTTTAATGTCGTTCATGGTGTTCACCTGTCTGCGATGCATGGGATGATTCCTTGTCCGTGGCGGGCGCGGGCTTGAGGCCCGCATCCCGCGCGTGCTGCCACAGCGCCTTCTGCAGCTGCGAGCGCCCGCGGTTCAGGCGCGAGCGCACGGTGCCGACCGGCACGCCGAGCGTTTCGGCAATCTCCTGATAGTTCAGGCCCTGCAGGTCGCAGAGGATCACCGGCACGCGGAAGACTTCGGGCAGGGCGTCCACCGCCCTCTGCAAGTCCTGCTGCAACACCTTGTCGAGGAACTCCTGCTCGGGATTGCCCCACCACAGGAGAAAGGGCTGATGCAGGCGGTCGAACAGCGAAAACGCGGGTTCTCCGTCCGGATCGTCCCGGCTTTCGGCCAGCGCCTCGATAGAGACCGGCGCGGTCTTGCGGCATTCGCTCAGGAAGGTGTTGGTGAGGATGCGGAACAGCCAGCCGCGGAAACACCGGCGGTCGTGCAACGATCCGAAATTCGCCCAGGCCTTGGTGACGGTTTCGGCCACCAGATCCTCGGCATCGGCGCGGTTCTTGGCCAGCCGCAGCGCCGCGCCGTAGAGACGGTCGAGGAGACCGGTAATCTCCTGTTCGAAGAAGGCGCGGTCGGCGTCGGTCATGGTCGATGGTCCTGGGTCATTCTCCGCAAGGACGCTCATGTCGGGGACAGGGTTCCCGGTGTTACCTTACAACGGCATTGAGTGCCCGGACCATATCCTCGACCGGCACTTTGTGCGCGCGCGCCGCCCATCTGAGCTTCATGAACCGCATCACGAACGGAAACAGGCCCTTGCGTATGTCCGGACAGCCGAAGGAGAAAAACACATCCAGTGTCTGCGGGTAGCGACGGTAGACACTCCAGACGGTCATGTCCGGGGTGATGGGTTTATTGCCCATTTCATGTCTTTCCCATGGTGGAAGCCGGTTGCTGCAGTTTACGACGATTGCGTGTCCCGGCTGCAAGGACGCACCGGTGGCCCGAAGAGTTCCCGGTCCGGTGCGTCCTTGCGCCGGGAGGTCTAGAACGACAGCACCTGGCGCCCCGCCATCTCGGCCAGCAGTGCCTGCGCCCCCATCCAGCCGGCATTGGACACCATGTTGTCTTCGGTCACGCCATGGGTCTTGGCGCAGGGCGGGCAAATGCCGATTCGGCCGCCGGCTTCAATATAATGATTGATCAGCTCTCCCAGATTGGGGAAGCTCGTGGGTGTCACGGCGCCGGCCTCACCGTTCTTGGCGAGTTTCGTGCCTTCATGGGTGACCCATACGAGCACGTCACCCCCGGCGGCGAGGGCGTTGTTGGCCAGCACCAGCGGCGCGGCCGTGCGGTCGGGTTCCTCGTCGAAACCCGTGACAATAAACAGAAAACGGTTGTTTCCATTCGCTACGGTGGACATGGTTTTTCTCCCAGGGTTGTCTTTGCTGGTGACAAGACGCGCCGGCCTGTGCAATGGTTCCCGCCCCGCGCCACGTGCGGTTTTTGTCGGAATTTGTCTGTGGTATGGTAACGACAAACAAGGTCCCCGCCGCACCCTGCGGCGGCACAAGGAGGCGCACAACATGAAACATCGGCTTTCGTTGTTGGCAGTGTTTTCCGCTGTTCTGGCTTTGCTGGTTTCCCCCGTCGTGCACGCCAAGGACATCGTGGTCGGTACCTCGGTGGCGCTCACCGGCAAGTACGCGCGCACCGGGCAGGAACAGCTGCAGGGCTTCCAGATGTGGGTCGACGAGGTCAACGCCCGCGGCGGCCTGCTCGGGCAAAAAGTTAGCCTGGTTCATTACGACGACGAGTCCAAGCCCGAGACCGGCGCCCGGCTCTATGAAAAACTCATCACCGACGACAAGGTCGACTTGCTGATCGGACCGTACTCCTCGGACGTCACCATGGCCGCCAGCACCGTGGCCGAGAAGCACAACTTCCCGATGGTGTCTTCCGGCGCCTCGGCGAGCGAGATCTGGGAACGCGGCTACAAGAACACCTTCGGCCTGTACACGCTGGCCGAGCTGTACATGGACCAGATACTCGAGCTCGGCAAGTCCAAGGGCCTCAAGAAGATCGCGCTGATCTACGAGAACACGTCGTTCCCGCGCGGCGTCGCCAGCGGCGTCAAGACCAAGGCCAAGCAGCTCGGCATGCAGGTCGTGTTCGAGGAGGAGTACGGCAAGGCCTCGACCGATTTCTCCTCCATGATCATCAAGATCAAGGCCAAGAAGCCGGACATGGTGGTGGGCGGTTCCTACCTGCCCGACTCCACCGCCTTCATGCGCCAGGCCAAGGAGAACCGGCTGTACGCCAAGATCTTCGCCTTCGCCGTGGGCCCGGGACTGCCCGACTTCGGCACCAACCTCGGGCTGGATGCCGAGGGCGTGATGGGCAATACCCAATGGGAGCCGACGCTCAAGCTGCCGGGCGCGAGTGAATTTTCCGCGAAATACAAGGCCAAGTACGGTCACGAGCCGGGCTACCACGCCGGCGGCGGTTATGGCGCGGGTTACGTGCTCGAGGAAGCCGTGAAGAAGGCCGGCAGCACCGACCGCGACAAGGTGCGCGCGGCGCTGTTCGCGCTCGACACCGTCAACGCCTTCGGCCGTTTCAAGGTGGACGCGACCGGCAAGCAGATCGGCAAGCCGGCGTACGCGGTGCAATGGCTCAATGGCGAACGCCACATCGTGCTGCCGGAGAATGCCGCGACCGCCAAGGTGGCCTATCCGTTCAAGGACTGGGGCAAGCGCTGAAGGGCGATACCCGCGGGTCAGGCGCCGACATGTTAGACCGCGGCTGACCCGCTGAGGCATCCCCCTTGGAACTGCTCGAAGCCGACATCCTGCTGCAACTGCTGGTCGGCGGGCTGCTGGCGGGCGCGCTGTATGCGCTGCTGGCCTGCGGGCTGAACCTGATCTTCGGCGTCATGCGCGTCATCAACCTGGCGCACGCCGAGCTGATGCTGGTCGGCGCCTTCGGCGCCTACGTGCTGTTCAACATCTTCGGGCTGCACCCGCTGTTTTCCCTGCTGATCATCGTGCCGGCGATCTTCGTCGCGGGCTGGTATTTCCAGCGTGTGCTGATCGAGCGCGTGGTGGAGCGCCCGATGCTCACCTCGCTGCTGGCCACCTACGCGGTGTCGATCATCCTGATCAACATCGGCCTGTTGATCTTCAGCGCCGATTTCAAATCGGTGCCGGTGCTGCAGGGGTCATTCGTGGTCGGCGATCTGGTGGTGTCGAAGCCGCGCTTCACGGCCGGCCTGATCTCGCTGGCGCTGACCGTGGCGGTGTATCTGTTTCTCGAACGCACACGCCTGGGCAAGGCCGTGCGCGCGGTTTCGGAACATGCCCAGGTGGCCCAGATCTGCGGCATCGACGTGCGCCGCATCCGCATGCTGACCTTCGGCATGGCCGCGGCCATGGCCGGCGCCGCCGGCGTGATGCTGTCCATCATCTACTCGTTCTGGCCCGGATCGGGCATCGATTTCATCCAGAAGTGCTTCGCCATCATCATCATCGGCGGGATGGGCAATTTCGTCGGCGCGTTCTACGGCGGCATCCTGCTGGGCGTGGTCGAGGCCTTCGTCGGCGGATTTTTTTCGACCCAGTGGGCCGAGGCCGTGGCCTATCTGCTGCTGGTGACGGTGTTGCTGATACGGCCGACAGGATTAAAAGGGGTCGCGCGTGCCTGAAGGCAATCAGCGGCTGATCAGTTTCTGGGTGGGCACGGTGCTCACGGGCCTGGCCATCCTGGCGCCGTTCGGCGTCAACGAGTACTACCAGTCGTTCCTGTTGCAGGTGTTCCTGGTGATCGCGCTGGCGCAGGCCTGGAACCTGATCTCGGGCATGACCGGTTACGTCTCGTTCGGCCACGCGGCCTTTTTCGGCGTCGGCGCCTATGCCGGCGCGCTGTTGCTCACCTGGGGATTCCCCTGGTGGGCGGCGATACTCCACGGCGCCGGCATCGCCGTGCTGCTGGCTGTGCCGCTCGGCTTCCTGACGCTGCGCCTGCGCGGGCCGTATTTCGCCATCGCCATGCTCGGGCTCAACGAAGTCGGGCGCATCGTCGCCACGCTGTGGGTGGACGTCACCAAGGGCGGCACCGGGCTCACGCTCTCGCCGGCGCTGCTGCCGTCGCTGGACATGAAATATTTCACCATGCTCGGCCTGGCGCTGGGGGCGACGCTGCTGGTGGCCTGGGTGCATCGCAGCCGCTTCGGGCTGGAACTGCGCGCCATCCGCGAGGACGAGGAGGCGGCGGAGATGGTGGGCGTCAACACCACGCGCAACAAGGTCACCGCCTTCGTGCTGTCGGCGCTGATCCCGGGCGCGGTCGGCGCGGTCTATGCCATGTACACCAGCTACATCAACCCGAGTTCGGCGTTCGATCACGCGCGCAACATCGAGATGATCGTGGTGGTGCTGTTCGGCGGCAGTGGCACGGTCTGGGGACCGATCATCGGCGCGGCCACGGTCATGGTGCTGCGCGAGATGCTGTGGGCGCAATTCCCGGCGGCGCATCTGGCGGCGCTGGGCGTGCTGCTGCTGATCGTGGTGCTGTACCTGCCCGGCGGCCTGGTATCCATCGTGCGCGAGCGCCAGCAGCGCCGTCCCGACGCGACTCCCGGGGAATC
>JBFMBB010000078.1:0-12741 GCA_040755435.1 Pseudomonadota bacterium | reverse complement strand
TGCGGCGACGCCGAGCGCCTGCCGCTGGCCACGGCCAGCGTGGACATGGTGGTGTCCAATCTGGCGTTGCAATGGTGCCAGCCGCCCGCCGTGTTCGCCGAGGCGCGGCGCGTGCTGCGTCCCGGCGGTCTGTTCATGTTCACCACCTTCGGGCCGGACACGCTGCGTGAGCTGCGCGCGGCCTGGCGCGCGGCGGACGATGCCGCGCACGTGCACGGCTTCATCGACATGCACGACCTCGGCGACATGCTGGTGCACGCCGGTTTTGCCGATCCGGTCATGGACATGGAAGCCTTCACGCTGACCTACGCCGATGTGCGTGGCGTGATGCGCGACATCAAGCTGCTCGGCGCGCACAATGTCGCCGTGTCGCGCGCGCGCGGGCTCACCGGCAAGGCGCGCTTCGCCCGGTTCCGCACGGCCTATGAAGCGCTGGCGCAGGACGGAAAGATTCCGGCGACCTATGAAGCGATCTACGGGCATGCCTGGGTGCCGGAGACCGAACCGGCGCGCGACGGGATCGCCACGATCCCCGTGGGCCGCATCGGGCGCCGGCCATGAGCGGCGGCTGGTTCATCACCGGCACCGACACCGGCGTGGGCAAGACGCTGGTATCGCGCGCCCTGCTGACGGCGTTGCGCAACGCCGGACAAACCGCCGCCGGCATGAAGCCGGTGGCGAGCGGCTGCCACGCAACGGAGGCCGGCTGGCGCAGCGAGGACGCGCTCGAATTAATGGCGGCGAGCGGCGTCGCGGCCGAATACGCCGACGTGAATCCCTATGCATTGGCTTCCGCCTGCGCCCCGCATATCGCGGCGCGGGAGATGGGCATCGAGATCCGGGTGGAAAAAATTCTCGAAAGCTTCCGGCGCTTGCAACGGAAATCCCCGTGGGTGGTGGTGGAGGGCGTGGGCGGGTGGATGGTGCCGCTCGGCGGGAACCTGAGTACGGCCGATGTCGCGCGCGCCCTGGGCCTGCCCGTGATCCTGGTGGTCGGCCTGCGCCTCGGTTGTCTCAATCACGCGCTGCTGACGGCGCAGGCGATCCGGCGCACGGGCTTGCCGTTTGCCGGTTGGGTCGCCAACCGCATCGATCCCGCCATGACGCATGTGCCGGAAAACATCGCCGCGCTGGAACAGGCAATCGAAGCGCCCTTGCTGGCGCAGATTCCATATCAGCCTGTCGCGAAACCCGATGTCGTCACCACGAAGTTTCCGATTGATGAAATGATAATGCGTTTCAATACCGATTCTTGAGCGCGCGGCCGCAGAACTGACAATTTGGCAGATTGAAACGCCGCTTGACGACATTTTTCATCCGGTTTTATTCCCTTAAAACCCGTGTTTTTAGCCTGAAATGTGTATTGCGGCGATTTGACGCATGTGATAGTTTGCGCGCGCCAAAATGGCTTGATCTGGATCAATTATTTTTTCAGGTTCAGAGAGAGGCGAGAATTTCCGTGGCGGCGTGAGTGAGGATGGACGCACGCTTTACGCCCGAAGGCAACACCGGAGAAGGCCTGCGAGTGATCGTACGGCCGAACCGTACGTTGACCCGGTGGGGCATGACAGTGCTGTTCGCGGTGCTGACCGTCGTTGTCCTTACCATCGGCATTGGTTTTACCCTGGCGGGCGCATGGCCGGTGTTGCCGTTCGCCGGTCTGGAGATGCTGGTGGTGGGTTTTGTGCTGTACCGGTTGTTCCGCCATTTGGACGACCACGAGCAGATCATCGTCGATCGCGAGCGCGTCACGGTGATCCGGCGCCGGGGGCGGCACGAGCGGCGCCATGAGTTTCAGCGATACTGGACCAGGGTCGTGCTGGAACGCCGAAACGGCTGGTATCCCTCGCAACTGAAGGTGGGGTCGCACGGGCAGTTCGTCGTCATCGCCGCCGACGTGAACGAGAAAGAACGAGAGTCGCTGTCGGCAACCCTGAATAATTTTCTGCAACAACGGGGCTGAGAGCGAGGCGACGAACCGGAAAAGCTCCGGCCGGCAGTCAGAACGATTTGATAGATACATCATTACGGGAGATAGGCATGTCGATGACTTTTGTTAAGCGGCTCCCAGGCGTAGTGTCCCGCCTGATCCTGGGTTTCAGCCTGTGGTTCACGGTCCCCGCGGCGTTCGCCGAGTACGGACTCAATTTCCAGCAGCCGGTCACCTCCATAGCCCACAAGCTGCTCGACCTGCACAACATGATCATGATCATCTGCGCGGTCATTTTCGTGATTGTTTTCAGCTTCATGTTTTATTCCATCTTCGCGCACCGCAAGAGCCGCGGGCACAAGGCCGCGCAGTTCCACGAGAACACCACGCTGGAAGTGGTCTGGACCATCATCCCGTTCGTGATCCTGGTCAGCATGGCGCTGCCGTCCACCGCGACGCTGCTGGAGATGGACGACACCAGCAAATCCGACCTTACGGTCAAGATCACCGGTTATCAGTGGAAATGGAAATACGATTACCCCGACCAGGACATCGGTTTCTTCAGCTCCCTGGCCACGCCGCGCGACCAGATCAACAACAAGGCCGACAAGGGCGAGCATTACCTGCTGGAGGTCGACAATCCGATCGTGCTGCCGGTGGGCAAGAAAATCCGTTTCCTCGTCACCGCCAACGACGTCATCCACGCCTGGTGGGTGCCGCAGCTGGGCGTGAAGAAAGACGCCATCCCGGGTTTCATCAACGAGATGTGGACCAACATCGACGAGCCCGGCATTTACCGCGGCCAGTGCGCCGAGCTGTGCGGCAAGGACCACGGCTTCATGCCGATCGTGGTGCAGGCCGTGAGCGCCGAGGACTTCACCCGCTGGGTCTCGCTGCAGAAGGACAAGGCCGCGGCCGAATCCGCCGGCGGCGCCAAGACCTGGAGCAAGGACGAGCTGATCGAGAAGGGCAAGAAGGTTTACGCCTCCACCTGCGCCGCCTGTCACGGCGTCAACGGCGAGGGCATGGGACCGTTCCCGAAAATGGCCGGCAGCGCCGTCGCCAACGGCCCGCTCGACGCGCACCTGAACATCGTCATGAACGGCAAGGCCGGCACCGCGATGCAGGCGTTCGCCGCGCAGCTGAACGACACCGATCTCGCCGCCGTGGTGACCTTCGAGCGCAACGGTTTCGGCAACAAGGCCGGCGACATGGTGCAGCCGTCGCAGATCAAGGCCCTGCGCAAGTAAGACAGAGAATTCCGAGAGGAGACAGCAAAACATGGCAACCGCACATCATGCAGATCATCCGACCGGCCTTTCGCGCTGGTTGTTCACCACCAACCACAAGGACATCGGCACCCTGTACCTGATCTTCGCCTTCGTCATGGCGATCATCGGTGGCGTCATGTCGCTGGTGATCCGTTCCGAACTGTGGCAGCCGGGCCTGCAGCTGGTGGATCCGAATTTCTTCAACCAGATGACCACGGTGCACGCGCTGGTCATGATCTTCGGCTTCGCCATGCCCGGGTTCGTGGGTCTGGCCAACTGGCAGATCCCCATGATGATCGGCGCGCCCGACATGGCGCTGCCGCGCATGAACAACTGGTCGTTCTGGATCCTGCCGTTCGCGGCCACCCTGATGATCCTCGGCCTGTTCATGCCCGGCGGCGGCCCGGCCGCGGGCTGGACCCTGTACCCGCCGCTGTCGGTCCAGGGCGGCATGGGCACGGATTTCACCCTGCTGGCGATCCACCTGCTCGGCATCTCGTCGATCCTGGGCTCGATCAACATCATCGCCACCATCCTCAACATGCGCGCGCCCGGCATGACGCTGATGAAAATGCCGATGTTCGTGTGGACCTGGCTCATCACCGCGTTCCTGCTGATCGCCGTGATGCCGGTGCTGGCCGGCGCGGTCACCATGCTCATCACCGACCGCCACTTCGGCACGCACTTCTTCGATGCCGGCGGCGGCGGCGACCCGGTGCTGTGGCAGCACGTGTTCTGGTTCTTCGGCCACCCGGAGGTGTACATCCTGGTGCTGCCGGCGTTCGGCGTGTTCTCGCAGATCATCCCGACGTTCGCGCGCAAGCCCCTGTTCGGCTACGACTCGATGGTGTTCGCCACCGCCTCGATCGCGTTCCTGTCGTTCATCGTGTGGGCGCATCACATGTACACCGTCGGCATGCCGATGGCGGGCGAACTGTTCTTCATGTACGCCACCATGCTGATCGCGGTGCCGACCGGCGTGAAGGTGTTCAACTGGATCTCGACCATGTGGCGCGGCTCCATGACCTTCGAGACGCCCATGCTGTGGGCCATCGGCGGCGTGTTCGTGTTCACGATCGGCGGACTTTCGGGCCTGATGCTGGCCATCACGCCGGTGGACTTCCAGTACCACGACACCTATTTCGTCGTGGCGCACTTCCACTACGTGATCTTCGGCGCCTCGGTGTTCGGCCTGTTCGCCGCCGTGACCTACTGGCTGCCCAAGTGGACCGGCCACATGTACAACGAGACGCTCGGCAAGTGGCACTTCTGGCTGACCATGATCGGCTTCAACCTGACCTTTTTCCCGCAGCATTTCCTCGGGCTGGCCGGCATGCCGCGCCGCATCCCGGATTACGCGCTGCAGTTCACCGACTTCAACCGGTGGTCCACGGTGGGCGCGTTCATGACCATCGCCGCGCAGCTGATCTTCTTCTACCTGGCGATCCGCTGCATGAAGGGCGGCGCCAAGGCGACCGACAAGGTGTGGGAAGGTTCGGACGGCCTGGAGTGGACCCTGTCCTCGCCGCCGCCGTACCACAGCTTCGTCGAAGCGCCAAAGGTCAAATAGGAAACGGACGGAATCGCCATGGCCGAGGCCACCCATGACGACAAGCGCCGGCAACGCATCCACCTCACGGTGGCGGCGCTGACGTTGCTGGTCGTGGTGATGTTCGTCTCCGCCGCGTGGACGGGTCTGGCATGACGGCGCCGCGGGACAGCCGCGCCGCCGGCAACCGTCGCCTCGCGCTGAAGCTCGGCGCGGTGACGCTGGCCATGTTCGGTTTCGGCTTCGCGCTGGCGCCGATGTACGACCTCATGTGCGACGTCTTCGGGCTCAACGGCAAGACCGGGCGCATCGGGGAGCAGGCCGCGGCGCAGCCGGTGGACACGAGCCGCACCGTGACCGTCGAGTTCACCGGGCTGGCCACCAGCGGTCTGCCGTGGGAGTTCAAGCCGCTGGTGAAAAAGCTCGAGGTGCACCCGGGCCGGATGACGGAAGTAAAGTACCTGGTGCGCAACCTGGCGCCGGAGGAGATCACCGGCCAGGCCATCCCGAGCGTGGCGCCGGGCATTTCCGCGGCGCATTTCAACAAGATCGAATGCTTCTGCTTCACGCAACAGACCCTGAAGCCGGGGGAGACGCGCGAGATGCCGGTGCGGTTCGTGGTCGACGCCAAACTGGACAAGGACGTGCAAACCATCACCCTGTCGTATTCGTTCTTCAACACCAACAAGCTGTCGGCCAGCAAGTACGGCGGCGCGGCGTTGGAGCAGGGCGAGGACCACGCCCATCATGTGCATCCGGCGACGGCGTCCGGTGGCTAGTCAAACGTCATAACGCTTCTTGAAAACGAGAATGAGGATCTAAGCATGTCCGCTGCCCACTCTGGAAACAATTACTATCTGCCCAACCCGAGCGCCTGGCCGGTGATCACCTCGGCCGGCCTGTTTTCGCTGGCGCTGGGTTTCATCCTGATGATGAACAGCGTCAAAGCCGGCTCCTGGATCATGCTGGTCGGGGCCGCGATCATCATTCTCATGATGATCCGCTGGTTCGGGGAGGTGATCCGCGAGTCCGAGGGCGGCAGCTACAACGCCCAGGTCGACCGCTCCTTCCGCTGGGGCATGGCGTGGTTCATCTTCTCCGAGGTCATGTTCTTCGCCGCCTTTTTCGGCGCGCTGTTCTACGTGCGCCAGTTCGCGGTGCAGTGGCTGGGCGACACCGAGCTGCTCTGGCCCGGTTATGACGCTTCCTGGCCGACCGCCGGTCCCAAGGGCCCGCTGCCGATCACCCCGGACACCGCCGCCGGCGTGAACCAGTTCTCGCCCATGGGCGCGTGGGGCATTCCCGCCATCAACACCCTGATCCTGCTGACCTCGGGCGCCACCGTGACCTGGGCCCACTGGGGCCTGCTGAAGGACAACCGCGCGCAGCTCATCACCGGCCTGTTCCTGACCGTGGCGCTGGGCATCACCTTCCTCGCGCTGCAGGCCTATGAATACGTGCATGCCTACTCCGAGCTGGGGCTCACGCTCAAGGCCGGCGTCTACGGCGCCACCTTCTTCATGCTCACCGGTTTCCACGGCCTGCACGTGACCCTCGGTACGATCATGCTGATCGTGATCCTGGGACGTTCGATCGTCGGCCATTTCCGTCCCGACCACCATTTCGGCTTCGAGGCCGTGGCCTGGTACTGGCACTTCGTGGACGTGGTCTGGCTCGGCCTGTTCATCTTCGTTTACTGGTTCTGAACCGGTACAAGACTCAAATAAAAAAGGCGCTGCCAGAATGGCAGCGCCTTTTTTGTTGATAAAGGAAAATTCCGCCCGTCTTTTAGCGCAACAGGTGCAATCCGCCCGGCGGGATGATGCCGAAGTGGAAGCCGGCCATCAGCATCAGGAACAGCGTGATCGACAGGCCGATGCGCCAGGTCAGCGCCTGGGCCGTGCGTTTGCCGCGCCCCTTGTCCTTGAACAGGAATACCAGCGCGGAGAACAGGCTGGCCAGGATGAGCGCCAGCATGAGGACGACGATGATCTTGAGCAACATCGGAATGTCCGGGCAGTGACGGAATCTGGATTATACTGGATACATCCATGAATTTCCCCGCGGCTTTCGACGTGTCATGAATCCTCCACGGCGTTTCCGGCCGGCACCGATCCCGAGCGCGGTGTTCGCGGTGCTGGTGCCGCTGTTCCTGTACCTGGGTTACTGGCAACTGCAACGGGCGGATGAGAAGCGCCAGCTGCAGATGGAGTACGATACGCGCGCCAACGGGCCGGCGGTGCAGGTGGAGCGGCGGGTGCAAGGCGTCGAGGAACTGCGGTTCTACCGCGTGGTCGCCCGCGGTCATTACGAAACCGACCGCCAGATCCTGATCGACAACCGCGTGCACCAGGGGCGCGTCGGTTACCACGTGATCACGCCGCTGCGGCTCGAGAACAGCGAGGTGCGGTTGCTGGTCAACCGCGGCTGGATCGCGATTGGCGAGGGCCGCGACCGGTTGCCGGCGATCGACACCCCCGGCGGTTTGCAGCAGATCAGCGGCGTGGCCACGGTGCCGGCGGAAAAATATTTCACGCTGGCGCAGCCGGAGCCGGGCTGGCAGCGCGTATGGCAGAACATGGAGATGACGCGCTATGCCGCGGCCGTGCCGTTCCCGGTGCAGCCGGTGGTGGTGCTGCTCGATCCGGACAGCCCTGCCGGCGGGTTCACCCGCGACTGGAGCCGGCTGGATGCCGGGATTTCGGTGCATCAGGGCTATGCCTTCCAGTGGTTCATGCTGGCGGCGGCGCTGGCCAGCATCTATCTTTTCATGAGCCTGCGCCGTCGTGGCGCGGGCACGCGGGAGCAGCAAAACCATGACTGATGACGTTCGCCGATCCGCCTCGCGCCGCAAGATCCTGTTGCTGGCGGCGCTGTTCGCCCTGCCCGTGATCATCGCTTACGTGCTGTATTTCAGCGGCTGGCGCCCGGCCGCGACCGGCAACCATGGCGAACTGGTGCAGCCGCCGCGCCTGATCGCGGACGCCGCGCTGACCCGGCTCGACGGCGGGTCCATGCGTTTCAGCGGGTTGCACGGCAAGTGGACGCTGATCACGTTCAGCCCCGCGGACTGCCTCAAGCCCTGCGAGCGCAATCTGTACGTCATGCGCCAGGTCATCGCGGCGCAGGGCGACAAGGCCGGGCGCGTCCAGAGCGCGCTGGTGGTGACCGATACGAAAGCGCTCGAACTGCTGCGCTATACCGTCAAGGATTATCCCGGCATGCACGTGATCGTCGGACCGCCGCAGGCGGTGGCGGAGCTGGCGCGCCAGTTCACGCTGCCCGCAGGCAGCCCGCTCGACGGCCTGAACCGCGTTTATCTGGTCGATCCGCTGGGCAATTTCATGATGAGTTATCCCGCCGATGCCGATCCGAACGGCATCCGCAAGGATCTCTCGCGCCTGCTGCGAGCGTCCCGGATCGGCTGAGATGTTGAACGGCGGCAGCCACACCAAATTTTTCCGGCTGGCGCTGGCCGCCACTCTGGTTGCCTTTCTGGGGGTGGTTTTCAGTTCCTATGCGCGCCTGTCCGAGGCCGGTCTCGGCTGCCCGGACTGGCCGGGATGTTATGGCCAGTCGTTCGAGCCGGCCACGGCGCGCGACATCGACCGCGCCAAGCCGGCGGGGCGGGTGGTGCGTCCGGAGGACCGTGCCTGGCGCGACGTGGTGCAGCGTTATCTGTCCGGCATACTCGGCTTGCTGCTGCTGCGCCTGGCGTGGCGCGGCTGGCTGCTCAAGAAACGCAAACGCAACCAGCAGGTGCTGATCCCGCTTGCCACCATGCTGCTGAGCTTCACGCTCGCCTTCGCCGGGGCGCTCACCATCAGCCTGAAATTCAAGCCGCTGGTCATGATGGTGGAATTGCTCGGCGGCATGATCATCCTCGGAGCCCTGTGGTGGGTGGCCCTGCGCGAACAGAAAATCTGGAAATCGGTCAGCCCGTCGCCGCTGGCGCGTTCGCTGCGCCCGCGCGTGCTGTTGGCGATGATCATCGTTTTCATCCAGATCGCCCTGGGCGGCTGGTCCATGGTGAATTACGCCGGGCTGGCGTGTCCGGATTTTCCCACCTGCCAGGGCGTCTGGTGGCCGCCCATGGACCAGCTCAACGCCCTGACCCTGTGGCGCGACATCGGGCTGGAGTACGAAAGCAAGCTGCTGGACCTGCCGGCGACCACGGCGATTCACATGAACCACCGCCTGGGGGCGCTGATCGTCCTGCTGTACGTGGGCTGGCTGTCCCTGCGCGTCATACGCGTGGGCTCGGAGGAGCAGCTGCGCTGGCACGGTCTGCTGGTGCTGTTGCTGCTGGCGGAGGAAATGGTCCTGGGAATCCTGCAGGTGATGACCCACCTGCCGCTGGCCGTGGCGGTGGCGCATAATGCCGTGGCGGCCCTGCTACTGCTGAGCCTCATAACCCTGTATCATAAGGCCCGGCCGCCCCGAACCCGGTGATTTCCAGCCTCGAACCCGCATGAAGTCCGACAACCCCGCCGTCACGGCGAAACCGACCCGCCGCCATGCCCGCACGCTCGCGCGCGAATATTACGAGCTGACCAAGCCGCGCGTGGTGTCGCTGATCGTCTTCACCGCGGTGGTCGGCATGTTCCTGTCCGTGCCCTCGGGCCTGCCGGCCGTGCCGCTGCTGCTCGGCACGCTCGGCATCGCGCTCGCCGCCGGTTCCGCCGCCGCCATCAACCAGATTCTCGACCAGCGCTTCGATTCCATCATGACGCGCACCAGCTACCGCCCGCTGCCGACCGGGATGCTGAGCACGCGCGAGGCGCTGGTCTTCGCCCTGATCCTGGGCGTGGCCTCGATGCTGATCCTGACGCTGTGGGTCAACACGCTGACGGCGGTGCTGACCTTCATCTCGCTCATCGGCTACTCGATCATCTACACGGTGTGGCTCAAGCACGCCACGCCGCAGAACATCGTCATCGGCGGGGCCGCCGGCGCCGCGCCGCCGGTGCTCGGCTGGACCGCGATCACCGGCGAGGTCGCCCCCGACGCGCTGCTGCTGTTCCTGATCATCTTCCTGTGGACGCCGCCGCATTTCTGGGCGCTGGCGCTGTACCGCGAGAAGGAATACGCCAAGGTCGGCATTCCCATGCTCCCGGTCACCCACGGGCGCAAGTTCACCCAGCTCCAGATCCTGCTGTACACCGTGCTGCTGGTGGCGGTGACGATCATGCCGTTCGCCACGCACATGAGCGGCTGGCTGTACCTCATGGGCGCGCTGGTGCTGGACGCCGGCTTCCTGTACTACGCCGTGCGATTGTACCGGAATTACAGCGATGAGCTGGCGCGCAAGACCTTCCGCTACTCGATCAACTACCTGGCGCTGCTGTTCGCGCTGCTGCTGGTCGACCACTACCGCGTCTACATCCACGAGGCGCTGCAGTCGGCGCTGTATTGATGCTGTCGCCGCGCCGTTTCCTTCCTGCTTTCCTGGTGCTGTCGGCGTTTCTCGCCGCCTGCACGCCCGCGCCGGCGTTCAAGTCCATGGACATCAGCGGCGTGGAGTGGGGCGGGGATTTCACGCTCACCGCGCATACCGGAAAACCGGTCAAGGTTTCGGAATTCATCGGCAAGGTCGTGGTCATGTTCTTCGGTTACACCCATTGCCCGGATGTTTGTGCCCCGACACTGGTGAAGCTGGACCAGGTGGTGAAACGCCTTGGCGACGAGGCCAAAAGCGTGCAGGTGCTGTTCATCACCGTGGACCCCGTGCACGACACCGTGCCGCAGCTCGCGGGTTTCATTCCTCCGTTCAATCCTTCCTTTATCGGCCTGACGGGAACCGACAAGGAAATTGCCGCCGTGGCGGCCGACTACAAGGTCGCTTACGGCCAGAACCCGCAGGCCAAACCCGGGCAGATCCTGGTGGACCATTCCACCGGTATCCTGGTGAAGGACAAGAAGGGAAAGCTGAGATTGCTGGTGAAGAACGACGTCGCGGTCGAGGATCTCGAGCATGACGTCAGGGCTTTGTTGAAAGAGAAGAATTAGTCTTTTTCTTCGTCCTTGTACCGGCGCGGGGAATTTTCTACCATGGCCGGAGCATGCTCACCATCGCCGACGCCGCGCCAGATTTCAGCCTGCCCGGGGTGCACCAGGGCAAGATAAAAAATTATTCCCTGCGCGATGCCCGCGGCCGCTGGCTGGTGCTGTTCTTCTATCCCGCCGATTTCACTTTCGTGTGTCCCACCGAGGTCACCGGCTTCAGCAAACTGGCCGGCGATTTTGCCAGGGAAAAAGCCCTGATCTACGGTGTCAGCGTGGACCCGGTCGAGAGCCACCGCTCCTGGGCCGAGGAACTGGGCGGCATCGCCTATCCGCTGCTGAGCGACGCCGACAAGCAGGTCACGCGCGCCTACCAGGTGCTGCATCCGAAGGACGGTGTCGCCATCCGCGCGACCTATGTCATCGATCCCGAGGGCATCATCCAGTACAGCGCCGCCTCCAACATGAACGTCGGTCGCAGCGTGGAGGAGACGCTGCGCGTGTTCCGCGCCCTGTGCACCGGCCGCCTGTGCCCGGCCGACTGGAAGCCGGGCGAGGCCACCGGCGGCTCCGAACATAAATACTGATCATGGCGCATCCGGTCGAGGAAAAGCGCAAAAAAATCGAGGCGCGCAGCCGCGTGCGCGAGTTCGTGTTCGGCATCCAGGACGGCCTCATCAGCACCGTCGGGTTGCTGGCGGGCATGCAGGCCGCCGGTTCCAGCCGCTTCGTGATCCTGATGGCCGGCACCGCGGCGATCTGTTCCGGCGCGTTTTCCATGTCGGCCGGCGCCTACCTGTCGTCCAAGGCGGAAAAGGAGATCTTCGACCACGAACTGGAGAAAGAGGCGAAGTTCGTGGAGCAGGAACCGTACCTGGCGCAGGAAGGCCTGCTCGAGGCGCTGCACCGCGAAGGCCTGGCGCGCGAGGCCTGCTACCGCATCGTCAAGATCATGCACGAGCAGAAGTCGGTGTTCGTGGCGACCTTCCAGGAAAAGGTGCTCGGGCTCGGCAGCGCCGACGTCAACAACCCGGTCAAGGGCGCGCTGGTGATGGCGCTGTCCTTCATCGTTGGCGGCGTGTTGCCGCTGGCACCGTTCGCCTTCATGCCCTTGCAATGGGCGCTGGCGGCGGCGGTGCTGGTCACCGGCGCCGTGCTGTTCGGCGTCGGCATGTTCAAGGGCCGGCTCGCGGGCCAATCGATGGGGCGCTCGGGGCTGGAATTCTTCGCCATCGCGCTGATTGCCACCGGTCTCGGCTATGCCGTGGGTTTCCTGCTCGAACGCTACGCCGGCGCGCCGCTGCCCGTTGTCTGATCGTCTCAGTTTTCAGCCGCACCGGTGGACGTCAGCCGGGCTACGATCAAACCGTGGAAATAGTCGTCCCCTGACTGAAAACGCCAGCCGAGATGCGCGCGGCAGTGGGCGCACAGCACGATGCGCCAGGCATATCCCGGAAACCAGGTGAACTCCGTCGTCGCCGCGCCGACGGCGTCGCAACCGGCGGCCTCGCGAAAACAGCCAATGTGATAAGTGACGCCGTGGGGATTGGTGCAGCGGTGCTCGTGCGCGCCCTGTACGGGCATGCGCTGGTCCTGGTGCGTGACGGGGTGGCGGCAGGCGGCACAGAACAGGCGTTTTTCTTTTTTCGGTTTGGCGGTCGCGCGGCGTTTGAGGGTTTGTTTCTTGTCCTCCTCGGCCTGGGGATCGAAGAACAGCAGGAGGGATGCAAGCGCCATCGCCATGGCCGTGCGCTCAGGAGAACAGGGTCAGCACCCCGGTGAAGCCGTACAGCCGGTTGTGCGAGATCTCGCCGTTGGCGAAAAAGCCGACCAGCGGGATGTCGCCCAGCTCCTGGCGGATCGCGCGCAGTTCCGCCGAGTCGGCCCCGAACATGTGCACCCCGCGACCGAGGCAGGAATAGTACACGCCGCCCCGGGGCCGGCCGCCGAGGCGGGACTTGATATCACGCAGCATGCGCAGCAGGTCT
>JBFMBB010000077.1:0-12903 GCA_040755435.1 Pseudomonadota bacterium | reverse complement strand
CGCGCGCGAAGCCTACGAAGGTTTCCACGCGCGCCAGGGCGAGCTCGGCGCGGACGCACGCTACGGCCTCGGCCGCACTTTCGTCGAACTCTACTGGCCCGGCGACGGCGACTGGGGCCTGGCCTCGTTCCTGTTCTACATGAAGAGCATCCGCCACGCGATCAAGACTGCGGAAAATCTCGCCGCCTTCCTCGCCGCGCGCGCCGCCGGCGCGAGCCGCATCGACATCGTGGCGCATTCCATGGGCTGCCGCCTCGCCTGCGAACTGCTGCGCGCGCTGCGGGCGCAGCCGAGCGCGCCCGCGGTAGGGCGCATCGTGTTCATGGCGGGCGCGGTGCCCACCTTCATGCTCGAAAGCCAGAAGCCACCGCGCCGCCTGCGCCCGGCTTACGATGCCGTGCTGCGCGAAGGCGCGCGCAGTCTCTATTCCGGCGCCGATCCGGTGCTGGCGTTCGCCTTTCCCGCCGGGCAAAGCCTGGCCAAGGGCGAAGAGGGCGCCTGGCCCACGGCCCTCGGCCACGCGCGCTGGGTGGACAGCACCATGCCGCTCAATCTCGGGCAGGAAGAAAACCCCGGCGCCGGCCACAGCGACTACTGGGGCTGGAACGCCAAGCCCAAGCCGCTGCGCCGCGCCACCAAGGCCGCCACCGAAATCCGCGACTACCTGCATCTCGCCTCCGCCGGCCCCCGCGCCATCGCCGACCGTCCGCTGGAAGAGCGCGACGCCATCGAGGCGCGCGAGCAGGCGAAGGCGCGCGAGCTCGCCGAGCGGGAGATTGTGAGGTGGGGGGATTAAGGCTCGCTCGGCGGATCAAGGAAGACCGTGAAGGGCTGATCGAAGAACTCAAAGCGACGTTGAAATAGCTAGGGAGCGGAGATTTAAAGAAGGCTTGAGAAGTATTGGTGTTCATTTGGTTACCGTTCCCGCCGTACCATGAAAATCGAACGGTATATGTTCGATTTTCATGGTAAGCCCCTGGCATACCTGATTAGTTGCGAATTGCAGTATTTCTGGTCCAGACTGTCAGGACGATCAGCGAGCAATCAGGTATGGCAACCATTCATGTACGCAACGTTCCTGGCAAACTCTACAAACGCATCCTTAAGCTCGCGAAAGAAGAAAACCGCTCAATAGCAAGCGAAGTTATCCAGCTATTGATTCTGGGGCTTCAGGCGCGCCAACGCATGGCGGATCTCGTTGGGCGTATTGCACCGCCGCATTCGGACTTGCGCACCGGCACGCCACGCCTGAAGCAAGGCAGCGAAAAGCACATCCGGGCCGAACGTGACGAACGCTGAGAAAGGCATGAAAGCCGGGGCGGTGAAGTTCGTGAAGCGGGGGGCGTCTGGACAACCCGCCCTAAAAGTATATACTTCAAGTATATATTTCGAGGACCGGACCATGGATACCGCCAAACTGTTTCAGAACGGCCAAAGCCAGGCCGTGCGCCTGCCCAAGGAATACCGCTTCAAGGGCGACCGGGTCGTTATCAAGAAGGTCGGCAACGCCGTCGTGCTGCTCCCGCTCGACAATCCGTGGCAGGTCCTGGAAGAGGGCTTGGCGCGGTTTTCCACAGACTTCATGCCTCATCGGCGCCAGCCCAAAAAACAACAACGCCGGCGAAAGCTCTTTGAATGAAATACCTGCTGGACACGGACGTCTGCATTTACCTCATCAATAAACGGCCGTCCTCGGTCATCGAAAAGCTGCACGCCTGCCGGGCAGGTGATGTCGGCGTCTCCGCCGTGACGGTCGCCGAACTGCGTTACGGCGCCTCCAAAAGCCAGCGTTCCGGACAAAACCATGAAGCGCTCGATCTGTTCCTGGCGCCGCTTGAAATGGCGGTGTTCGATGAAGGCGCTGCCATCGCCTATGGCGAAATTCGCGCGCAACTGGAAAAGGCGGGCGATCCCATCGGTCCGCTCGACATGCTGATTGCCGGCCAGGCCAAAAGCCTGAATGTCGTGCTGGTGACGAACAACGTCCGGGAATTCAGGAAAGTGAAGGGGTTGAAAATCGAGGCGTGGTCGTAGCCTCGCTACCATAGCCGGTGAATCCCGCCCGGATTAAAGGGGTCAGCACCCTTTGATCAGCGCAAATTCTGCTCAGAGTCGAATTCTCCCTGTATATATAGGCAATATTTCCTTTTTGACCCCGATCATTGTCGCGCAGGAATCCGCAGACATATTATCTGACTGACCATGAAGCCCCCTGCGCTCTCTTTTCTGCTGCTGCTGGTCGTGCCGCTGGCCGCGGCCGGTCCCCTCACGCCCGAGCAGGAGCTGGGCAAGAAGCTGTACGAGGACGTGAACCTCTCGCTCCACCGCAACCAGTCCTGCGCCACCTGTCACAGCCTGGCGCCGTCGCCGGGCACGGTGGCGACACCCGGGTTCGTGGACCCGGTCAATGTCGCCAGCGGCACCCCGGTTTCCGCCGGCTCGGTCGCGGGCAAGACCGGCGCCCTTAATACCCCGAGCGCCGGCTATGCCGCCTTCAGCCCGGCATTCCACTGGGACAAAGAAGAGCAACTTTATGTCGGCGGCCAGTTCTGGAACGGCCGCGCCGCGACCCTCGCCGAACAGGCCCGGGGACCGATCCTGAATCCGGTCGAAATGGCGATGCCCAGCGAGTGGGCGGCGGTCACGCGCCTGAAGCAGGATCCGGAATACCGCCGGCGCTTTCGCGAAGTGTACCGGCTGGAGCTGGCGCAAATTCCGGACAACGAACACGCCACGGCCAGGAACAAGGCGCCGGCGGCGGTGGCCGCAGCCTATGCGCGCATGGCCCAGGCGATCGCGGCATTCGAGTCGTCACCGGTGTTCAATCGCTTCACCTCCAAGTTCGACTATTACCTGGCCGGCAAGACCACGCTCACCGCGCAGGAGCGGCAGGGCCTGAAGCTGTTCGAGGAAGACAAGTCCAAGTGCTCGGCCTGCCACACGATTGAATCGACCGTGGGCGCGGATGGCCGCAAGCGCCCGCCGCTGTTCACCGATTTTACTTATGACAATCTCGGCCTGCCGCGCAACGTGAACATCCCGGGCAACCCGAAACCGGATCCCGGCCTCGCCGGCCATCCGCAACTCGCCGGGAAACCGGCGGCCGCGGCAGAGCGCGGCAAACACAAGGTGATGAGCCTGCGCAACATCGCCATCACCCCGCCGTACGGCCACAACGGCGTGTTCAGGACGCTCGAACAGATCACGCACTTCTACAACACCCGCGATACCAAAGCCAAAGTCTGCCGCGACAACAACGACCCGGGCTTCGGCAAGACCTGCTGGCCGGCACCCGAGGTGCGTGACAACATGAACACCGAAGAGCTCGGCAACCTCGAACTGTCGCCGGACGAAGAGGCCGCGCTGGTGGCCTTTATGAAGACATTGACCGACGGCTATCCAGACTGGGGGAATGATCCCAAGGTGCCGCCGGGCACGCCGTCGCCATTTGCCGACATGGTCCCGCCGCCGGCAGGCTATAAATCCGAGCCAGAGAGGAATTGACGCTTAAAAGAATTCCTTTCTGACCCGGATTATTCGTCATTCCCGCCAAGAGCCTGCCCCCGCGAAGGCGGGGGCCGAAGGCCTGCGCGCCGTAATCCAGGAAAATCAAACAGCCCCGCTCAGGCGCATATTCCCCAGCGTCTCGCGGCGCCGGGAGAGGCGGTGGTAAATCGCCAGGTGCGTCATCAGGTAGAGCGGCACCATGAATCCCGGGACGATCAGCCACGGCAGCGAGCTCATGGTGCCGCTGCTCGCCGCTTCGTAAATGAAGCGCACCGGCGAATCCACGGCGGAGCCGACGCCGAGCGTCACGGCCAGCACCAGGTCGGCGAAACCCAGCGTGTTCCACGTCAGCGCCAGGCCGCGCGCGCCCGCGGCGCGCCGGTAAAGCGTCCACGCCACCAGCGGCGCCGCCACGGCTATCAGAATATCGCCCCAGCCCGCGACCAGCGCGAAGGTCGGCGGCAGCCGGCCCACGGCGTAAAGCATCAGGAAGAAAATGGCGAACAGGCGCCCGAGGTGGATCGCCGCCAGCCAGGCCAGCGGGACTCCGGCAATGAACGCGCGCACCGCCGCCGAGTAGCGCGCGGCGATGAGCCCCACGATCACCGGCAGGACCACGGCCGCGCCCACGGCCCGGGTGCCGCCGCCGTTCATGGGATCGAACAGGCCGGTGGCGCCGAGCGCGATCAGCAGCATGAACCACGCGAGCAGGCCGACGGCGAGCCGCCCGCGCGCCGCCGCCGGCAGCGGGGTGGCGGCGATCAGGACCGCCGGAATCAGAAAAGCCAGGGTAGTCAGGGTAACGGCAGCGATGATGTCGAGCATGGTATTACTCCTCTGCGTTGTGAGCGGTGTCGGGAAGATCTCTCCGGGTTGATGGCGTTGTGGGGCGTCACGGGTACTTCAAAGAGCGCGACCGTTGAAATGTTTAACCGCGAGCGATGAAAACTCGACCCCTTCAAGGCAGCGCACGTTCACCGCGGCCATGCGCTGGCCGGAACGATCGGCGGCTTCACCGAAGGGATGCATGCCGCACCTGGGACAGAACCGATGCTGGATGGCGTGCTGGCCGAAGCTGTAGGTGCTCATATTTTCCTCCGGGGTCAGCAGCCGGAGTTGCTGCCGAGGAACGAACCAGAGAAGCGTCCCTTTTCGGGAACAGATTGAGCAGTTGCACTCCGTAACCTCCGTGAGATCGCCTTCCACTTCAAAAGCGATTTGCCCGCAATGGCAGCTACCTTGGTATGTCATGTCGTGGCTCCTCTCGATACTCGATAACTTGTAGGTGATGGGATGTTTGACGAAAACTTGCATTTCGCAAGTTATTGTAACCATCAAGTTGCAAATTGCAAGTGGTATGGGGTAAGCTCCCTCCCATGACGCCCCGCCACGACGACCCCCGCTCCACCTGCCCCATCGCCTGTACCCTCGACATCCTCGGCGACAAATGGACCATGCTGGTCATCCGCGACATGGTCTTCGCGCGCAAGCGGCATTTCCGGGAATTCCTCGAATCCCCCGAGGGCATCGCCTCCAACATCCTCACGGACCGGCTGAAACGGCTGGAAGAATCGGGGATCGTCGCGCGCCGGCCCGACCCCGACAGCGCGCGCCAGGTGATCTACACCTTGACCGAAAAAGGCAAGGACCTGATCCCGGCACTCATCGATCTGGCGCAATGGGGCGCGAAGCACGTAGCCCGCAGCGTCGTGCCCAAGAACCTCGCCCGCCGGATCAAGGAAGACCGTGACGGGCTGATTGAAGAGCTCAAGTCGGCGTTGAAATAGCTAGGGGGCGGGGATTTATGAGAAAGCGTAAGGAATATTAGCTTTCGCTGATAAAAGCTCGAATACGGAAGTGTTCGGGCTTTTTTGTTTTTGTGGCGGTAATATCAGCTGTAACTTATTAAAAAATAAATCCGACCAAACTTTTCCTCCTCTTTTAGAAGGTATTAAATGGAACGTCCTCAACTTCGGTCGATCGGATTGAATGATTTCATCCGGTGGAATAGCGATAAAACCTTAATTCTTTCGCCGAAATTCCAGCGACGTCGTGTGTGGCCAAAAAAGGCAAAAGCTTTTCTTATTGACACTATTCTTCGTGGTTTGCCAATCCCCAAGCTGTATATGCGCCAACATCTTGACGTACGTTCGAGTCAAACAGTTCATGAAATTGTTGATGGCCAACAGCGACTAGGATCGGTAATTGAATTCCATGAGGGGAAACTTAGCCTGCCAGATGATAGTCAGAATTATGGGGGCAAAACCTTCTCAACACTCCCCGCTGACGCTCAGAAGGCTTTTCTGACGTATGAATTTTCCGTTGATCTTTTAATAGATGCGGCTGACGCAGATGTTCTAGATATTTTTGCACGAATTAATTCACATTCCGTCCCACTTAATGCACAAGAGAAGAGGAACGCAAAATTTTATGGGTCCTTTAAAAATACTGTATATGCGCTTGGCTTCCAGCATCTGGAGTTTTGGAAGAAACATAGAATATTGAGTGACGCCGCTGTGGCGCGCATGAAGGAAGCAGAACTTACATCAGAACTTCTTGTTGCTATGGTTGATGGTTTGCAGGATAAGAAAAAGTCGCTCGATTCCTTCTATGAAAAATGGGATGACCGATATCCTTATAAGCAAAAGTCAACTTCCAGGTTTCAAGACATAGTGGACCTAATAGATTCAAGTCTTGGAAAGATGTTAGGTGGAAGTAATTTTCGACGCCCAGCACTTTTTTATTCTTTATTCTTGGTTCTTTATGAACTACGTTACGGAAAGTTGGGGGAGATGGCAGGTGCAAAACAATCGTTTACCGATCACGATGTAAAACGACTGATACAATCACTTACACGCCTCGATAGCATTCTTAATGCTAAAGCTCCACCCAAAGAATATCTTCAGTTCATCGAGGCTTGCCAACGTCAAACCGATAATATCGCGCCACGACGTACGAGACATAATCAAATATTAAAAGAGTTTAAGGCAGCGCATTAGCCGAGAATTCTCGTGTCGAACCGTTTGACTCAAGCGCGAATGACATTCGAGCATCGCATCGATGAAGCCGCAGATTTTGTCGCTCGATGTAAAACAGGTAGACATGGCACCGTTAATCGATCGCTGTTTGTAGTTAATCAGCTTGAATGGGCGCATGAAATCGCTGTACTTAAAATAGTAGTTGCAAGTGAAAATTTTTTCGAACAGACGTTTGGTCTGTATGTTCTGGGGAAACGAACAGCAACAGGGTTTAGAGTAGGTCGACTAAGAAGAAATATTAGTTCTTCTCTCCCACAGATCCTTCAGATTTTTCGCGGGGACAGAAATTTCATTGGCTGGGTTGAGCCTACGGAAATCATCGAACGTGCTGCCCGTTGGTTGAAGGGTGGCGAACCGTATCAGACAACGTTAACAAGCACGAGCCAACTACTTGTGTATGTTAAGAAAATGCGAAATGTAATTGCACACGAATCTGACGACGCAATTGAAAAATATGAGAAGGCGACACGCAATCTTTATGGTGCACTCCCAAAAAGAGTTTCACCTGGAGCTCAGCTGATTCAGCCTCCACCACCAGCAATTCCTTATCTGAATGGTGCTACGCTGTTTGAGGCCATCTTGGGCACTTATCGGTTAATAGGTCAGCGTATCGTTCCATAGTTCAAGTTATTTCAGTTCGGAAGTTTCAAATAAAAGGGATCAGACCCCATCTATTTTTTACTCCCGAGCTTAGCCAATTCTTTGATGCTTGGATATTTCAGTCGCCTTAGATCGGTTGCATTAACTTGTGTGTGCCCACTGAAAGTGCGGAAGTAATTGTCAACCATCTTTGAATTTAAATACTTAGCAAGTCCTAAGGCTACATTTAGCTGTAAACCATTCTTGTTTTTATGAATCACGTTCAGATGGTTCTCAAAGCCAACCAATTTCCCAGGGAGTGCGCCTTTATTTAACACGTAAGCGACTACACGACGCTTTTCCTCTTTCGACGTGAAGCGCCGTGTTAATACATAACAACCATTTGGCATTAGCCACCGTTCTGTCAGAGAGTTACGGACAATAGCATTAGGTTTCCGGCTTTCTTTAGGCCATTCAAGTTGCCCGTTTGCAAAGTGTGTTGCGTAGAGTAATGGGACCGTGCCCCGTTCCGAATGTAAACGAAGATAGTCAGACATGCGGAAATCCACCACTGGTCCTGTACAGACATCTAATCCTAGCTCTCTTAACGTAACACCTGGCAGATTATAAGAGTTTGTATTGCCAGGAGCAGGCACATGAATGAACTTTTCTTCGTCGTTAGATGTAACTATTTCATCAAATGGACATATACGCGTCTGTAAGTTAGCGAATGAATGATCGTGAGAGGAAGATATTTCCACAGGGCCTTGTTTTCCACCCACAACCAAACGAACGATGACATTTTCCTGTAGGACATTGTCATCTGCGAAGGCGAGATCACGACTATCAAATATGTGGATACGTGTTATAGCTGCATGTGCGAGAAGCCAGTAACGAAATGGTTTGAAGTACACACCATTCATAAAGCTCCGTGGAATAATTGCGACAACTTGGGCCCCAGGACGACATAAAGCTATGGTGCAGACAAGAAAGGATGTATATAAATTCGATACTTCAGTGCCAAGCTTACGGGTTAATAGCCGGTGGGCTGAGTCTATCGCTATTTTTCTATAAGGTGGGTTAAGTATTGCTGCATCAAAGCCCGGTATTTTCCCCCCTGCAACAAGCTTAACTGCACTCTCAATGAAGTCTGTCTGATGCACGGTGAAAGAGGCCCGCGAGTACGACGCAAGCGTTTTACGCAGACTATGTTCAAACTTTGGTTCTATTTCGTAACACGATACTGCGACATTTCGAGTTTTGTTACGCTCTAGAATTGCCGCAGTTAGTGAGCCAATACCGGCGCCGGGATCAAGCAGATGGATAGTGCCGCTACGTGGGAACGAAAATAGTGACGCCATAAAACGTGCGATCGGAGCTGGCGTGAAAAATTGACCGAATGTAGAACGATATTCCCGATCTAAAGTTCGGCTTACTTCAAGACGGCGAGTTTCTAAGGTAGTCATTTCGTCGTCCATATAAAATTTTCGAATTCTAGTAGATTAGTTAAAGTTAAGGTTCTTGGATAAGGTCTTAGGTCTTTAATCTGGTCTATTTCAGCCCTCTTATATACCACATGAGTATAGTTTGATAGCTACTCATAGTGTGTAGACGTAAAGTGTTCTTCCCGGCATTTTACATAAATGTCCTCACTTAGAAAACAACTTGGCTTAACAATTCGACGACTTCGAAGTAAAGCTGGATATTCTCAGGAAGCATTCGGAGATCTAGTTGGACTTCACCGTACGTATATGGGGTCCGTTGAACGGGGGGAACGAAACGTATCAATTGATAATATTGAGAGAATCGCATCAGCGCTTGGTATTACGGCTGGACAACTGCTCACAGAAACGGAAAAAAACAGCCGATCAGCCACGCATGATTCCGAGCGCTCGACGAGCAAGAGATCAGGTCGATGACCCCGTATCGAATTGTCATGCCCAATAGTAGTGGGTTATTTGAAACCTGCGCACGACATACAAACCGCCAAACAGCCCGCGCACTACAAGCAATTTATTTGTGTGACGAGTGCACTAAGCGTCTAGTCTCAGAAGCATTTAATAACCGCCCACCAGTCTATCATGGCGAGACAATCCAGGGATTTTGTGGTCTATGCAATCTAAATTGTGATGTAACTATGCGTCAATGGTTTGTCTGTCCGATTTGTTGGAATGTCGTTCTCGCTTATCAAAAATCAATTGCAGCATCAGTGGCTATTCACGAGTGGTGGGCAAATACCATAAAACCTAAGTTTCCAGAGCTAGAGCTGGTTGAAACTGAGCCTGTTTATCTTTCACCATTCGCCCGGGGGGTAAAGACAAAAAAGCAGGGAGCTGCAACGCTATCGTTGTTGGACTTCCGCGTATCTGATAATAGAAAAAACCCACCGGTCCCACTCTTTAACATCGAACAAAAAACGGGACCTGGTGCAATAGATGAAATGAGTGAGTTTCAACTTGATGTAAACGATTTTAATGATATTGCTGGCGCAACTAACAACACAAAACTTCCATCCTACATAGTGCATGTACAAGCTTCTCAAAACTATCAGTTTCCTACAAGACAGACGGTTATTACTGGTATTTGGTGGACTGATCTAATTACACTTCAGGCACATCAGAAACGAATTTCCAAACGTCGCGGCGAAGATAAAAATGCAATTTATTATGATCCTGCGGCATTTAGCCCAATCGCCACGTTTTCAGAAGAATTAGAAAGAAAAGGTTACGAGAACCTATTGGCAAAGTTGTCAAAAAAACCAATACCCTTACTATAAAATCTGGCCAGATGACAGTTCCCGCTAATACACCTGTTCGGGTTTCAATAATAAGGGCCAGACCACGGTTCCCATTAATACAATGAAAAACTAAAGGCGTCAGGATCAGTTGACCGCTTGTGCTAACCTAGCCGCACCTTACGCGATCGACCAAGGCTCGTGGTGACCAGAAACAATACTTCGTCCGGGACGCACGACCAACCCCTGCATATTCTTCGCAGCGTTTTCGGCTACGAGCATTTCCGCGCGCCGCAGGCGGAGGTGATCGATACCCTCATGCGCGGCGGCGATGCGCTGGTGCTCATGCCCACCGGCGGCGGCAAGTCCTTGTGCTTCCAGATTCCTTCCATCGCGCGCGCCGGGACCGGCATCGTGGTCTCGCCGCTGATCGCGCTCATGCAAGACCAGGTGGCGGCGTTGCGCCAGGCCGGCGTGCGCGCGGCCTTCCTCAATTCCACGCTCACGCCGGAGGCGGCGCGCGACATCGAGCGGCAATTACTGGATGGCGCGCTCGATTTGCTGTACGTCGCGCCCGAACGCCTGCTGCTCGATCGCACGCTCGATCTGCTGGCGCGCGCCCGGATCGCGCTGTTCGCCATCGACGAGGCGCATTGCGTCTCGCAATGGGGCCACGATTTCCGCCCGGAGTACATGCAGCTTTCGGTGCTGCACCAGCGCTTCCCGGACATCCCGCGCATCGCGCTCACGGCCACCGCCGACGAGCCCACGCGCCGCGAGATCAGCGCGCGCCTCGGGCTGGAAGAGGCGCGCGCCTTCATCGGCAGTTTCGACCGCCCCAATATCCGTTACCGCATCACCCAGGGCGGCGGCAGCGCGCGCGAACAGTTGCTGCGGTTCATTCGCGCGGAACACGCCGGCGACGCCGGCATCGTTTATTGCCTGTCGCGCAAGCGCGTGGAGGAAGTCGCCGAATGGCTCCAGGCCCAGGGCCTGGACGCGCTGCCGTATCACGCCGGGCTTGCCGCCGAAGTGCGCGCGCGCAACCAGTCGCGCTTCATCAACGAAGAAGGCGTCATCATCGTCGCCACCATCGCCTTCGGCATGGGCATCGACAAGCCCAACGTGCGCTTTGTCGCGCACCTGAATCTGCCGAAGAGCATCGAGGCGTATTATCAGGAAACCGGACGCGCCGGGCGCGACGGCTTGCCGGCCGATGCCTGGATGATTTACGGCCTGCAGGACGTGATCCTGCTGCGCCAGATGCTGGAAACCTCCGAGTCCGACGCCGCGCGCAAGCGCGTTGAACGCCACAAGCTCGACGCCATGCTCGGCCTGTGCGAGCTCATCACCTGCCGCCGTCAGGCCTTGCTCGGCTATTTCGGAGAGACGCTGCCGCAGCCTTGCGGCAACTGCGACACCTGCCTGAATGCGCCCGAAACCTGGGACGCCAGCCTGCCCGCGCAAAAGGCCCTGTCCTGCGTGCATCGCACCGGCCAGCGCTTCGGCGTGAATTATCTGATGGACGTGCTGATGGGCAAGGCCGATGAACGCATGCAACGCTTCGGCCACGATAAATTGAGCACTTTCGGTATCGGCAAGGAGCTGGCGGCGAATGAATGGCGCGGCCTGTTTCGCCAGCTGATCGCGCGCGGCCTGCTGGCGGTGGATATCGAAGGCCACGGTTCATTGAAGCTCACCGACGCCTGCCGCCCGGTGCTGCGCGGGGAAGAACGCCTCATGCTGCGGCGCGAAATCAAGGCCGGGAAAACCAAAAAGACCGCGACGCGCGCCGGCACCGCGTTCGCGAACACGACCGACTCGGCGCTGTGGGAAGCGCTGCGCGCCCGCCGGCGCCAGCTGGCGCTCGACCAGGGCGTCCCGCCGTACGTCGTGTTCCACGACGCCACGCTCACGCAAATGATCGAACGCCGCCCGCGCACGCTGAGCGAATTCGGCGAAATCTCCGGTGTCGGCGAACGCAAACTCGCGGCTTACGGCCGGGCGTTTCTGGAAATTATTCTGGCGCACACGCACCGGGATGAAATACCCGTGCCGTCAGCCCCGGTGCGTGAAGCGCAACCGGGATGATCAAGGGGTCGGGCACCCATGGGCTATCTTAAGTAAAAACCTTTGATTACGCCGTCATTCCGGCAAAAGCCGGAATCCAGCAGTAGCCCGCATGAAGCGCCAGCGGAATGCGGGGAAAACGGTCAGCAACGCCATCTCTCCCCGGATTCCGCTGTGCTCCATCCGGGCTACCGGACTTGCTTGATTATAGCCTGTCTCAAAATCTCCCATGTAGGTTGGGGTGAGCGTAGCGAACCCCAACGTATAGAGTAACCAGCTCTAAAGGGGTCAGTACCCTTTAAGTTTTTGAAATCTCTGGTCAGACAGCTCCAAGAATTTTCAGTAAAAAGGGTGCTGACCCCTTTAAATTACAGGGGAAGGATTCTCTACGGCTCAGGGGAGCCTTAACAAATTTCTGGTGCGGTTGAGGAGAATTCAGGAATTCAATCGCAAGTAAACTGAACCCGGCCTCCTTCAATCACATAGTATTTATCTTCCACTCGCCGAGTTGTTTTACAAAGTTGGCGAATCCGGCAAAATTCCTGCCTTCAGATTTTCTGACGATCGCATATTCGATGTAGTCGCTTGATGGCTCCTTATCGGCCGCATTAAAGGCGATAAAACTGTCGGCCATTTTTTTTAATTCTTCAGGAGACAGCTGCATCAATAACGGCGACATCTTGGCGCGCATGCCCGGTGTAAAGCAGGATAACGCGGTTTCCACGTCGCCGCTCTTTAATGAATAAATGAATAACTCCCACGTTTTTTCCGGACTGGCAAATCGCTTGTCCGGTTCTAAATCGTAGCGGATATTATTCTTGCTATTAAAAATCTTTGCTGCTTGTAACAACGGGTTCGACTGGTTTGATCTGTCTGTATCCACTCCCGGAAAAAAGATTGATCCGACGCCCTCTTCTGCGGCCATCTTGGCAACTGGCAGGCTTTGTTCCTTAACGGCCAGGGCGAGCAGGGATG
>JBFMBB010000076.1:0-12919 GCA_040755435.1 Pseudomonadota bacterium | reverse complement strand
CGTGCGCCTGGGATTTCTCGACGGCTTGCCGGGGCTGGTGCACATCTCGATCGGCTGCTTCAACAGCTGGTGCAAGTACGCCAAGCTGATCGAGTTGCGGCGTCGCGGCTGATGCTCGCTCGCCGTGCCCGCTGCTTCTATGTCTTCTTCTGGTACAGGTAGGGATTGAGCGCCGGGTCGTTGTACATCTTGAACTGGCGGTAAACCCGGAAGAACGCCCGGCCCTTGACCGCCTCTGCCAGCAGCCGGTCGAGGCAGCGCTGCAGGTCGCCGCGTTGGGTCAGCAGCACCTCCAGTTTCTGTTGGCACGCCGCGACATGCTCCGCCGACGCGTCGGCGCGCTGCGTCTGCAGCCGCATGGCGTGGATCTTGAGGCTCAGGATCGACAAGCGGTCGATCATGGAGCCGGCGGTTTCGCTGTTCTGCCATGCATCGGCGGATGGCCGCACGCCGGCCAGGCGCGTCAGCAGTTCCTCGTCGATGCGCTCGATGGCATCCTGGCGCTTCTGGTTGAAGCCGTCGATGGCGCGCTTGTTCGCGGCGATCTCGCTGTCCGCCACGTCGCGCCGCCGCGCCTGGTCTTCTTCCGCCCACAGCAACGAGTTGTAGCGATGATTCAGCTCGATGAACTGCCACACGCCGCTGTCGTGCTGAGCCGGCGCCTCCCGCGCCCAGCCCGGGTGGCCGGTGCAACGGTCGTGGAATTCGCTGATGCGTTGTCCCTCTACGTCGGTAAACACGGGTGACTATCTCCTCGATTCAACCAGGCTCTGAAGTCCTTCGCGCGCCTGCTCCAACCGGATATCGCGCACCTTCGACGCCACCAGCTGTACGTGCGGCACGCCCCAGGGCGCCCAGCGTCGTGCCATGACTTCGCAATAAAATCCCAGAATCGGTTTTCCGAGCGCGGCCGCCACATGCAACGTCCCGCTGTCGCAACAAACCACGATATCACACACCGACAGGGCGCCAATCAGGCTGGCGACCGTTGGCGTGCGGTAAGGGAGAACCGGGACGTCCTTCAGCTTCTGCATCAAAGCGTGTGCCTTGGCATCGTCCCCAGGATAAAAAGGATTGGAGGCGTCACCGGGCGACCACAACAGGACAAAAGCCACCTTGGATGAGGTGCTGTGCGCACGCATCAGTTCGGCGAAGTTGTCCAGCGGCCACTGATTGTCGGATTCGCGCGCGCTGATCTGGACGGCGACGAGGATGCGGTCGAGCCAGCCCGGCTGCTCGCGCAACACACCGTGCGCGGTCCGGCGCTCGTCCGGGTCCGGGTATATCTGCAACCGCTTCGGGGCCGGTCCTTCGATCCCGAGCGGGCGCAGCAATTCGAATACGTTTTCGACTTCATGACCTGGACTTGCGCGATTTTCTTTCACCGGCACGTCTATGCCCCTCGCGTCGCCCTGGCCCGGCGCGACATAGCCGATGACGTGCCGCGCCCCGGCCTGTCGCGCCAGGCGCAGGCCATGCGGCATGAAGTGCGAGCCCGCCAGCAAGACATAATCGAAACGCTCGCGCCGCAGTTCCAGGATCAGTCTCAAGGTGTTCCAGTAAACCCGCCAGCGGCTGGTGCCGGCGGAACGGTGCTTGGCCTTCTCGTAGACATACACCCGGTCCACGTCCGGATTGCGCTCGAGCACCGCGCTGTTGTAGGTGTTGACCAGGGCGCAGATGCGCGCTTGCGGAAAATGCCGGCGCAAGGCATGCAAAGTCGGCGTGGTGCACACCAGATCGCCGATGTTGTCGCGGCGGATAACGAGAATACTGGCGGGTGCCATCATGCCGAAGACGCGGCGCCGCCCGGGGTGAGATTCACGCCGGCGGCGTGACACTGTCCAAGCAATTGCTCGAAACCGGAAACGGCCTCCTCCACGCCGATATCGGCGGCGCGCAGGCTCGCCGACTGCAACAACACGTGCGGAACCTTCCACGGCCGCCAGCGCACGGCCTCGGTGTCGCCGAAAAAACACAGGATCGGCCTGGCCAGCGCCGCGGCGACGTGTAGCGCGCCGCCGTCGCTGCAGACCACCGCGTCGCAGCAGGACAGGCCGGCGATCAGCTCCTCGAGACGGTTCGTTGCGCACGGCAGCAGTGGAATGCCCTGCGTTTCCGTTACGATCCGCGCCGCCATGGCGTCGCCGCCGGGATGGTGCGGATGATCCTCCGCGCCAGGCGACCAGAACAACATGAACGCGGCATCGTGTTTTGCGTGCAATTCCCTTATCAGCCGGATGAATCGGTCCAGCGACCAGCGATTACTGGGCCGGCGGGAACTGATATGGATTCCGATCAGGATTTTTCGCGGGAACCCGGGCTGCGCGCCGAGACGTGAACGGATGCGCTGAACCTCCTCGCCGTTCGGGAACACGCGCATCGGCGGCGGTTCGCCCCGGATGCCGAGCGGCTCCAGCAGGCGAAACACGTCTTCCACTTCGTGCAGCGGACGCGGCATCTCGTAGGGAACCGCCATGTCGATGACGCGGCTTCCGCGACCCGGCTCGGTGAAGCCGACGATGTGCCGCGGCCGGATCGCGCGCGCCATGCGCAGGCCGCGCGGCAGAAACCGGGCGCCCGCGACAATCGCATAGTCAAACTTCTGGCGCCTCAGGTTCGCCATCAATGCCATGCGGTTCCACAGCGTGCGCCAGACGCCCGCTCCGTCGATGCGGTGTTTGAGCTTGGTGTAGGCGTAGACCCGGTCGAGATCGGGATTGTTTTCCAGCACTGCGGCGTTGTAGCTGTTCACCAGCGCGCAAATCCTGGCATGCGGAAAGCGCTGGCGCAGGGCGCGAATCAGCGGCGTGGTGCAGACGAGATCGCCGATATTGGCGCTGCGAATCACCAGGAAACTCGAATCCGGCGGGAATGACCTGCCGGCTTCAGCGGACATGTTCTTCCGGGCGCGCGGCAGCGGCCGACAGCGCCGCCAGCAGGCCAGCCACCAGCATGAACTGTTGCAACATGTGATCCTTGACGGTGCTGTCCAGAAACATGCGCGTGAAGTAGTCCAAGACTACCATGAGCAGCGCCAGCCCGACGAACACGTGCAGCCGGCTGAAGCGCCGCCAGCCCAACCAGGCGAGACTGACCAGAAACGCGAACCACAGCAACAGCCCCGGCACGCCGGCGCCGATCGCCACGTCAAGCACGCCACTATGGCTGTGCCCCATGCCTTCGCCGTATTTCATCCTCAAGCCATGGCCAAATGCGTTCCTGTCGAAACCCGTCCCGAGCGGATGTTCGGCCACCAGAAGCAGGCCCTCCTTTATCCAGGCCACGCGCAGATAGGTGGATGTTTCCACGCTGCGACCGTCGGGCAATTTCGGGAGACCGTATTTTTCCTCATCCAGCCACGCCTTGTGCCGCTCTGTATCCAGGGCGACAGGTAGCGTGTCCCAGACCTGGCGCCAATCGCTTCCGCGCTGGACGCCAGCCGTGGTGACGGCGAATGACACAACCAGCACGGCCAGCAGCGCCGTGGCCGCGCCGGCGTAGAGCCAGCGTTTCGGATTCCGGCCCTGGACCAGATAAAACAGAACAATCACCCCGCACAGCACCACCAGCACGGGAATCGAGTTGCGGGTTCCTTCCGCGTAAAGGCTCACGACTCCGATCAGCCATGCGACCAGGAGCAGGTTGTTACCGAGGCCAAGCCCGGACGGCTTGCCGTTGATCCTGACCAGCGATTCGCCCAGCAGCAGTGCCAGCAGCATGTTCGTCAGATAGCTCGCCTGGTCCGGACCGGCCGTCAGGCCCTGGGCGCGCGCCGCGAAGCTGCCGGAAGATACCGCCAGCCACAGCGCCTGGGCATCCACGATAACGACGTGGGCCAACAGCACAAAAAATACCACCCGGAGCAGTCGCCTGCCCGCCGCGGCATCGTTGGCAAAGGCGCTGCCGGCGGCCACTCCCGCCATCAATGACAGCAAGGCCATCAACCACTGGCTGGAAACTTCGGATAGCGTTCGGGCAGGGTCATGGCTGATGAAAACGGCTCCGAGAAACAACCAGGCCAGCAACGCACCGAACAGCGCCAGCGGAAGAACCGGACGCAGGAGTAATGCCGGACTTCCGCGCCTGATCGCCAGGTATCCGAACACGACCGCCGCCGCCAGCAACAACAGGTAGCGCAGGCTGATGGTATGGGGGATCGGGTAAATGAACAGCAGCAATGCCAGCACGACCAGGCCCGCGCGCAGCAGCCGTGGCGACTGCCTGTCGGCGTACTCGCCGGCATTGCGCATGCCTCGCGCCGCCATCACCCCTCTCTTCCAGTCCGCCGGTCGTTCGGCGAACTCCCGGATGCAATATATGTATTGTTCAAAATCGGGCGGATTCCTTTACGAATGATTCACGGCAGCCATGGCGCGGGACGCCCGCATCAGGCAAGATCGGATGCCGGTCGCGTATCTGAATCCAGAATCATAAATGATACAATACCTTGCATCCAAATCCGGAACCGGTCTCCCGTTCAGCCCCGCCAACCTGATGCGTTTTGACTCCTCTCCCTGATGTGCGGACTCGCGGGATTCCATAGCCCGGTTTCCTATCCTTCGCCGACGCTGCGGCGCATGTGCGACACCATCCGCCATCGGGGGCCGGACGGCGAGGGTTATTTCGAGCAGGGCGACGTTCATCTTGGCCACCGCCGGCTCAGCGTCATCGATCCCGCCGGCAGCCCGCAACCCATGTTCAGCCGCGACCGCAAGCTCGCCATCGTGTTCAACGGCGAGATCTACAACTTCGCCGCGTTGCGCGAGGAGCTGACGGCGCTCGGACATTCGTTTCAGACCCGCGGCGACACCGAAACCCTGATCTACGCCTACGCCCAGTACGGCACGGACATGCTGCGCAAGATCGACGGCATGTTCGCGTTCGCCATCTGGGACGAAAAGAATCAAAGCCTGTTTCTGGCGCGCGATCATATCGGCGTGAAGCCGCTGTATTACTACTGGGACGGGCGCACGCTGGTCTTCGGTTCGGAACTGAAGGCGCTGGTGCAGCACCCGGCGGTCCCGCGCGAAATCGATCCACAGGCGATCGCGCTGTACCTGGAGTGCCAGTACATCCCCTCCCCGCGCAGCATTTACCGGCATGTCCGCAAGCTTCCGGCCGGGCATTTTCTGGTCCTGCAAAACGGGCGCCTGCAGGAATCGTCCTACTGGAATCCCGATTACCGCGACAAGCCGGACCTCGGGGATGACGAGGCGCGCGAACGGGTGGAGCGGGATCTGCGGCGCTCCGTCGAAAGCATGCTGGTGGCCGACGTGCCGCTGGGCGCGTTCGTCAGCGGCGGCATCGACTCGAGCCTGGTGGCCGCGCTGATGACGGACATCCTGGGAAAGCCGGTGGACACCTTCAGCCTGGGCTTCAGTCACGGCGTGCAGAGCGAGCACGCCGAGGCCGCGCGCGTGGCGCAGCACATCGGCAGCCGGCACCACCCGCTGGTGCTGGACCCGCGCGCCTGCCTCGAGACGCTGGATCAGTGGACCGATGTTTTTGACGAACCCTTCGGCGACCAGGCGGCGCTGCCGACCTATCTGCTTTCCCGGATGACGCGCCAGCACGTCACCGTGGCCCTGACCGGCGAGGGCGCGGACGAACTGTTCGCCGGCTACGGCAACTACGCCAAACGCGCGCGCCAGGAGAAATACACGCGCTGGCTCGGGGCGCGCTACTCGCCCCTGCCGGCCCTGATGCGTCACTTGCCGGCGCGGCTGCGCAAGGGTCGCCTGACGAAGGCGGTCATCAAGCCCGAGGCCGAGCGTTACGCCACCATTCCCAGCGTTTTCGACTCCATGCTCTGGCCCGGCCTGTTCACGCCGTCGCTGCTTGCCCACGCGCGGGAAACCATCAGCCAGTACGCCGCGCGTTTCTACAACGAGTGCAACTCGGACGCATACATGGACCGCATCATGTACGTCGACACCCGGCTGTGGTTGCCGGACGACCTGCTGGTCAAGGTGGATCGCGCGACCATGGCCAATTCGCTGGAGGCGCGCGTGCCCTATCTCGACCACCGTTTCGTGCAGACCTGCGCGCGGCTGCGGCCGGACCTCAAGCAGCGCGGCCTGGTGACGAAATTCATCCTCAAGAAAATCGCCGAGCGTTACCTGCCGCACGACATCGTGCACCGCCGCAAGCAGGGCTTCGTCATGCCGTTGAGCGAATGGCTGGGCGGCGAATTGCAGGCGGAGGTGCGCGCGGCCCTGTCGCCCCAGCGGCTGGGCCGGCGCAACCTGCTCACCCCGGCGGCGCTGCAACGCCTGCTCGACCAGCACTACCAGGGACGGCGCAACCATTCCGGGCGCCTGTGGGCCCTGCTGGTGCTGGAACGCTGGTTTGCCCGCTATGCGCCGGATTTTGTGCTGGGCCCGGAAAACCATTTCACCGCGGCGCCCGCCGCCGCGCGTCCATCGTCATCGGTCCCGTGACCCGGCGTCCGCTCGGCATCCTGCACACCGAATCCTCCATCGGCTGGGGCGGACAGGAGATCCGCATCCTGACCGAGGCGCAGGGCATGCTGCGGCGGGGACATCGCATCACGTTGCTGACCCCGCCCGAAGCATTGATACTCCCGGCCGCGCAAAAAATGGGGCTGCCGGTCGTCGCGCTGCCGATCGGCAAAAAAAGCCTGGGCGCACTGGCGGTACTGCGGCGCTGGCTGGCGGCGAACGGCCGGGATTTCGATGTCATCAACATGCACAGTTCCACGGACAGCTGGCTGAGCGCGCTGGCCTGCCGTACCCTGCGCGACATGCCGCCGCTGATACGCACCCGCCACGTCTCCACCCCCGTGCACAACACCCTGCCCACGCGCTGGCTGTACCTGCGCGCCACGGCGCATATCGTCACGGCGGGCGAGGCGCTGCGCCAGCAGCTGCACCGCGACAACCGCTTTCCGCTGAAACACATGACCTCGGTCCCGACCGGCATCGATCTCGCGCGCTTTCAGCCGCGTGATCAGGCCGCGGCGCGGCGTAAACTCGGGCTTGCCGATCTGCCGACGCTGGGCATCGTCGCCACCCTGCGCGACTGGAAGGGACACGCGTATTTGCTGGAGGCCTTCGGCCAGCTGCGCGCGCGTTTTCCGGAATGGCAACTGCTCGTCGTTGGCGACGGGCCGATGCGGGAAATCCTCGAGCAACAGACCCGCGACCGCCGGCTCGACGACCGCGTCCGGCTCGTCGGCAACCGCGACGACGTCGAACTGTGGCTGAACGCGCTCGATCTGTTCGTGCTGCCGTCCTACGGCGAGGAAGGCGTGCCGCAGGGCATCATGCAGGCCATGGCCTGCGGGCTGGCGGTGGTGTCGACACCGGTGGGCGCGATCCGCGAGGCGGTCGTGGACGGCGAGACCGGCGTCCTGGTCGAGCCCCGGAACAGCGACGCCCTGGCGCAAGGCCTGGCGCGCCTGATGTCCGACGCCGCGCAGCGCCGGCAGATGGGCGAGGCGGGCATGCGCCGCGCGCAAGCGCGTTTCGGCATCGACGGGATGCTCGACCGGATGGAAGCGGTGTTTTACCGCTTCGCCCGGCGCGAGGCGGCCTGAGCATGTGCGGGATCGCCGGATTTTTCGGCCAACGCCCGATCGCCCCGGCGATCATGGAGACCATGCTCGCGCAACTGCGCCGGCGCGGCCCGGACGCCCAGCACGTGGTGACCTGGGATTCCGCCTGGCACCGGCAGGACGACAACGCCGCCAATGCCCTGATCCACGCGCGCCTGTCGATCATCGACCCGCGCCCGGAGGCGGACCAGCCCATGCGCAACGACGCCGGCGACGTCTGGATCTGCTACAACGGCGAGGTCTACGGCTGGCAGGAAGACGCCAGGACGCTCGCGCATCTCGGATTCAAACTGCGCACGCATTGCGACACCGAATTCATCCTGCGCGGCTACGAGGCCTGGGGCTTCGAGGCGCTGCTGCCGAAACTGCGCGGCATGTTCGCGCTGGCGATCCTGGATCTGCGGCAGCGCACGGTGTGGCTGGCGCGCGACCGCATGGGGCTCAAGCCGCTGGTCTACTACTTCCGCGACGGCGAACTGGCGTTCGGCTCCACCGTGCGCAGCCTGATTCCGTATCTGCCCGCGGAGCGGCGCGGATTGAGCCCCGAAGGCATCGATGCATTTCTTGCCCACCGTTACGTCCCGGCACCGCGCACGATCTTCCGCGACATCGAGCGGCTCGAAAACGGTCATTGGTTGCACTTCGACCTGGACAGCCGCCGCCTGGAGAAACGGCGCTACTGGCAGCCACGGCCCATGCCCGGCGACTGGCGCGCCACGCTCGACGAGTCCATCCGCCTGCGCACGGTCGCCGACCGGCCGGTCGGGCTGTTCCTGAGCAGCGGCATCGATTCTTCAGTGCTGGCCTGCCGTCTCTCCGAATTGGGCTACCACCAGCTGGCCGCGTTCACCGCCGCCTTCCCGGGCAGCCCCATGGACGAATGCCCGGAGGCGCGCGCCATCGCCGCCCGGCTCGACCTGCCGCACCACGCCATCGAAGTGCCGCCATCGATCGCCGGAGAATTCGCGCGCATCGTGGCCGATCTGGACGAGCCGTTCGCCGACCCCAGCAGTTTCCCGAGCTGGTTTCTGGCGCGCGAAACCTCGAAGCAGGTGAAGGTGGTGCTCGGCGGTGACGGCGGCGACGAACTGTTCGCCGGCTACAAACGCATCTACAAGCATCTTAAAACCCGCTGGCGCCGCGGATGGCGCCTGCCGCTTCCGGTCATCGCCACGGCGGCCAGCAAAGGCGCGGCGAAACTGGGCAGCGAACTGCGGCTGGATTGGGACGATGCCTATGCCCTGCGCTTTTCCGGATTCACGCCGAACCAGCGCCGGTTCCTGCAACCCGGATTCGCGCCACCGGCGCCGGTGTACTGGCGCGAGCCGGATCAGTCATCGGATACGGCGCTGGAACGGCTGCTCGCCATCGATTTCGCCAACTACCTGCCGGAATACATCCTGCGCAAGACCGATCTGTGCACCATGGCGCATGGGCTCGAACAGCGCGCGCCGCTGCTAGATCATCACCTGTATCAGTCGCTGCTGGCGCTGCCCCATGCCGAGCGTTTCACGCAGCCGCCGAAACAGGCGCTGGCGCCGCTGCTCGCACCGCTGGCCGACATGCAGCCGTTCGCGCGCAAGAAGCGCGGCTTCAATCCGCCGCTGGAGAGCTGGCTGCGGCAGGACCTCGCGGAACGGTTTGATGGAATCGGCGCACGCCTCGCGATCTCGACCGACAATCAGCTGGACAGGTCCGCGGTTGACGAGATGATCAGCCACTACCGGCAGGGCGAGTCGCGCCTCGCCGAACAGTTGTTGCAACTGCTGATACTCGATGAATCATTGCGCCAGTTGCAGGAGCTTACGCTCGCCGCCTGATTCCGGAAGCGAATCGCCCCGGCATCTGCCCCTCAGGTTTGCAGCGGATGCTGTTCCAGCCAGAGCAGCAAGACCACCAGCGTGTACGCCAGCCGGCGCGAACCCCGGCCATGGCAGGCGCCGTGCCAGAGTGCGCGCACCCGCTTCCCGTCCAGGAACGGGGCCAGGGTTTCGGTGCGTTGCAAGACATCTTCCGCCACCTCGCGCCAGGCGCCGTTGAACAGCTCGCGCAGCGGCACCGCGAAACCGTGCTTGGGCCGGTTCCAGGTCGATTCCGGCAGGTAACGCTGCGCCAGCGCGCGCAGCAGCGCCTTGCCCTCGGGATCGAAGTGCGCCTGCGCGGGCAAATCCAGCACGGCGTCGAGCACGGCGTTGCCGAGCATCGGCACCCGCACCTCGAGCCCGTGCGCCATGCTCGCGCGATCGGTCTTGACCAGACAGTTCTCGGAAAGATAGGTCCAGAGATCGGCGCGCATCAGGCTCGCCGTGTCCAGGCGCCCGCCGAACGACAGCACCAGGTCGCGCCAGCGGCGCAGCGTGTCCTGCGGCGCGCAGCGCTGCCAGGCCTCGCGCGTGAGGTAGCGCGCCAGGCTCTTGCGCGACACCGGCCAAGGACCGAGCTCCACGTGGCGGTAGAACAGCAGGTCGCGGCCATACAGCGTGCGGCGCAGCAATGCGCCGGGCAGCCAGCCGTGCTCGACCAGTGTGCGCAGGTATTTCTGCGCGAAACGCGGCGGATGGCGGTCCTCGGTGTCGCGAAAACGCGGATAGCCCCCGAACAGCTCGTCGCCGCCGTCGCCGCTGATGGCCACGGTCACGTGCGCGCGGGTGAGGCGGGAGAGCGCGTGCGTCATGACGTAGGCGGGATCGGCGAGCGGCTGATCGAGCCCGGTAATCGCGCCGACGAAGGCCGCGCCGTCAATGCCGGGCGCGTCCAGCACGTGATGCTCGGTGCCGAAACGCTCGGCCACCGCCTGCGCGTGGCGCGTCTCGTCGAGCTCGGCCTGCGCGAACCGCAGGCTGAAGGTCTTGAGCGGACGGGCAGCGGCGCGCGCCATGTAGTGCACAATGAGACTGGAATCGATCCCTCCGGAGAGGAACGCCCCGAGCGGCACGTCGGCGACCAGCTGGCGGCGCACGCTGTCCGCGAGCGCCGCGTCGACACGGCTCAGCAGCTCCTCGCGCGGCGGGCGGTGCGCCGCCGGGGCCGGGATTTGCCAGTACTCGCGGATGGCCAATTTGCCGCTGCCGGCCTGCCACACGAGTTGCGAGGCGGGCGGCAACTGGCGGACCGCCTCGAGGAATGAATGCGGCGCGAGCGGGGTCTGGAAGGCGAGATAATCGCGCAACGCCTGGTAATCGAGACGTCGCGGAAAACCCGCCAGGTTCAGGAACGGCGCGAGGGTCGAGGCAAAGGCGAAGCCCGCGTGCGTGGAATAGAAAAAGGGCTTGATGCCCATGCGGTCGCGCGCCGCAAACAGCACCCGCTCGCGGGCGTCCCACACCACGAATGCGAACATGCCGTCCAGCCGCGGCACCAGGCGCTCGCCCCAGGCCGCGAAGCCGTGCAACAGCACCTCGGTGTCGGAACTCGTCGTGAAGCGATAACCCTGCGTCTCCAGTTCGGAGCGCAGCTCGCGGAAGTTGTAGATCTCGCCGTTGAATACGATGGTGTAACGCCGGTCGGGAGAACACATCGGCTGGTGCCCGCCGGCGATGTCGATCACTGCCAGGCGGGTGTGTCCGAGCACCGCCCCGCCGAGATCGAGGAGCTGCGTCTCGTCCGGCCCGCGCGAGCGCAACGCCGCCAGCGCGGCTGCCGCCTGATCATTCCAGGGGGTGTCGACGAGTCCGAAGATTCCGCACATGCGAGCTGTCCTCAGCCATCCGCCGCGAGGCGCTCGTACGCGGCCCACACGGTTGGCGCATCGAAACGCGCCAGGTCCACCTGCGACATGTCCGGCGGTTCGACCAGCGCGCGAGCCATGGCGCCGGCGAGCGCCGCCGCGTCGCCGACCGGCACGAGAAAGTCCGCGAACCGCTCGCCCAGGATCTCGCGCGGACCCGCCGGGCAGTCGGTGCTGACCACGGGCGTTCCGAGCGCCAGCGCCTCGATGATCACGTTCGGCAGACCCTCGTGATCCGAAGACAGCACGAGCAGGTCGGCGGCGGCGATCCACGGGTATGGATTGGCCTGAAAACCGGCAATAGTCACGCGCTGATCCAGGCCACGCTTCGAGATCATATCCGACAGTTGCGGGTCGGGAGCGACCAGCAGCACCAGCCGGTGCGGCACGTCGAGCCGGGCCCAGGCATCGAGCAGCACATCGTGGCGTTTCTGCCGCGAGAAGCGGCCGATGTGGATCACGTAGGGCCGTGGCGGCAGCGCCGCCGGCTCGGTTGCACGCGCGCGGATGACGGCGAGATCGAAGGGATTGTAGACGCGCTCGATGCGCGCGCCGCGGATGCCGAGCGGCCCGCGCAGATCGTCGGCCACGCCGTCCGAGACGGCGATCAGCCGGCGATGATCGTACAGCTTATGATAGCGCCGCAGCCGGCGCGCGGCCTTGCGCGGGCTGGACCGGCGCAGCCGCGCGATTTCCGTGGACAGGGTATCGGCGATCCGGCACCAGTGGCGCGGGAGACGGCCGCGCACCGCCACTTCGTCGGCAAACGGCAACGTCGATACCACCAGGTCGAAGGGGCGCTGCCCGCCCAGCCGCCGGAGCAGCCGCCGCAGACGCCAGGCTGCCGCCCATTTGCCCAGCACGCCCTTCGACAGCCGCTGGTTGGCGCCGGTCAATGCATGCACCGCCACCTGCGGGGGCGGCGCATGTTCAATCAGATGCTCCAGCAGTATGAGATGAATTTCGTGACCGCGCCCGGCCAAACCGGCAGCCAGCTTGATCATCACCTTTTCAGCCCCGCCGCCGACAAGGTTGGTCACGATCAGGGCGATCTTCACGGCAATCGTCCGGAGGGATCCCGCGGCGGATGCTCGGTCAGCGCACGCTCAACCTGCGCCAACACGGTATCGACCGTAATTTCGGCCATCGGCGAACGTTCGGTGCAGTTCTTTCCGAGATGCGGATGATCGATCACATAAACGCACGGATGCTCGAGTGGACCGGTGTGGTGGCTCGATGAAAGACAGTGGTACAGCCCGACGAGCGGTATGTCAAAGGTGCTCATGAGATGCGTCGGTCCCGTATCCACGCCGACATAGAGATCCGTCAATTGCATGATCGCGGCGGTTTCGCGCAAGGACAGTCCCGCATAGTCGGTGGCATGATCCGCGAGCTGATTCTTCAGCCACCGTGTGCGTGTACGGTCGTCGGCGCTACCGTAAATCAGGAAATGGCTTCTGGACCATCTTTTCCGGATGTTGCGGGCGAGCATCTCGAACTGCTCTATCGGCCAGTCCCGGTACGGCCGGGTCGGGAAGCTCGCCACCTGCAGTCCGATCAAGGGAGACGCATCCGCCGGGACGTCGCCGGCGAGGGGCGGGGGCGGCCCCCCC
>JBFMBB010000075.1:0-12996 GCA_040755435.1 Pseudomonadota bacterium | reverse complement strand
CGGTTGTTTTCACGGTGTTGGTTTATGTTTTTGGGGCGCGCGCGCGGCGCGCCGCGCCGGCCGGCGCGGAACCGCATGAGGTTTTCGAGGTGCACTGGATTCCCTGCGCGCAGGCCCTGGCGCAGGCGCGCTCGGGCGAGATCACGGACGCCAAAAGCGTGGCAGGGCTGTTCCGTGCGCGGGAATGGTGCAAAGGTAAGTAGGGAAAAAAGCTGCTGGGGACCGGCACGCCCGGCCCGGAGAAACGGAAAAAACGCGAACCGTCGTTACTGCAGGGAGGCTCTGCAGCGGCAGAGCTGGCTCGCGATCAGGTGCATGAGTTTCTTGACGCTGAGATCGTCCGGTATTTCCTGCACGCTGGAAAACCAGATTTCCTCCACCTGGCTGTCCAGGTCGTTGTCCTCCTCCGTGATCAGGGGGATGCCGATGAACACTCCCTGTTGCCCGTTCTCCAGACCGATGGTGATCAATTGCAGATTTACCGTCTTCATTCGTCTACCTCCAGTTTTGTTGCCGTACTGATGGGTACTGGACATCCGTAGACTCAAGCGGCGATGGTTTGTCATCACCCGCTTTCAAGTATAGACAAATTGGGGAAGAAACCGCCAGTCGTTTGCCGCGGCGTCGGCGTCCGCCCGGCGGCGGATCCCGGTGGCCGCGAGTCCGGTTCAGACAGCCGCGACTTCCGGTTTGATGTTGAGCGAACCGAGCCAGAAGGACAGGTCTTTCTCGAGGAATTCCTCGACCGGCATGTAGTGCGAGCCGTCACAGGAGAAGGTGAGACCGACCAGCCCGTTCATGATGTTGAGGGAACTGGAGCGCAGGTAAATGGTTTCGTCGGCAAAACGCAAAGCCTTGAACTCTTCCAGCACGATACGGATCTGTTCCGGCGAGACCCTGGCGTCGGCCGGGTAGGGGCGGACCGGGTAGGCCAAACACAGATCCGGATTGACGATTTCGTCCACCCGGTGCAGGCGGTAATTATAGGGATCATCGAACAGCCACAGCGAGCAGCGCCCGCTGGAGAAATGAATCTTGCTGTGGAACACGCCGTGATGACTCATCAGGCGGTGGATGAGATCGAGGACCTCGTCGATATGCTGGTCCAGCAGGCTGGGCGTGCGCTCCTGCATGAACACCGTGCCGCGCACGGCCGGGTCGCCGCGAAACTGCTGCCAGTGCACCTCGGGCGCCGTCAGGCGCGAGTCGTGCAGCAGGTCCTCCAGCGCGAAATCCGCGGCGATGAAGCCGAGCAGGTTGTTGTCCCGGGTCACGGCTTGCAGCGCGGTGATGCACTGCTTCGGCAGGTACTGGCTCATGTACACCGAGGACAGCATCACGCCCTTGAACGGCAGATGGTTTTTCAGGTAGGGGCGCTGCGACAGGTCGCGCCCGCGCCAGGACGGATCGGCGCCGCTGGCCTGGACCATGGAGGATATTTCGATGCCGTTGAGATCCCAGGCATAGAGCAGGTGACAGTGGGGGATGGATCCGATCGCTTCGCGCAGGAGGCGGTCGAGCGCGTCCGCATCGGGCCAGACGGCAGCGCAGCGGCTGCCGAGCTGCGCCATGGGCTCGCTGACGGCCTCGGCGAGCGCCGCTTTTTTGGCCAGCACGGCCTGCTGAATGAATGACATGATTTCCTTGTGTCGCAAAAACCTTTTTATGGGGCCCGGATGAAAACCCCGGTGGATTATACAGGGTCAATCAGCGTGCGCATTTGCAAATCTGAAAATGCGCGGAGTATTGCGCGCCCGCGGAACGCGGGAACCGTATCGCTCCTCGGCAACGATGGCGGTAATCGCCCCGGCCGCTCTGCCTGAGTGATCATGCCCGGTTTTGACACCCATGAGACAGTTTGACGACCCGTGATCGAACGCCGCTTCTCTCCCGCTTCGGAATTTCCTTTAGTAATCCGCGCCTTTCCGGATGTGGCCCCGGAGAAAATGGCGGCAATTCAACACGTTTCTGGCATATTCCTTGCTTTTACCTAATATTAAATAGTGAGGTGACTGAATCGGCAGGGATCAGCCGGGCCAGAAACGCGAAGCCGTCGCCGGCAGTTTGCGGGTTTTTTGTTTCAGGCCGGTTGTCTGTGGATTCTGTCCGGGGCAAAACTGAAAATGGCAACGATTAAATCATTTACCGGATTGACCGGGTTCTATGTGCTGACCTCGGACGGCCAGCTTGGAGTTTATGACCAGGATGGAAAATTCGTCGTGGACGCCAAGCTGACACGCGCGTTCGCCGATTATAACCGCCGCTTCCTCATGTCCTATCTGCAGAATCCGGAGAAAGGCAGTTTCCGTCTCGCCCTCATCCATCGCACGCAGGAAAAACGTCCGTGGGGTTCCGAAACCCTGCTGCTTGAGAAAAATATCGTGCGTCGCCTGTATCCCATGACCGGAACCACCGAGCTGGATCTCACCGTCTTCCAGAAGAAAAACCGGGAGAAAAGCATTTATCGCGGCATGGAGATCTTTCTTGAGTACAAGGACGCCTCGACGCCCGATCTGCCGGTATATTGCCCCGTGCTGTATGACCGGGGTATGACGCTCGACTGCTATGCGGCCAACCTGGACCGGCCGGTGACGCCGGCCGACCGGGAAACGCCGGTGGTGGAAATTCTCAACATGCTGGCCGGCATCCCGGCGAGCAAGCGTTATACCCCGGAGATCGGTATTCTCAAGGAAAAGATCTATCAGGGTATCGTCAAGAAAGGCATGCGCAAGTCCGCCGAATTCACATTGATCGAGGATATTCGCCGCAATGCCGTGGCTGCGGCTGCGGATCTCGAGCCGGGTGCGGATCCGTATGCCGATGTCGACAAGCGCGCGGAGCGCCAGGTTACGCTGGATTCGAAGGCAGGCGGCCGGACCGCGGATCATGCCGGCGACAATGCCCTCCCGGGAAAGATCGGTTCATTGCTGGTCGGCCGTCCCGAGCCGGCCAATCCGGAAATACTCAAGCTTTTCACGCGTTTCCGCGATCTCGGCCATGAGATACTCGAGGCGCTCGCCGAACAATGCCTGGTGTACAAAGTCCCGCCCGGAACCCAGCTGCTGGAGCGGGGCACGAACGATTCGTGCAATCTTTATCTCGTCGACGGAACCGTGCAAATGGTGGCGGCCGACGATGTGCCGAAGACCATCGAGGGCGGCACGCCGACGGCGCGCAATCCGATTTCCTGCCTGAAGCCGCGCATGTACACCGTTTCCGCGCTGACACGCGTGGCGTTTCTGTGGATCGACGACCGGTTGATCGAGGAGATCACCCGGACTTCCGGGTCGTCCCGGCGATCCGGCGGGGTGTTGTAATACCGGCGCACCGGCCGGGCGATTTTTTATCCGGCTTTACTCGAACAGTCCACCGACCGGGTTGCGCATGCGTTCGAGAACCATGGCGCGCACCATGGCGCGGCGTTTCTCCCGTTCCGCGGCAGCCTTCTTGATTCTTTCCTGTTCGAGTCTGGCTTGATCCGCCCGGGCGACCGCGGCCGGTTTGGCGGGTGTGGCGCCGCCTCCCGGTTTAACGGCATTTTCCGGCGTGGCCGGCGACACGGCGTTGCCGGGATTTTCCGCTTCCTGCTGCTGTTTTATTTCATCCATGATTTCCTTGCGGTTGGCCAGCTTGCGCTTGGCCCAGGGATCGCCCTGTTCTGCGGCCTTGGCGTACCACTTGAAGGCCTCATCGACGTCCTGCCGGGTGCCCAGGCCCTGTTCGTGCATTTCGCCTAGAAAGTACTGCGCGCGTGAATCGCCTTTCTCGGCCATGGCCAGCTGCACCTTGAACAGGCGTTCATCGGCGTCATCCAGGCCGGCGCCCGCCGCCGGCATGAGCGGCAGCATCAGAAGAACAAACAGAAAAAGACCACTGAATTTGGCTGACATGGAACCCCCCGAACTGACCCCTTGTTGCCCCGTTTACTTTATATAGACGAAGGCGGTTGCGGGTTATGCCATGGCACCGACGAACGGCCCATTCCGCCCGCCGGAGCATGGCTTAATGCTTATTTTTTCACGGGAATGCGGCACCGCCCTGGCCGCGGGTGTGCCGCCCCAATTTAGTGCAATGTCTGGTCCAGCAGGGCCCGGTAGCGCCGGACGCGTTCGTCGTCCTCTCCCAGCAGGCGGAAGATGGCGAGCAGGCCGTTGCGGCCCGCCTGCTCGCGGAAGTCATGGTCCCGGCGGGCGATCTCCAGCAGCTGTTCCATCGCGCTTTCGTAATCGTCCCGGGTCATCCTGACGGCGCACAAGCGGTAACGTGCCTCGAGGTCGTCCGGGTCGCCGGCAATTGCGCGTTCCAGTTCCGCGACCGGAGGGGCGTCCTGCGCCGCCCGGATGAGGCCGACGTGCACCGAGAGATCGCGGAATTCCGGATGCTGCCGTGCCTCGCGCGGCAGGGACTTCATGAGCTCATCGGCCTGGGCATAGCGTTGCTGCAGCATCAGCAGCTTCACCAGATCGATCGCGAGGCGCGGGTCGTCCGGCGCGGCCAGCGCCGCCTCCGCGGCCCGGGTCACGGCCCGCTCCAGGTCGCCGTGCTGCCAGGCCTGGAGCGCGGCGGCGTATCGGCTGTCGGCCTCGCGCGCCAGGTGTTTCGCGATGAATTCGCGCAACACCGTCTCCGACTCGGCGCCGTGCAGGGTGTCCACCACGTTGCCGTGCCGGAACAGCTTGACGGTCGGCAGGCTGTTGACGCCGTGCTCGCGCGCCAGGCGTCCGAGCTCGTCGGTGTTGAGCATCACCAGCAGGAAGCGCCCGCCGAACTCGGTGGCGAGCCGCACGAGCCGCGGCATCAGCATCAGGCAGGGACCGGCGCGCGGCGACCAGTAGTTCACCAGCACCGGTCCCTTGTCGGAGTTTTCCAGTACCAGCGTGCGAAAGTTCTCCGCCGTGGCGTCATACACATAGGGGGAATTGGCCATGGTTGCACGATATTACAAAGACCCCCGGGGGGTGCAAGGAAACCATCCGGTCCGGAAAGGTCTATATTGAAATTAAGCCCATCATTGCGGGAGGTTATCATGACGTATACCTATCCGACGCCGCGTGACATCGGTCTTAAAATTCCACCCTCCCTGCGGGAAGCCCGCTTCAACGCCGGTTTCGAGCATGCCCTGAAAGGCGGTCACCTGACCGAAGTCGAGTACTTCCGGCGCTCGTTCCGGCTCGGGTTCCGGGCCGCCAAGCTGTACCTGCGCGAGGTCCGGCGTCACCGCGGGATACTGGATTTCCCCATGCGGGCGAGGTTCCGTCTGCGCGCCCTGTGGCGTGGGGGTTGATGCCGGGCGGCCGCCGGCGACGGCCCGAAAGCCGCTCCCAGGTGGTATTTCGCCGGGCGATCGGCTATAGTGGTGGGGCTGCAGTTTGTTGTCAGTATTTCGGTGGATCCTCCAAAGATCGCTCCCGCAAATTCCTTTCACGCTCTGCAACACAAAACTTACTTTTTAATTCGAGGTTATTAATGCGTACTGGTACCGTTAAGTGGTTCAACGATTCAAAGGGCTTTGGCTTCATCAAGCCGCAGGACGGCGGCGAAGATGTTTTTGTGCATCACTCCGTCATCCAGGGCAGCGGCTTCAAGTCACTGGCTGAAGGGCAGAGCGTGAGCTTCGAGTCCCAGAAGGGACCGAAAGGCATGCAGGCGACCAAGGTCGTCGTCGACGCCTAAGACCGGCACAAGTGTCCGTCTGGAAACCCCGCTACGGCGGGGTTTCTTTTTGGAAAGGTTTTCAAATATTTTTGGAACCATCGATTAACACGGATGAACACCGATAGGGAATTTTTCTTTATCCGCGTTCATCTGTGGTTTTAAAAGTTCTTACTGAAGGCATGACCGATTTCCCGTCCGAGATCGCCCGGCGCCGCACCTTCGCCATCATCTCCCATCCCGACGCGGGCAAGACCACTCTCACCGAAAAGCTGCTGCTGTTCGGCGGCGCGATCCAGCTCGCCGGCACGGTGAAGGGGCGCAAGGCGGCGCGCCACGCCACCTCCGACTGGATGGAGCTGGAGAAGCAGCGCGGCATCTCCGTGACCTCCTCGGTGATGCAGTTCCCGTATCGGAGCCACATCATCAATCTGCTCGACACGCCCGGCCACGAGGATTTTTCCGAGGACACCTATCGCACCCTGACGGCGGTGGACTCGGCGCTGATGGTGATCGACGGCGCCAAGGGCGTGGAGGATCGCACCATCAAGCTGATGGAAGTCTGTCGTCTGCGGCACACGCCGATCATGACCTTCATCAACAAGCTCGACCGCGAGTCGCGCGATCCGGTCGAGCTCATGGACGAAGTCGAGACCGTGCTCAGGATCCGGTGCGCGCCGGTGACCTGGCCCATCGGCAGCGGCAAGCGCTTCAAGGGCGTGTATCACCTGGCCGAGGACAGCGTGCATTTTTTCAGCCCGCAGCACGGCGGCAAGATCCAGCAGGGCGTGGTGATCCGCGGCCTGCACAATCCGGAGCTGGATGCGACGCTCGGCGAGCAGGCCGCGGAGCTGCGCGCGGAGATCGAGCTGGTCAAGGGCGCCAGTCATGCCTTCGATCCGCAGCAGTATCTGCGCGGCGAGCAGACGCCGGTGTTTTTCGGTTCGGCCATCAACAACTTCGGCATACGCGAGCTGCTCGACGACTTCGTGCGGCATGCGCCGCCGCCACTGCCGCGCGAGACGCTAACGCGCACGGTGGCGCCGGACGAACCGGCCCTGACCGGCTTCGTGTTCAAGATCCAGGCGAATATGGATCCCAAGCACCGCGACCGCATCGCCTTTTTGCGCATCACCTCGGGAAAGTACGCCAAGGGCATGAAAATGCACCAGGTGCGGCTGAACCGCGACGTGCAGATCGCCAACGCCATTACCTTCATGGCGCGCGAGCGCGAGCAGGTGGAAGAGGCCTGGGCCGGCGACATCATCGGCCTGCACAACCACGGCACGATCCAGATCGGCGATACCTTCACCGAGGGCGAAGACATCAAATTCACCGGGATTCCGTATTTTGCGCCCGAGCTGTTCCGGCGCGTGGTGCTGCGTGACCCGCTGCGCATGAAGGCCCTGCAGAAGGGGCTGGACCAGCTGAGCGAGGAGGGGGCCACGCAGATATTCCGCCCGCTGATAAGCAATGACCTCATCCTCGGTGCGGTGGGCGCGCTGCAATTCGACGTCGTGGCTTACCGCCTGAAGCACGAATACGGCGTGGAATGCACCTATGACACCATCGACGTCGCCACGGCGCGCTGGGTGGACTGCGACGAACCGAAAAAACTCGAGGAATTCCGTCGCAACGGCGAGAGCCGGCTGGCCCTCGACCGCGCCGGCAACCTGACCTACCTGGCGCCGACGCTGGTCAATCTCCAGCTCACCATGGAGCGCTGGCCGCAGATCCGCTTTTTCGCCACGCGCGAACACTGAAATGAATTGTCATTACAGATGATGTGCGTTTACAGCTCTTGCCCGCGGCATTTACCATACTGAAATCATGATGCAGAAGATGAACCTGGAAGACCGCATCGCCCTGACCCGCGCCATCGTCGAGCTGCTGGACAACTGGGGTCTCGGCGCCGCCGAGCAGATCGCGCTGTTGGCGCTGCCGGAGGGGACGCGCCCCGGCGCGGTGCGCCAATTCCGCCAGAGCACGCCGTTTCCGGAGAGCGAGCAGCTGATGGAGCGCATCGAGCACCTGATCGGCATCGCCGACGCGCTGCGCACTTCCTATCCGCACAACGCACGCATGGGCAGCATCTGGATGAACCGGACCAATCACCGTTTCGACAATCGCACGCCGCTGCGGGCGATGCTGGAAGACGGACTCGGCGGCATCATCGCGGTACGCACGCATCTTGATTGCGCCTACGACTGGCACATCAGCGGCTCGGGCGCCAAACCGGGATAAACGCGGGTACGACCGTCGCATGGACGAACACAAGTGCGCCTTCAGCAACACCCTGATTACCAACCAGTTCGGATGCGATAAAGCCGAACAGGTGACGCGTCGAGGCGGGCCGGATATCGCCTGCACCTCCGAGGCGGGACATCGGCGCTGTGAAAAACTGTTCCAGCAGATGAAGGCCGCGGCCCTGCCGGCATTCGGGGTGGAGGACGACCTGCTCAGCATGCCGCACAGCGTGCTGGTCAAGATCCAGTTCGGCGGCCTGTTGGGCTTGCAGCGCCTCGTGGACGGCGCCGGCGCGGCGGACGTGAAGAATATTCACGCCCTCATCGACCGCGCGACCGGCAAGTATCACGACCCCGGCGCAATTCCCTGTCCGGAGCTGGTGCCGGACATGACCGCGTACAAACTCAGGCGCCGCGGCTAGAAAGCTGCTTTTATTTTTCCTCCTTTTTGGATTCCGCGCCGGCCGCGGCTTCCTTCACCGAAACCAGCTCGATGTCGAAGATCAGTGTTTCGTTCGGGCCGATGTCGCTGCCGGCGCCGCGCGGGCCGTAGGCGAGGTCGGACGGAATGTAAACCTGCCATTTGGCGCCTTCCTTCATCAGCGGCAGCGCCTCCTGCCAGCCCTTGATCACGCCACCCACCGGGAAGGTCGCGGGCTCGTTGCGCTGGTAGGAGCTGTCGAACTCGGTGCCATTGATGAGCGTGCCGCGATAGTGCGCTACCACGGTGTCGGTGGCTTTCGGCTGCTTGCCCTTGCCCTCGGTGATGACCTTGTATTGCAGGCCGCTGGGCAGCGTGACCACGCCGTCTTTTTTCTTGTTCGCTTCGAGGAAGGTCCGCCCGGCGTCCAGGTTCTTTTTCGCCGCGGCCGCCTGTTTTTCCATATCCTTTTTCTGCTGATTCAGGATCGCTGTCTGCATTTCTTCGGGCTTGAGACGTGGCTTGGCGTTGCTGATGGCGTCCTGCGCGCCCTGGCTGAAGGCCTTCGAGTCGAGGTCGAGGTTCTGGCGTTTCAGGTTTTGTCCGATCTGGAAACCCGCGGTGTAGCTGAACTTCTGCTTGTCCGTCTTGAGGCCGCTGCCCGCCGGTTCCTTGCCCCAGGCATTGACGGAAAGCGAGAGGACGAGCAGGCCGAATATAAAACCGTTTTTCATGACGACTCCTTGTGGTGGAAAAATTATGATGCACCGCCGGCTCAGCCCGGCAGTGTCTCAACCTTGGCGCGTTGCTTGCGCAGATTGGCCAGCGCCGTTTCAAATTGCTGCACGCGGCCCTGTTCCTGTTCGACCACGTTCTGCGGCGCGCGCGCCACGAAGTCCGGGTTGGCCAGCTTGGTTCTGGCTTTCAACAGGTCTTTTTCGATTTTTTCCATTTCCTTGCCGAGACGTTCCAGTTCCGCCTGCTTGTCGATCAGCGAGCCGAGCGGGACCAGCACTTTCATGTGACCGACCAGGGCGGTGGCGGATTCGGGTGCCTCCTGTCCCTTGTCGAGCCAGGTGATGGATTCGGCCCGCGCCAGGAACGCGAGATAAGCGCGGTTGGATTCCAGGTATTTTTTATCGGTCGGCGACCCGTCCTGGAACAGCAGCGGCAACGGTTTGCCTGGCGATATATCCATTTCGCCGCGGATATTGCGCACGCCGGTGATCACTGCCATGGCCCAGCGCATTTCCTCGGCCGCGCCGGGATCGGTCAGGTTCCGGTCCGGCCGCGGGTAAGTCTCGCGCATGATGGTGGCGCCGCTCTTGCCCGCGAGCTTCGCCACGCGTTGCCAGATTTCCTCGGTGATGAAGGGCATGACGGGATGCAGCAGGCGCAGCGCGGTTTCCAGCACCTGCACCAGCGTCCGGCGCGTGCCGCGCAACTGTTCCGGCCGGCTGTTGGCATCCGTCAGCACGACCTTGGACAGTTCCAGGTACCAGTCGCAGTACTCGTGCCAGATGAAGCTGTAGATCGCCTGGGCGGCGAGATCGAAGCGGTATTCCCGGAACGCGGTCTCGACCTCGGCCGCGACTTCCTGCTGGCACGAAACGATCCAGCGGTCGGCGGCGGTCAGCTCGGTTTTTCCGGAAACGCCGCAGTCGTGCCCCTCGGTATTCATGAGCACGTAGCGTGCCGCGTTCCACAGCTTGTTGCAGAAGTTGCGATAGCCGTCGATGCGCCCGAGATCGAACTTGATATCGCGCCCCTGTGTCGCAAGGCTGGCGAAGGTGAAGCGCAGGGCGTCGGTGCCGTAGGCGGGGATGCCGTTGGGGAATTCCTTGCGCGTGGCCTGCTCGATCTTTTTCGACATCTGCGGCTGCATCAGGCCGCGGGTGCGCTTGGCGACCAGCGCTTCCAGGTCGATGCCGTCGATGAGATCGATCGGGTCAAGGATGTTGCCCTTGGATTTCGACATCTTCTGCCCGTGGGCGTCGCGCACCAGGCCGTGGATATACACCTCGCGGAACGGGACCTCGCCGGTGAACTTGAGGCCCATCATGATCATGCGCGCGACCCAGAAGAAAATGATGTCGAAGCCGGTGACCAGCACGCTCGTGGGGTAGAAGGTTTTCAGTTCTTGCGTCTGCTCCGGCCAGCCGAGCGTGGAGAACGGCCACAGCGCCGAGGAGAACCAGGTGTCGAGCACGTCCTCGTCCTGTTCCAGCGGCACGTCCTCGCCGTGTATTTTCCGTGCCTGGGCGTGGGCCTCGGCGGCGCTGCGCGCGACGTAGACATGGCCGTCGGCGTCGTACCACGCCGGAATGCGATGGCCCCACCAGATCTGGCGCGAGATGCACCAGTCCTGGATGTTGCGCATCCATTCGTAATAGGTCTTGGTCCAGTTTTCGGGAACGAATTTGATGCGGCCGTCCTCGACACATTTGATGGCTTCCTGCGCCAGCGGGCCGACTTTCACGTACCACTGGTCGGTGAGGAAGGGTTCGATCACGGCGCCGGTGCGGTCGCCGCGCGGCACCATGAGCTTGTGGTCCTGTACGCGCTCCAGCAATCCTCCGGCTTCGAGGCCGGCGACGATCTGCTTGCGCGCCTGAAAGCGGTCGAGGTTGTGATACGGCGATCCCGGCAGGTTGACGCCGGCGTCGGAGAAAAAGATGTTGATCAGCGGCAGATTGTGGCGCTTGCCGACTTCATAGTCGTTGAAGTCGTGCGCCGGCGTGATTTTGACGCAACCGGAGCCGAACTCCCGGTCCACGTATTCGTCGGCGATCACGGGAATCTTGCGGCCGGTGAGCGGCAGTTCGACCATCTTGCCGATGAATTTTTTGTAGCGTTCGTCCTCCGGATGCACCGCCACGGCGGTGTCGCCGAGCATGGTCTCGGGGCGCGTGGTGGCGACCACCAGGTATTCCTTCGTGCCGGCGATCGGATAGCGGATGTGCCACAGATGGCCGGCCTCTTCCTCGGAGACGACCTCGAGGTCGGAAACCGCGGTGTGCAGCACCGGGTCCCAGTTGACCAGGCGCTTGCCGCGATAGATCAGCCCTTCCTCGTGCAGCCGCACGAACACCTCGGTGACGGCTTGCGACAGGCCTTCGTCCATGGTGAAGCGTTCGCGCGACCAGTCGAGCGAGGCGCCCATGCGGCGCAGCTGGCGCGTGATGGTGCCGCCGGATTCGCCCTTCCATTGCCACACGCGCTTGATGAATTCCTCGCGCCCGAGATCGTGGCGCGTCTTGCCCTCGGCCTCCAGCTGGCGCTCGACCACCATCTGGGTGGCGATGCCGGCGTGGTCGGTGCCCGCCTGCCACAGGGTGTTGTCGCCCTGCATGCGGTGGTAGCGGATGAGCGTGTCCATGAGCGTGTCCTGGAACGCATGACCCATGTGCAGACTGCCGGTAACGTTGGGCGGCGGGATCATGATGCAATATGCGGGGCCGGTGCCGTCGTGCCTGAAATAGCCCGCGCGCTCCCACGTCTCGTAGATCCGCGTTTCGATCGCGTGCGGATCGTAGGACTTGCTCAGGGCGTGCTCCGGTGGCGCGCCTGCGGCGGGTTTTTGCGGGTTCTGGCTCATGCAAATGCTGAAAGTTGAAAAAGCGGGCGGAATTCTAGTGAGTTATCGGTATTTTTTCACTTGATCAGGCCGGACGGTTCATTTCTCCCTGTCTTTTTCGAGCTCCTGGCGTATCAGTTGTTGCAGCCGCAGGATGGTTTTGGTGTCGAGCCCGGTCCCGCCGGATTTGCGCATCTCGACATTGAGCTTGGCCACCGCGCGCACCACGAGGTCGCGGGCGCGGTCCGGCACCGGCAGCGTGCCGGGCGGGGTGTCGGGCTTGGCCGCCGGCACGCTCCCCGCGGGCGGCGCCACGACTTCATTCAGGACCGGAATGTCGTCGATATTGAATGCCGGGGGTGGAGCCGCTGCAGGTGGTTCCGCCGGCGTGGCTGGTGATGCTTCCGCTGGCGCCGTTTCAGCCCCGATTTGCGCGACGGGGGCCACTTCCATGGTTTTCGGGGTTTCCGGCGCCGGACTCAGGTCCGGTTCAATGGCGATAACCGGCAATTCGGCCTCCGGGGCCGGCGTCGCGGGAGCAGCCGGGGGCGGGGGTTCGAGGCCGTGAGTATCGAAGTCCACCGAAGGCTTGCTTTGCGGGTCGTCGAGCAGTGGCCCGCTGACGATCGCGAGCGTGAGCTTCTTCTCCGCCGGCGCGGCTGGCGGCTCCGGCGCGGGGGGAGCATCCGTCGGCGTCACCGGGGATGTTTCCATGGCCGGAGCGGTTGTTTCCGGTTCGCCGGTAAATTCCACGTCCAGCGTAATAAGCTCTTCCGATGCCGGCGGCGTATTTTCCGCAGGCGGCTGCGTCGCGTCGAAGTAATTGCCCGCCTCGAGACTTTCCTCGACTTCAATCGTCGGCAACGCCGATTCCGCATCGCTCTTGTCCGGCTTCATTTCGGGCGTGCCCGTCACCGGTGTCGCGGCGGTTTCCGGTTCCGTGACAGGTTCAGCCGCCGGCGCGGCCGGGGCGCCGGACGGCGGCAGGCGCAGCTCGATCGGCGGCGGTTCCTCGAGAAACATCTCCTGTTGCGTGCCCGGCGCGGCGCCGGCATCGGCGGCGGGCGGCGCCCGCGCCGGCGGGGGCGGGCGGGACGGGT
>JBFMBB010000074.1:0-13300 GCA_040755435.1 Pseudomonadota bacterium | reverse complement strand
GGCTTGGAACCCGCACCCGGATCGGGCACACCGCCGATGTGCACCGGCGTGGCGGCACCGACGTTGGTCGCCGGCGCCATGGCGGCGACATGCGAGGCCAGCAGGATGTAGGCGCCGGCGCTGGCGGCGCGCGCGCCGGAAGGCGAGACGTAGGTCACCACCGGCACCGGCGAAGCGATGATGTCCTGGATGATCTTGCGCATGGCGGTGTCAAGCCCGCCGGGGGTGTCCATCTGCAGCACCACCAGCACCGCGCCGGCCTGCTGCGCCTTTTTCAATCCGCGATGCACGTAATCGCTGGTGGCCGGGCCGATGGCGCCGCTGATGTTGAGCAGCATCACATTGCCCGCGCCGGCGGGTTTGCCGGACTCGGCTGCCTGCTTGCCCAGCATCAGCAAGGGCCAGGCGGTCAGCAGCAGGAACAACAGCAGGCGCCAGCGTTTCATGGCTACACCATACCAGAGAAGCGGATTCAGGTAGAAATTGACGCGGATCCCGCCAAGCTGGAAACGCAGATTCCTGGTTGAAATGTTACGGCCGGTGTCATTATGCTGGCCACGAAAACCATGGCGTAAATCCTGATAATCCGGAGGGAGGATAGTTCCATGTCACGACACAGGCATTCACACAGACATAACCGGCTGCTGGCCGCCGGGTTCACGCTGCTGGCCGCCATGCCCCTGCCTGCGCAGGCGGCGGGCATGGTGCTGACGGGCGAGATCGCCTTTGGCGGCGACAAACTGGCGAGCGTGAGCGGTGATTACGATGAAGACCTTCGGGCCGGCCAGTTGCTGAACCTCGGCATCGGTTTCGATTTCGATCTCAATCCGGCAAAAACGCTGCTGCTGCGCGCCGGCATCAACTACAAGTTCGACGCTATCGATGCCGACAATGGCGAGGCCGATTTCGACCGCTGGCCGCTGGACCTGATCCTGGTTTCGCGCCAAGGCAATCTGTCCCTCGGCGCCGGCCTCACCTATCACCTGTCTCCGACCTATGAGGACACCATCGACAACATCTCCAGGCGCATCGACTTCGACGATGCCCTCGGGTTCCTGCTGCAGGTGGGTTTCATGGTGACGCCCACTATGGAACTGGGGGGGCGCGTGACGCTCATTGAATACGAATCGGACATGATCGCCAATAGGATCGATGGCGACAGTTTCGGAATTTACATCAGCGTCGGTCTTTAGGCTTAACGCGCGCGGGCCTGCGCCTGGTAGCGCAGCAGGTATTCCAGGATCTCGAAGCGGTTGTAGGCTTCCTGCAGGCTCGCGCCCCACACCGTCGGGCCGTGGGCGCGGATCATGAGCGCGGTGACGGCGGGTTTTGATTTTTTGAAGCGCTTGTCGATGTCGGCGGCGATCTTCGCCACGTCGAGGTGATTCGCGAACAGCGGCAGGTCCACTTTGGGATTCTGCTGCCAGATATCGAAGCCCTTGATCATCTCGATCGCCGGCAGGCGCAGGCTGTCTGCTCCCTTCTTCGCACGGTCCGCAACCAAAGCCGCCTCCACGATATGCCCGTGCAGGCAGGCGCGCGCCTCCGGGAAGCGCGCGTACAGCACGCGGTGGATCGCGGTCTCGGCCGAGGGTTTGTTCTCCGGCCGCACCCGCTCCACCACCTCGCCGTCGCGCACCCGCACCAGCAGGAAATCCAGCTCGTCCAGCCGGCCCTTGGGCTTGCCGCTGGCGGTGATCCAGAAATGCCCGTCGTCGGCGCGCGCCGACAGGTTGCCGGCCGTACCCGCCATCCAGCCGCGCGCATGGAAATCGCGCGCGATTTCGGCCAGTGCCGCGCGCGGCGGGAGATCGTCGAGGGTTTGGGCCATTGGTGGCGCTAAGCGGCTTGCCTTGCAACGCGATTGGGCGCCATCATTAGCCGGGGCCCACGCCGTGCTTGCATTCATCTCTTACTTTCATCATGACGGGATGTTAAGAGGCGCCCATTTCAATGTCCACCTGCACGATCTTCCACAGGATGGAGAAAGCGCATGCCTATCACGGTAAAAAGAGTCTACGATCCCCCGGCATCCTCGGATGGCCTGAGAGTGCTGGTGGACCGGCTGTGGCCGCGCGGCCTGTCGAAGGCCACCGCGAAAATCGATCTCTGGGTCCGTGAACTCGCGCCGTCGAATGAACTGCGCCGCTGGTACGCGCACGAGGCGAAGAAATGGCCGGAGTTCAAACGCAGGTATTTTTCCGAGCTCAAAGCCCGGACGCAGGACTTGAATTCGCTGCATCGCGACGCCAGCAAGCGCAAGATCACCCTGCTGTTCGCCTCGAAGGAACCGCGCCTGAACAACGCCTTCGCCCTCAAGCAGTTCCTCGAATCGCGCACCCGGACGCGCGCCCAGCCGCGACGCGCGCGTGCCGCCGCCAGTCGCTCCCGCGCCGGAGGCAAACGGCGATGACCGAACGTTTCGTCTCCGAGGCCATCGAACCCGTGACCGCCACGTACGACGCCGCGCGCATGGCGTCCGGCGAACCGGGCCTGCCGCGCGAATTCCGCTGGCGCGGGCGCACCATCGAAGTGGCCGGCGTGCTGCGCAGCTGGCGTGAGACCGGCTGGTGCCGCCATGGCAGCCCGGAGCGCTACGTGCGCAAGCACTGGTATGAAATCGCCACCGGCCCGCACGAAACCATGAAGCTCTATTTCGAACGCAAGCCGCGCGGCCCGCGCCGCGGCGAGCGCTGGTGGCTGTTCAGCGTGGACGATTCGGCGCGGTAACATCGCCGGAAAAGGAGGCTCTTATGGCACTGCATCACGCGGAACCCGGGGAGATCGTGGACGTCCGCCCGCTCGGCGCGAAACTGCGGCAGGGCATCAATGCCACGCTGGTGCTGAGCGACCGCATCCAGGTGTTCCGCTTCATCCTGCCGGCGGGCGGCGAATTCGCCGAGCACAAGGTACACGGCGAGGTCATCGTGCAGTGTCTCGAAGGCGAGGTCGAATTCACCTCCCGCGGAAAAAAACAGACGCTGCGCCCGGGCGAGCTGGTGTTCCTCGCCGGCGACGATCCGCACGCGCTGCGCGGGTTGCGCGACGCCTCGGTCCTGGTCACCATCGTCTCGGACAAAAAGGACCGCGCGTAATGCCGGGCCGGAGGAAAATCGTCGTCAACGACCGCATGCAGAAGAATTACGCGTACTGGCCGTCGGCGCCGGTGGGCAAAAAATTCCATCCCGATTTCAAACCGCAGCTGACGCCGCAACAGATGCTGGAGCTCGGGGTATTCGGCGGCAAGTACATGACCGACTGCCGCAAGGAATTCCCGGCGGCGTGGTTCAGGAAGGCGAAATTATCTCCCGCGCGCCGCGACCCGAAACTCAATTACTTCGGCGTGGACGCCTCCAAGCCGCTGTCGTACTGGAAGAAGAAAGGCTGGATCCATCCCGAGGACCCGCGCGGCTGGTTCCAGTGGTATTGCCGCTATTACCTCGGCCGGCGCGGCCCGGACGACGCGCGCCAGATCAACCGCTGGAAAGCCATGACGCGCCACATCGCCCAGGTCAAGAAGCATTGCCGTAAAGGCGACGTGAAATGCCGGCGCCGCCAGCGCCAGGCGCTGCTGCACTGGGCCTACGACAGCCGCAGGTTCTGAGCCCGGTCGTGATTGCGCCGCGGCGGCTGTTTCCGGCGCGATGAGGGTTTCTTGCGCGAAGCCGACGCGACCAGTGATTCGCCCGCCAGCGCCTGGAGGCGCGCACGCGCGGATATGACGATGCGGCCGCGCGGGGCGTCAATGATCCCCTTGCGCCGCAGCGCCGCCATGATGCGGCTGACGGTTTCCACCGTGAGGCCCAGAATCTCCGCCATCTCCTGGCGCGACAGATGCAAGGCCGTGGCCTTGCGGCTTTTGCCGGCGGCTTCCGGCGGATACAGATTCAACAGCAGCGCCGCCACCTTTTCCTCCGCGGTTTTCTGTCCCAGCACCTGGATCAGGTTGCGCGCCTGCGCCAGCTGCTCGTTGACGGCCAGCAGGATGTTCAGCGCCACCTGCGGCGCCTCCTTCAGCAGCCATACGATGTCGTCATGCTTGATCCGGCAGAACACGGTCGGGGTCAGGGTTTCGGCGTTGTAGCTGTAGGCGGGATTGCCGATGCTGTCGAAGCCGAGAAAATAGCCGGGCCCGACCAGGTTCAGCAGATGCTCGCGGCCGTCGATGGCGGTGCGCGTCAGCTTGACCTGGCCTACACGGATCACGTACAGGTATTTCGCCGGATCGCCGGCGCGAAACAGCATGTGGCGCGGTTCGCTCCGGCACACGCCCAGCCGGCCGTCCAGTTCCTTCACCTGCCGGTCGGACAGACCGGCGTAAAGTTTCGCCTCGCAGTACTCGCAGTTATTGCTCTCGTACGAAGCGGCCGGCGGCGCCGGTTCGCCCGGCGCCTGACAGGTCGCGCACGCGGCGCCGGCGAGCGCCTCGGCCCGCCCGCCGCGCCTTCTCCGCGTCATGGATGCCTCTCGTTTCATCGTCATGCCTGCCAGTTATTCTGGCATGAATGCCAACGCGACCAATTGACAATCGTCAATCCCGGCCATTCCCCGGTCCGGTCACTGGGTGAAGCTGTGCGGCGTATGGCCGCCGAAGAAGCCCACCGTCACCAGCACCAGCAGCGTCAGGCCGCACAGGATCAGGGTGATGCCAAGGATCTTCGATCCCAGCGTCATCGGCCGCGACGGCGCCTGCACCAGGTACTTCTCCAGTTCCCCGCTCTCGACCAGGCGCTGGTACTGCAGCGCGTGTTCGCGCTTGAACTCCTCCAGCGACTGGGTGCCGGTGAACATCACGATGTCCGGCGGCGGCAGCTTGTCGGGCCGGAAGTGGTTGTTGAAGAAGTGCACCGTGAACAGGAACACCGCGGCCAGGAACGCCTCCTCGCCGTGCACCAGCGCCGCCACGTTGAACACCCAGCCCGGGAAGATCGCCGCGGTCACGTGCGGGAACGCCAGCAGCATGCCGGTGCCGCCGATGGCGGCCATGCCCCAGAACACCGCCCAGTAGTCGAATTTCTCCCAGTAGGTCCAGCGATCGAAGGTCGGCCGCGGTCCCTTGTTGAAGAACCACTTGAACATGCCGATGGCGTCCTGCAGATCCTTCCAGTTCGGCACCAGCGAATCGGGTCCGAACCAGCGGAAGGTCTTGCGCTTGCGCCAGATGGTGATGCCGACCGCGACCAGATGCAGGAAGAAAATGCCGAGCATGATCGCCGCGCTGGTGCGGTGGATGATGCCCGCCACCTGCGGGCCGCCGAGCAGCTTCATGATGACCGGCGCCCAGTCGGTGTAGGAATAGAACACCGTCATGCCGGTCAGGATCAGCGTCATGACGCTCAGGGCGAACAGCAGGTGGGCGATGCGCCACAGCGGCCCGAAGCGGCGCACCTGCCGGGTGTCGTCCGGCGGCAATTCGTCCACGCGCACGCGCTGCCTGACCTCGCCCGCCTTGCGACGCTCGTATTCACGGTACCACCACAGCAGCGAATGCACCCAGAAGTAGGCGAACACGAACACCAGCAGCCAGTGCATGAATTTCGAGGCGATCCACATCTGCGGATAGCGCCCGAAGTCGTGGTCGTTGGCATGCGGGCCGTAGGTCGCGAACCCCGCCGTCGCCAGCGGGATTTTCTTGCCGTCGTGACACTCCTGGCAGGTCTCGAGGCGGTTGTCCGGATGCACCTTCGATTCCGGATCGTCCACGCGCTTGATCGCGTGGCTGTCGTGGCAGTCGTAGCACTTGGCGGTGTAGGTGTAGCCGAGCTTGGTGACCTGGCCGTGATAGGTGTCGCGGTAGGTGAGGAAGTTTTCCAGGTGACAGGTGCCGCAGTTCTCGATGATCAGGAGCTTGAAAACGTCGCGGGACGTGTTGGCGATGCTGTGGGTGGTGTGGCAATCGGTGCACACCGCCGCCTTGGGATTTTTCTTGTTCAGGGTTTCGTCGCCATGCACCGACTCGGTATAACTCTCGAGCTGGTCGGTATGACATTGCTCGCCACAGACATTGGACACCGTCAGGTGCCAGTCGGTGCGCTTGGAAGTTCCGCGCGGTGGCACGCTGAAATAATGCGAATCGTGACAGTTGTCGCAGGTGGCGTTGGGGCGGGTTTTGTCGTCGCTGCTCGGCCGCGCGTGATAGGAGTTTTTATAAGCCTCGACATTCTGCACCACGATCCCCAGGCGCGCCCTTTCCTTGGTCAAGCCCTCCTTCTTAGCGGTTTCCCACAGCGCCTCGTGGCAGCTCACGCAGTTGGCCTTGGGCGCCGGCCCCTTCTTGTGCGGCGCCTTGCTGCTGGTGATGTCCTGGTGGCAACCCACGCAGCTCATCTCGCCGTGCACGCCTTTGATGAACTGGGTCTCCTGTATCGCGTGCAGGGTGCGCGGCTTGCCCTCCGGCCCCGGCACCGTCAGTTTTTCCGCCTTGGTGCCGTGGCAGATCAGGCAGGTGCTGTTGTCCAGCTTTTCGGCGGCCGGTTCGGTGCCGCGTTTCCCGGCGTCGACGGCGGCGAGCGCCTCGGCCTGTCCCGGAAGCGCCGGTGTCATCAAACAAACAGTGACCAGCATCAACCACGCTGTCAGTTTTGGAATGCGCATGTCCCTGGTTCCTCGGTTCGACATTGCAAGGCGGTTTTGTGCGTTATTCATCATGAGGACAGACTTTATAGAAATGCATTCAGCGCCCGGGATCCTCATCATGCCCCATGATTATTGATAAGTTTCGGTTGTTATTTGATATTTATCAATAAAAGCGAGATTCATCCCGGGTTGATATTTATCAATGTCCGGCGCAGTGGCACACTATTAATCTTGCGCAATCCACACCGGCCTCCAGAGCGCTCTTTACAAGAAATGATCTATCGTAAAATGGAGAGACAAATGAAATCGACCATCGTGATTTCGGCGTTCCTGGGAACAATCCTGGCCGGCTTTGCCGGGACCGGCTACGCCGCGGACAAGACCGACGCCCGGAAAATCGACATCGGCAAGGCCGAGTACGAACAGAAGTGCACCATCTGCCATGGCCCGTCGGGAAAGGGCGACGGCGCCTACAGCGTGATGCTGAAGAAACCCGCGAGCGACCTGACCACGCTGTCGAAGAAGAACGGCGGCGTGTTTCCCTTCGCGCACGTGTTCGAGACCATCGAGGGCACGCATGAATTGAAGGCGCACGGCACGCGCGAAATGCCGATCTGGGGCCGGGAATATCGCAGCAGCAAATATTACGATGACTATTTGCACGACCCGGAATCGGACCGGTCGTACTTTGCCCGTTCACGCATTCTGGCGCTGACCGAATACATCTTTCGGCTGCAAACCAAGTAGGAACTCAGACGCTGTTACTTTAAAACATTGACCTAAACAAGTTCGGAGACATCTCATGAAACACAAAATTTTCGCCACCGCCCTGCTCGCCTTTTCCGCCATCGCGTTTGCTTCCGCCCCGGCCGTCGCCGGCGTCGATGCCGACGCAGCCCAGAAGCTGGCGAAGAAAAACAACTGCTTCAAGTGCCACGCCATAGACAAAACCAAGAAGGGCCCCTCCTACAAAAAGATCGCGGCCAAATACAAGGGCAAGCCCGAGGGCGAAGCCAAGCTGATCGAGAACTTCACCACGGAGCCGATGGTGAAGATGGAGGACGGCACCGAGGAAAAACACAAGGTGATCGACACCAAGGACATGAAGGAGATGAAGAATCTGGCGCAGTGGATTCTGTCGCTGGATAAGTAAAAAGGCGGCTCAACCGCCTGACAGGGATGCGACATCGCAAGAAGTCTTTTAGGTCACATACGCCGTCACGGAGGAACATCATGAACAAGAGAACATTCATCCTGGCTTTTGCCGCCCTTGTCGCCGGACCGGCCCTGGCGGCCGATCCGGCGACCATCAACTGGTCGAAGATACCCGTCGTCAAAATACCGCTGTTCTATCCGGGCCAGTCTTCCTACGAATGGCTGCGCAGCGACGCCCACAAGGGCGCGGTGAAGGAGGTCATGCGCGGCGATGCCTGCCTCTCCTGCCACGACGAGGAAGATGCCGAAAAAGATATCGGCGAAAAACTGGTGAAGGGCGGAGCGCTCGAACCGACGCCGGTCAAGGGCAAGAACGGGTTCGTGGAACTGTCGGTCCAGGCCGCCTACGACGACAAGAATGCCTACTTCCGCTACCAGTGGAAGACCCACGGCAAGGCCGGCATCGAGTACCCCTATTACCGCTACGACGGCAAGGAATGGAAGGTCTATGGCGGTCCGCGCCTCGACAAGGCGGTGCAGGAAGGCAAGCAGCCGCCGATCTACGAGGATCGCCTGTCCATGATGCTGGACGACGGCAAGGTCGCGGGTTTCGCGGAACAGGGTTGCTGGCTCACCTGCCATGACGGCGAGCGCGATTTGAAAACCGCCGCGAAAGAAGAAGTGGCGGCCAACGAAGCGATGAAGGCCTATAAAAAGGATGACGTGCGCAAGTATCTGCCGGATTCACGCACCAATCCCTCGGACTGGAAGACCGGCAAGCCGGTTGAAGAGATTGCCAAGATCAAGGCCGCCGGCGGCTTCGTCGACCTGATCCAGTGGCGCGCCCACCGCAGCAATCCGGTCGGCATGGCCGATGACGGCTACGTCCTCGAGTGGCGCAACTTCGACTCCGGCAAGAAGATGTTCGATTCCAACCTGGACAAGGAAACCAAGCAGCCCAAGTTCATGTACGACGCCAAGAAGTTCGGCGCCAAGGCCATGAGCGCGAAACAGGCCGGCAAGAAGGAAAGCTTCCTGATCAAGGGCGTCAATGCCGTCCCCTTCGATCCCAAGGCCGGGTGGAAGGAAGGCGACATGCTGCCGCGCTACGTGCTGACGAAGGACGTCGAAGGTTCCGCCGGCGACAACAAGGCCACCGGCAGCTGGAAGAAGGGCATGTGGACCGTGGTGCTGACCCGCCCGCTCGGCCTGGCCAATGGCGACGACAAGGCGCTGAAGGATGGCGGGGTCTACCACGTCGGCTTCGCGGTGCATGACGACAACATCACCACGCGCGGGCACCAGGTGTCGTTCGTCCGGACGCTGGGGCTGGGGACCAAGGCCGACATCCAGGCCGTCAGGCTTCCGTAAGACTTTGTTAATGACACAGTCGCCGACATCGTTGCCGGCGACTGTGTCGCTGGCGGCAAGTTAACGAAGACGGGAGGCACAACAAGAAGGGGGCACAACAATGAACATCGCCGGACAAATTCTGATTGTATGCACCTGCATCAGCCTTGGGGGCGCAGCAAGCCCCTTGCTGGCCGTCGAGCTTCCCAAACTGGACGGAGACAAGCCGCCGGCCAAGGACATTGTTCTCAGGGAAGACGCCAAATGTACGAGTTGTCACGAAGAGACCGACGCCCCCCAGATTCTCTCCATCGGCAAGACCAAGCACGGCACCCGCGCGGACAGTCGCACGCCAAGGTGCGTCGACTGTCACGGCGAGAGCCAGGCGCATGTCGAGAACGCCGAGAAAACCCAGGTACGCCCCAAGCCTGATCGCAGCTTCTCCGGCCAGCTGATATCGGTTCCCTCCGATAACCGGGTGGAACACTACTTCGGCATTCTCGGCAAGAAGACCGATACCCCGGTCAGCGAACGCAACGATGCTTGCCTTGCCTGTCACCGCAAGGACTCAAACAAGATATTCTGGGTGGGAAGCACGCATCAAACCCGCGACGTGGCATGCACCTCGTGTCACCAGATCCACACGGCCGAAGACAAGGTGCGCGACCGGCGCACCCAGACGGAATTCTGCTTCAACTGTCACAAGGACGTACGCTCGCAGATCAACCGGCCTTCGCATCATCCGGTTCCGGAAGGCAAGATGGCATGTTCCGACTGCCATAACGTGCACGGCTCGGCCGGTCCGAAACTGGTGAAACGCGATAGCGTGGTCGAGACCTGCTACACCTGCCACATGGAAAAACGCGGTCCCTTCGTCCACAACCACCCGCCGGTCAACGAAGACTGTTCGCATTGCCATAACCCGCATGGCACCACCGCCGAAAGCATGCTGAAAGTGCGGCCACCGTTTCTTTGCCACCAGTGCCATACGCCGCACGGCGGAAATACCGCGCAATTGGCCAATCAGTCAGCGCCACCAACGACGGTTGGGCGGACCGGTATTAATTACACCCAAGGTCGTGGTTGCGTGAACTGCCATACCCAGGTTCATGGCAGCAACAATCCGGCGAACACGCACCCGAACCCGCAGTTCAACTTGCGTTGAAAAAAGGGGTCCATCATGAACATTGCCAAGCAGCACCATGGCCTCAGCAGGACACTCATCGGCCTCGCGGTTCTCGCGGCCCTCGGGCCGGCACAGGCCGAGGAGGGGGATGACCTGGCCCAGTACATCAAACCCGAGAGCTCGGTAAGCATCGGGCTGGGCGGGACCAGCGGCGACAGCCAGGAGCGCGCGTTGTTCGGACAATACAACGGCATGCGCCATCAAAACGGCGTCTTGCTGTTGGACGTCGATTACACCGACCGCGAAGAAACGACGGGCACCTGGATGATTTTGAAGGGACACAATCTCGGCCTCAGCGACCGCGATCTTGTCTTCTCCCAGGAAAAACAGGGCGATTGGAGATATTTTGCGGAGTACAGCCAGTTGTCACGTTACTATCCGCGCACGTTCAACACCGGAATGCTGGGCGTCGGAACGACCACTCCCACCATCGTGGCCCTGCCCAGCCAGGGATCGGGAGCGGAACTGGATCTCAAAACCCAGCGCGAGAGAATCGGATTCGGGATCGAAAAATGGCTCGCGCCATCGCTCCAGCTCGAAGCCAATTTCAAGACCGAAGACAAGACCGGCTCGCGCCTGTTTGGACGCGGACTGAATTGCAGCGCAACCGCCAACATCGTCTGCTCCGCCAACTCCGGGGCGCTGCTATTGCTGCCGGAACCGATCAACTCGACCACGCGTCAGATCGAAGCCAAACTGAATTTTTCCGGCGAGAAATTTCTGTTGAGCGGGGGATATTACGGTTCGTTCTACAACAACGCTTATGGATCGCTGAACCCGACCGTGAGCGGCAATTTATGGCAACCAAACGGCGCCGTTCTGGACACCTCGGTTAACCCCGGCGCGCAGGTGCTTGGCTACATGCAGCAACCCATGGCGCTGCCGCCCGACAATCAGGCGCATCAGCTTGCCCTCTCCGGCAACTACAGCTTTACGCCCAAGACCCGCGCGACCTTCAAGTACGCTTACACCCATGCCAAGCAAAATGACAATTTCGCCGGCATGGGTTTGACGGGCGGTCCTCCCGGTGATGATGATCTGGGCGGCAAGGTCGATACCACCCTGGCGCAATTTGGCGTGACGACGCGGCCCGCGGACAAACTTTCGCTTCTCACCAACGTACGTTACGAAAACCGGGAAGACAAGACGCCCATTAACTTCTTTTCCCCTACCACCGGCCGGACCAATACCACGAGTTCGCTGAAGAAACTGAACGGCAAGGTGGAGGCGGGGTTGCAAATGCCCGACAACTACCGGGCCACGCTGGGCGTGGATTATGAGATAGTGAACCACGGTATTCCTGTCAGCACCTATACACCAGGTGGACTGACTTTATTGCGCGAGGAAACCCAGGAGATCGGTTACCGGCTCGAGTTGCGACGCGCCGTGTCTGAAACGCTCACGGGGGCGGTAAGCTATATCACCAGCCGCCGCGACGGATCAAGCTGGTTGAACGCCATCGCGGGCACTCCCGCTGTCACAGACGATGTTGCCGCGGCATTGGCCAGCGGCAGGCCTGTCACCCCCTCGATGCTCATGAATCGTGAACGTGACAAGGTAAAGCTGATGGCGGACTGGTCTGCAACCGACAGGCTGTCGCTGCAGTTCATTCTCGAAGAGGGCCGAGACAGATACGACGTTCCGGATACCGGCATTGCCAAGGGCTTGCAACAAACCGGAAACAGCTTCTACAGCATCGACGCGGTTTTGAACATTTCGGAGGATTGGAGGCTGACGGGATATTGGTCACAGGGTAACCAGGCAACCAACGTAAACCACAGCTTGTACCTCGCCCAACTGGAAACCATTAACACCAGTATCGGTATCGGTTTGGCCGGCAAGCCGGTTAGCCGATTCGAAGTGGGTGGCGATATTTCCTATATGAAAGACAAGAATCGCTACGTGCAAGGCGTGTCCGCAGCGACGACACAGCCGTACGATCTCCCGGACGTCCTGTATCGCCTGACCAGCTATAAATTGTTCGGCAAGTATGCGCTGGAAAAAAACGCCGATCTGCGTGTGGACCTGATTCACCAGCGTGCGAAACTGGACGAATGGACCTGGGGATACGCCGGAGTGCCCTTCTTCGTTTCTGACTACACGACGGTTTCGATGGAGCCTGAGCAGCACGTGACCTTCGTGGGATTAAGCTACATATACAAGTGGCAGTAATCCCGGAAGTAAATCCTGGTTGCGTGGACGACTCGTTAGCGGTTGTCGTTCCTGACATCAGAATCCCCGGGGCAAGAGGCCCCGGGGATATCCCCGGTTACCAAACTTCCGTAATCTTTACACGCTAATCGAAAGCAGAATTCACGTCGCTGCTGCTGCTGCTGCCTGGGCGAACTCGCGCGCGCGGCCGGTGTAGAGCGGCGTCCAGCCGGAGGTGTCGATGAAATAGCGCACCGCCTTGCAGCGGGTGCAGCCGCGCATCTCGAACCAGTGCTCGGCGTTGGCCGGGACGTTGATGTAATCGCCGCCGCTCACTTCCAGCAGGAACTGCCCGCCGTCCGGTTCGACGAAACCGAAATAACCGGTGCCGGCGAGGATGTAGCGCACCTCGTCGTCGGCGTGGGTGTGGATCTTGTCGAATTTGGCGAGCATGTCGGCCAGCCCCGGGATGCCCTCGTGGATCACCACCATGTCGCGCGTGACATAGCCCTTCTCGCGCTTCAGCTCCTCGAAGCGGTTCTGCACGAAGCCGAGCAGCTCTTCCTTCTCGGCGTCGTTCAGGCTTTGCTTGTCCATCAGCTCTTTGGCGCGCGCGTCCGCCGGCGCCGGCCAGTTACGCAACGTGATACCCAGGCGCGCCAGCCGGTTCTGCACCGCGGGCAGGTCCTTCAGTTCTTTGCCGTCGGGAAAGATGATCCTGGCCATGATCGAATCCTCCAGTATGAAATGCTTAACCGATTACCGGCTTTTCGCCGCCGGGGCGGCGCAGGAACGGCCGCACCAGCCGCTTCGCGGGCGGTGCCGGCTTGGCCGGCGCCTGGGTTTCCGCCGGCCGCTCCGCGCGCGGCTCGGCCTCCTGGC
>JBFMBB010000073.1:10157-13301 GCA_040755435.1 Pseudomonadota bacterium | reverse complement strand
TTCGACAATCTTTCCCGGTTGTTCGCCGGCATCGCCCAGCTGGAGCGCAATACGCGCGAGCTGCAGGAAAGCGTCATGCATATCCGCATGCTGCCGCTGAGCTTCGCGTTCAACCGGCTGCCGCGCCTGGTGCATGACATGAGCCTGAAGCTGGCGAAGAAGGTCGAGCTGACCATTCACGGCGAGCAGACGGAAATCGACAAGACCGTGATCGACCGCCTCATCGATCCGCTGCTGCACCTGGTGCGCAACAGCCTGGATCACGGCATCGAGCCTCCGGCGGCGCGCGTCGCGGCAGGCAAGGCCGAGACCGGCCGCATCGAGATCAGGGCCTACCAGAAGGGCGGCAATGTCGTGATCGAGGTCCGCGACGACGGTCGCGGCCTGGCGTATGACCGCATATTCAGCAAGGCCGTGGAACGCGGCCTGTTTCCGGCGTCGGCCAACCCCGCGCCCGAGGAAATCGCCGAGATGATATTCAGACCGGGTTTCTCCACCGCCGATGCCGTGAGCGACGTTTCCGGCCGCGGCGTGGGCATGGACGTGGTGCGCAGCAACATCCGCGGCCTTGGCGGCACCATCGAGGTGGCCTCGCAACCGGGGCAGGGCACCTGCTTTACCGTGCGCCTGCCGCTGACGCTGGCCATCCTCGACGGCCTGAGCGTGCAGGTCGGCGCCCATACCTACATCCTGCCGCTGGTCAGCATCATCGAGTCGGTGCGCATCGACCCGGAACAGGTCAGCCGTCCCGCCGGCAGCGCCGAGCTGTACGGCCTGCGCAAGGAATACCTGCCGCTGTTGCGTCTCTACGAACTGTTTCACGTCGAGCCGCGTTCGACCGACCTGGCCCAGGGTCTGCTGGTGATCGTGGAGGCTGACGGCAGGAAGGCCGGGCTGTACGTGGACGATCTGCTCGGCCAGCAACAGGTCGTGATCAAGAGCCTGGCGACGCACTACCGCAAGGTCGAGGGCATCTCCGCGGCCACCATCCTGGGCGACGGCACCGTGGCCATGATCCTGGACGTGGCCGGGCTGATCCGCCTGGCGCACGCCGGCAGCGGACGCGGTCCGGTACCGTCCGGCGATGCCGGAGCATCGGCGGCAAGGCCAACACTGAACTGAGGGAAAGGACATGCAAGCGGCGCGCGCAATGGAACCAAAAGAGCAGTCATCCGAGGAGCAGTTTCTGACCTTCCGGCTGCACGGACAGGATTACGGCATCGGCATCCTCAAGATCCAGGAGATCAAGGGCTGGGACAAGGTCACGCCGATCCCGAACAGCCCGGCTTACGTCAAGGGCGTGCTCAATCTGCGTGGCGTGATCGTGCCGGTGATCGACCTGCGACTGCGCTTCGGCATGCCGGAGGCCGAGCGCGACGTGTTCACGGTCATCATCGTGGCCAACGTCAACGGGCGCCTGGCGGGCATCGTCGTGGACGCCGTGAGTGACGTGATCAACGTGGGCGCCGGGCATTTGTGCGAGGCACCCGAGTACGAGGGTCAGGAGAATCGCGAGTTCATCAAGGGCCTGGCGCAGATCGACGGCAAGTTGCTGGTGCTGCTGGACGTCGACCGGCTGGTCAACCCGGACTCACTGGAAAAATCAGCGGCCGCGGCATCCGCCGTGGCGGCCAAGTAGCAGAACGAATCAAGCGCAACAGGAGCGTGTCATGGAAATGTACTATGCAAAGGGGCTCAATCTCCGCGTCAAGATGATCGGCGCCGCGCTGATCATGACCATCATGCTGGTCGTGGTCGGCGGGCTCGGTCTGAGAAGCCTGTCCCAGGTGATGGATTCGATCGAGGCGACACAGTCCGTCGTCAAGGACAACTCGGCGCTGGCCAAGACCATGCAGGCGCACCACGAGAAGACGCAGAAGGTGTACCGGCAGTACCAGCTGATCACCATCGGCGGCATCCTGGCGGCGATCATCGTGCCGGTCGCCATCGCGATCTACTTCGTGCGCACCGTGTCCAACCCGCTGAACCGTCTCGTCGGCACCATGCAGCGGGTGGCGGAGGGAGATCTCACCGCCACTCTCTTCACGGATCGCCGGGACGAGGTGGGCCAGGCCATCGGCGCGCTCAACGTGCTGGTGGATGAGTTTCACGAAAGCATGCTGCAGGTCTCGCAGGCGGCCGACTCCGTCGCCAGCGGCTCCATGGAGCTGAGTTCGGCGGCCGAGCAGCTGTCCTCGTCAGCGCAGGAGCAGGCCAGCTCGCTGGAAGAAACCGCCGCCTCGATGGAGGAAATGACCAGCACGGTGAAACAGAACGCCGACAACGCGCTGCGCGCCGACAAGGTGGCGCTGGAGGCGCGCGAATCGGCCAACGAAGGCGTGGTCATGTCGTCCTCGGTGCGGCGCTCGATGGAGGCGATCAACACCAGCAGCACCAAGATTGCCGACATCATCGGCGTCATCGACGAGATCGCGTTCCAGACCAACCTGCTGGCGCTGAATGCCGCGGTCGAAGCCGCGCGTGCCGGCGAGCAGGGCCGCGGTTTCGCGGTGGTGGCGTCCGAAGTCCGCAACCTGGCGCAGCGCAGCGCCTCCGCCGCCAAGGAAATCAAATCCCTGATCAAGGACAGCGTGGACAAGGTCCAGGACGGCGCGCAGCTCGTTGGCACCTCGAGCAAGACGCTGGAAGGCATCGTGGAAAGCGTCAAGAACACGGCCGAGATCATCGCCGAGATCAGCGCCTCCAGTCAGGAGCAGGCTTCCGGCATCGAACAGGTGAATCGCGCCATCATGCAGATGGACGGCGTGACGCAATCCAACGCCGCCCAGGTCGAGGAACTGTCCGGCACCAGTCAGTCGCTGGCGTCGCAGGCGGAACAGCTGCGGGCGCTGGTGTCGCATTTCACCTTCCGGCCCGATGCGATGAAGCGCGTCAGTGGCACCGCGGCGGCGAAGCCGGCGGTACCGGCCGCAAAGACGGGCGATACGGCCGCCGCCGCGGAACCGGATCAGGGGGAGAAATCCGCCAATACCCGGAACGTGCAATACCTCAAGCCGCGCGTCGTGTCGCAGAAGGCCAGTGCCGCGGGAGGCGACTGGACCGAGTTCTGAAGCGGCGCGTTCCGTGCCGCGCCCGGCGCGCGAGGGATGTCCGTCGCGCCGGGACGATACCAACAACCAGGGA
>JBFMBB010000073.1:0-10147 GCA_040755435.1 Pseudomonadota bacterium | reverse complement strand
TTACCGGAAAGATCGGTTCGATACTGGATGACAGCCGGCTGACCATTTCGGACGCGGAGTTCCGCCAGTTGCGCGAATTCATCCACGCGCACACCGGCATCGCCCTGTCCGAGCACAAGAAGGCGCTGGTGTGCTCGCGTCTTTCCAGGCGCCTGCGCCATCACGGTCTGCAGCACTATTCCGATTATTACGTGCTGCTGGTGGAGCGCGATCCCGACGGTGACGAGTTGATGGCCATGATCAACGCCATCACCACCAACAAGACCGATTTCTTCCGCGAGCCGCATCATTTCCGCTTTCTCTCCGAGCACGTGTTTCCGGCCTACCGGCAGAATCCCGGCCGCGAGCGGCCGCTGCGCATGTGGAGCGCCGCCTCCTCGACCGGGGAAGAGGCGTATTCGCTCGCCATGACCGCCCTCGAGGCCATGCCTTCCTTCAACGAGCAGGACATCCGCATCCTCGCGACCGACATCGATACCGACGTGTTGACCCGCGCCGCCAGCGGCGTTTACACGCAGGCCCAGGCCTCGCACATACCCGAAGCGCTGTTGCGCCGCTATTTCCTGAAGGGGCAGGGCGCGCACGCGGGCGAGGTCATGGCCAAGCCCGTGCTCAAGTCGCTGGTGCACTTCCACTGGCTCAACCTGCAGGAGGAACCCTGGCCGATGCAGGAGAAGTTCGACGTCATTTTCTGCCGCAACGTGCTGATCTATTTCGACAAGCCCACGCAGCAGAAGCTGTTCCAGCGCATGGCCGGCGCGCTCAAGAAGAACGCCTATCTCATGCTGGGACACTCGGAGGCGATGCACGGCCTGAACGATCTGTTCAAACCCGTCGGCCACAGCATCTACCAGAAGAAATGACATGAAATCCTTCCAGCCCAAACGTTTCGCGGGCACGCACCTGCCGGCCACGATCGATCCGGAGCTGACGCGCATGACCATTCACATCGGCGGGCTGCATTCCAGCCGCAAGCCGGTGCTGCTGGACACGGTGCTGGGTTCCTGCATCGCCGCCTGCCTGTACGATCCGGTGCTGGGTATCGGCGGCATGAACCATTTCATGCTCCCCGAGGGTTCCGATCCCGGCGACCCCACGAGCACGCGCTACGGCGTCAACGCCATGGAACTACTGATCAGCGATCTCATGAAGTTGGGCGCCGACCGCCGGCGCTTCCAGGCCAAGATCTTCGGCGGCGGCCACGTGCTCAACATCCGCGAGAGCCTCGACGGCGTGCCGCAACGCAACATCGACTTCGTCCGGCGTTTCCTGGAGACGGAACAGATCCCGATCGTGCGCGAGGATCTGGGCGGTTACCAGCCGCGGCGCGTGCTGTTCCAGACGCACACCGGCAAGGTCCATCTCAAGTATCTGGGCAAGACCGAGGCCGAGCGCACGGCGGAGGAAGAGGTGGTTTACCTCATCAGCCTGAAGAAGCAGAAGACCGACGGCGACGTCACGCTGTTCTGAAAAACACCGGAAACGCCGGAGAAACACGACGCTATCGTCATGAACGCAGAGAGAAAAATAAAAGTCCTCATCATCGACGACTCGGCCCTGATGCGTCAGCTGCTGACCGCCGTGTTGCAGCAGGACCCGGGCATTGAAGTCACGGGTACGGCCATCAACCCGCTGATCGCGCGCGAGAAGATCAAGTCGCTCAAGCCGGATGTGCTGACGCTCGACGTCGAGATGCCCGGCATGGACGGCATCACCTTCCTGGAAAAACTCATGCGCCTGCATCCGCTGCCGGTGGTCATGGTGTCCTCGCACACGGAAAAGGGCGCGGCCGCCACTTTGCGCGCGCTCGACCTAGGGGCGGTGGACTTCGTCGCCAAGCCGCAGGGCGGGATGCGCGAAGGACTTAGTCACGAGCTGGTGGAGGAAATCCGCGCCAAGGTACGCGCAGCGGCCGGCGCTCACGTGCGTACCGCGACGGTGATGCCGGCCATCAAGACCCGGATTCCGCCGGCTCAGCCGGCGCCATCGAACTGCCGCCAGGGCATCGTGGTGATCGGGGCTTCGGCCGGGGGCACTCAGGCCATTTCGGAAATCATGGCCAAATTGCCGCGCTCGACGCCGGGCATCGCGATCGTGCAGCACATGCCGCCCCGGTTCACGGCCTCGTTCGCCGAACGCCTGCACCAGCTGTCCCACATCGAGGTGCGCGAGGCCAAAAGCGGCGATCGGCTGAAACCGGGGGTGGCGCTGGTGGCGCCGGGCGGGTATCACATGGAAATCATGCGCGCCGGCGGCGGCTACGCCGTGACCGTTACCGAGGGCGAGCCGGTCAACCGCCACCGGCCCTCGGTCGACGTTCTGTTCGATTCCGCGGCGCGTGTCGCCGGTCCTGACGCGCTGGGCATCATCCTTACCGGCATGGGCGGGGACGGCGCCCGCGGCCTGCATGCCATGCGCATGGCGGGCGCGCACACCATCGCGCAGGACGAAAAGAGTTGCGTGGTTTTCGGCATGCCGGAACAGGCCATACGGCTCGGCGCCGCCTGCCAGGTGGCGCCGCTCGAGCGCATGGCCGATTACATCACCGCCTGGGCGCAACCCGAAGAGAAGACGGGCGATACCCCGCGCCGCGACAAATCCCTGTAATTACAGGTCTGTTTCAAGGCTTCCGCGACGAGCGGCAGGGCTGAGGATGTGCCGCCGGGTTTCCACCCGGGCCGCCTGCAGTCGACGCGCCCGCGCGACAACCTGAACTTCCAATGCCACGAGAATTTTTTCCGGCGTCACGGGGAGAATGTTTCTTGTAGCCATGAAAAGTGTAGGGTATCGTGAGCAGACTGGAGAAAAATGTTGATTTAAATCATATTGCGCATTGCAGGGCCAAGGTAGGCTTCGCATCGTACGGAAACCAGGGAATCGAACCACAAGAATCACGGACGTCATCACAAGGACTTCATGACTCAGCTCAGGGTGGTTTTGATCAAGCCGAGCAAGTACGGCCTCGACGGCTCGGTGGAGCGGTTCAAAAAAGGATACATGCCGAATGCCACGCTGTGGCATATCGCCAGCCTGACTCCCGCGCGCATTGGCCAGGTGCCGGTCGAAGTCATCACGATCGATGAGTATGTCTGGCAGGACCTGAGTTACCTGCGCTGGCTGCACCACGATCCAGACGTGACCACCTTGTTGGCGCTGGTCGGCGTCCAGTCACACCAGTTTCACCGCGCGCTCGATCTGGCGGCCTATGCCCGTCATCACGGCGTGCGTCATTGCATCGTCGGCGGACCGCATCCCATGACCTGCGACACCACCGCGCTGCAAGGGCGCGGGGTGAGTTTCGCCATGGCCGAGGCGGAGCTGATCTGGCACCACATACTCGAAGACGCCGTCGCCGGTGAATTACAACCCGTCTATGGCGCCGACCGGCGCTGGGCGGAGCAACTGCCGAACCTGGTGATCAATCCCCCGAGTCAGGCCGATCTGCAGCGTTACGGAGCGCCGGTGCTGGGGCTTTACCCCGTACGAGGCTGTCCCTATCGCTGCAATTTCTGCTCCGTCATCAAGATTTCAGGCCGGCAGGTGCGCAACCCGGACGTTGAAAGCACCCTCGAAAGCCTGCGGCGGGCAAAACGTGCCGGTGTGAAGATCATTAAATTCGTATCAGATAACTTCAACAAATTCCCTCAAGTCCGGGAATTGTTGCAGGCCATGATCGATGAAAATATCGATCTGCCGTTCTATTGTCAGTGCGATTCCCAGATTGCCAAGGATCCCGGGCTCGTGGAGTTGCTGGGCCGGGCGCGCTGTTACGAAATGTTCGTGGGTGTTGAATCCTTCAATCGTAAAACGCTCAAGGCGGCGGGGAAATACCATAATCATCCCGATCACTATTCGGAGATCATCCGCCTCTGCAACGAAGCGGGCATCCGGCCGCATTTCTCCAACATCATAGGGTTTCCGGAGGACGATGAAGCCGAGATCCGCCACCATCTCGATGTGCTGAAAACGCTGCGTCCGAGGATTGCTTCATTCTACATCCTCACCCCCATTCCGGGCACAGAACAATACGACGAATTTCGTTCCGCTGGACGCGTCATCGAGAACAATCTCGACCGATACGACGGCAGTTGTTACACCTGGGAACACCCCAATCTTTCACAAAAGACGCTGGTGGAACTGCTGTATCACTGTTACGTCGATTATTACGGCTTTCTGCTGAAAAACGGCAAGTTGCCGGAAGACGACAGGGGCTTTGCGCTGTTTTGCAGATACACGGCGGGCCTGAAGCGACATCCCATGGCCGGGGGTTTCGACAGGATAGCGGTGGACAACGCCGCCGCCTACGCCGATCTGCGCCGGAATACCTATGACATCGATCTGGCCGCACTTCCGGACAGCCTGCCACTTTCCGCGCACGACGAAACACTCAATCGCAACGCCAATTGGCGGATGCTGCGTTACCGGGAAAACACGGCGTTGGCCGGCGGCCATGCACAATGATCGGAAGGTTCAGGGTTCGCTCATACCATCAATATCAGGTGCAATATCCATGAATGATAACGTGCAGCAGCGTGTGTTTAGGGTAATTTCCGAAGTGCTGAACCGCAAAGAAAACGAGATTCAGCTGACTCTCTCGCTCCGGGACGAGCTGAAGATGGATTCGCTGGGCCAAATGACGCTTTTCATTGCGCTGGAGGACGAATTCCAGCAGAGCATCCCTCCGGAAGAGGCCGAGGGGCTCGTCACGGTCCAAGACGTCATCAAGTTCATCGAGAGGAAGACGCAAGAACCCTCCCTGGTATGAGCAGGCGGGTGGTGGTGACAGGCGCCGGCGTCGTCAGCGCCATCGGCAAGGGTGTGGAGGCGTTCTGGCGCGGTTGCCTCGAAGGTCGCGCGGTGGTGACGACTATCCCGGAAAACTGGATTCAGTTCGCCGATTTCCATTCCCGCCTGTGGTCGCCGTTGCCCGAACTGGATCTGGAGTCGCTGGGTATTGCGCGCACCGAGCGCCTGCACCTCGATCCGGTGACCATGCTGGCGATCGGAGCGGGGCGGGAGGCGCTCGAAAATGCCGGTTTCACGCTGCAACCGGTCGAGGAGAGGGCGCGTGCGTACCGGGTATCCGGCATTGACGGTACCCGGGCCGGCGTTTTTCTCGGGACTGGCATCGGCGGCGCTCACAGTTTTTTGCATAACCACGTGCATCATTTGCATCAGCGCACCCGTGCGCTGCTCGCTGCCTATGCCGGCAATCATGCATCGGACCCCGATCTTGCCAGCCTGAATACCGTGCTCGGGATGCTGTCCCACGGGCCGCGCTACAACCCCTTCGTGGTGTCCATGTTGATGCCGAACGCGCCTTCGGCGGCGCTGGGAATCAGGTTCTCCCTTACCGGCCCGAACGTCACCAGTTGTGTGGCGTGCGCCGCTGGCACGGTCGCTGTTGGGCACGGCTATCGTGCCGTTCGCGACGGGGACGTTGATCTTGCGGTGACCGGAGGCAGCGAATATCTCTATGACGAACACGGCCATATTTTTCACGGTTTCGACGTTGCCGGAACTCTGGTGCGGGACTATTCCAGTCCCGAAACAGCCAACCGGCCGTTCGACATGAAGCGTTCGGGATTCCTGTTCAGCCAGGGAGGAGCGGCGGTGCTGGTGCTGGAGGATATGGAACACGCCCGGCGACGCGGCGCGCCCATCATGGCGGAAGTGACCGGCTTTGCCGAAACTTTCGACGCGCATTCCATGATGAGTCTCGCTCCCGGCGGACAGCAGATAGAGCGCGTGCTCCGTACCGCTCTTGCCGATGCGGATCTGGCTCCTGGAAGTATCGATTACATCAATGCCCACGGCACCGGCACACGGAACAACGACGAAGTCGAAGCCGGTGTCATTGAACGTGTGTTTGGAAAATCTGTCCGTGTCAATTCCACCAAATCCATTCTGGGACATACGATTGGCGCAAGCGGCGCCTTCGAGGCGGTGGTGACGGCATTGACGCTGCGCGACGGCATTACGCACGCTTGCAAAAACCTCGACGAACCGCTGCTGGACCTCAATTTCGTCCGCAGCGCCGGGCATTTCGATGCGAGGGCCGCTGTGTCACAGTCATTTGCTTTTGGCGGGCATAACGCCGCTATTGTGATGCGGCGTTTCGATTAATATCCGCATCATGCAACGCGAGCTCGCTTGATCTGCTGGCGCGGGGCAGCCAGTTCCCGACATGTTCCGTATCAACAAGGCAAAACCGGCGCAGCTTGTTTTTTTGTATTCGAGCAGGGATACTAGATCGCAGGTTGTTGCACAAGGTCGGTACCGGAGAGGTCAGGGGCGGTCCGTGGCCAAAAAAGAGGACGCTGATATGGACAACCAGCAACAAACACAGACTTGGTTGGCGCAGGAAAAATTTCACGAATTGGACGTGCGGTATGACTCAGAGCAGCGGGCCATATGGTGCTACGTCTGGCCCACCTCCCGTCCAAGCTGTACCCCCGAACTCCTGTCCGAGATACTGCATCTGCTGCAGCTTATCGAAGAACGCGTCGGACATGGAGCACAAAACAACAAGCAAGACGCGCCGCGTTATCTGATCATCGCTTCACGCATGCCCGGCGTCTTCAGTCTCGGGGGAGATCTGGCATTGTTCCTGAAACTCATACGCTCAGGGAACCGTGATGAGCTTTATCAATACGCGAAATTGTCCATCGACATCGCTTATGCGAGCTATTATCTGCCGATCACAACTATCGCCCTGGTGCAGGGCGACGCATTTGGCGGTGGTTTTGAAGGGGCGCTGGCCAGCCAGGTGCTGATTGCAGAACGTCAGGCACGCATGGGGTTACCCGACGTTCTGTTCAACTTTCTCCCGGTGTGTGCCTACAGTCTGCTCGCGAGGCGCCTGAATCCGGCGGAAGCCGAGCGCTTGATCCTGAGCGGGCGTACCTATGCCGCGGCCGAACTATATGACATGGGTGTGGTGGACATGCTTGCGGAAAATGGCCACGGGGAAGAGGCTGTGCGGGCCTACATGAAAAAACAAAATCGGGCGAACAACACTTACCAGGCCATGCATAAAGTGCGTCGGGCGCACCAGCCGATGAATTATGACGAACTTGCGCAGATAGCTGAAATCTGGGTTGATACCGCGCTGCAGCTTAACGAACGCGATTTGCGCATCATGGAAAGACTGGCGCAATCGCAGGAGAAACTGGTGGTGCTTCGTCCATCCGCCGAAGTCAAGCAGCTTGCCTGAAATTCCGGGTTGGTTTATCAGCGGCCGTGGAGATCTTCTTAACCCGCCGCGCGTCTTTCCAGATAGGCCAGGAGTTCGTACCGCGCTGACTCATACTGCGTGATCAGATTGTGCATGAGCCCTGAGGCCGTGTCGCGCAGCACCTCGTCACTCATGCCGGAAATTCCCGCGCAACAGTCGTAAAGCGATTGCGCGCCGACGCTGCCGGCACTGCCCTTCATGGCGTGTGCGATGTCCTTGAAATCCGTGTAGCGCTTTTCCCGGATCGCCTTTTCCATGTTCTCAAGCAGTCCTTCCGTATCGTGCAGAAATCCGTGTATCAATTCGGGTATGAACGAGGATCGTTTGCCCATGATTTCCAGACTGGCGAGCGTGGCGTCATTTAAAACGTGCTCCGCTTCCGGCACGGCGGAATCAGCGACAGTCTCGGCTGTCTTCCAGGCCGTTTTATCCTGAACGCGAGCATTTGTCCCCCTGGATGCCAGCCGATCGATCTGATTGAGCAGTTTTGTGGGCTCAATGGGTTTTGTGAGATAGGCGTCGGCGCCGGCTTCGCGACATTCATTCATGGCCTCGGTCGTGGCATTTGCCGTGAGAATAAGGAATTTCACCGACGAATCCTTTGGCCCGGTGAAACGATGGATCTTCACCACCTCCAGGCCGCTGACCACTGGCATTTGCATGTCGAGTATCACCAGATCGAACGATTCCCGCGCCAGCGCATCCAGCGCCTGCTCGCCATCAGACACGATGACGGGGCGATGGCCTGCGCTCTCGAGAATTTTGCTGATGACTTTCTGGTTGATCAGGTTGTCTTCGGCGACCAGGATCTTGAGGCCGGACTGGCGGATGCCGGCATGCCGCTTGTAACGGTTGCTCAGCCACACCACGTCCTCGCTGTCGTAATGCTGTGCCGTGACGCTGGCATGCAGAGCGTTGAATAGCAGCCGTTTTTCCACAGGGCTGTGCAGAACGTAGGAATATCCTGCTTTCAGGTACTCTTCTGCCGTCTTGTTGTCGTCTTTTTCACGGATGAGCACGAGTGAAAGTTCGGACAACGTTGGTTCCGAACGGGCGGCGACAATGAATTGCAGCGGGTACATGTCCAGGTGTTCCTGGTCCACCAGCACCGTGTGAAACGGACGGCCGCTGTGCGCGGCATTCACCAGCAGGGCGAAGGCCTGAGCGGCGTTTTCCGCCATGGACAGCTCGACCTCCCAGATTTTGAGATAACCCAGCACAAGCGAGCGGTTGTTGGTATCCGAGGAGATCATCAGCACGCGGGTGTCCATCAGCTTTCCCGTATCAGCCAGTAACTGCGCTGCCATTGGCTGTTTTTCGAACCTGATTTCACACCAGAAAGTCGAACCGACGTCGAGCGCGCTTTGCAATCCAATCCGTCCACCCATCAGCTCCACCAGTTGCTTGGCGATGGTGGTGCCCAGGCCAGTGCCTCCATAACGGCGGGTAGTAGAGGTGTCGGCCTGGGCGAAGCTTTCGAATATCCTGGCCTGCGCTTCGGGGGCGATACCGATGCCGGTATCGGCGACCTCGAACTTGATGGTCGCATTAGTTGGCTCTTCGTCGAGCAACGTGACCCTGATGGCGATGCTGCCCTTTTCAGTGAACTTGATGGCGTTGCCGACGAGATTGATAAGTACCTGGCGGATATGCACCGGGTCGCCGCGCAGGAGAAAGGGAGTTTCCGGCGCGATGTGGACGGAGAAGCTGAGTCCTTTTGCCTGAGCTTGTGGCGCCATCATGGTGGCAATGCTGTGCACCAGTCCATGCAGATCGAAATCGGTGGTTTCGAGTGTTACCTTGCCGGCCTCGATCTTGGAAATGTCCAGGATATCCTCGATCAGCGTCAGTAGTGTCCGAGCCGATGCGTAAATCGTTTGCGCGTAATCCTTCTGTTCCTGGTGCAGGGGTGTTCCCATCAGGAGGTGACTCATGCCGATGACGCCGTTTAAAGGCGTCCTGATTTCGTGGCTCATGTTAGCCAGGAACTGGCTTTTCGCCTTGCTGGCCTCGCGCGCCTGCTCGAGCGCCGCGTGGAGCTTTCGCACCAGGCTCGCCATGTATATGGGCAGTACGATCAGAGCGATGAGAAGCCCGACGCCCAAAGGCCGGTGCTCAGTCCAGTAGTCGCTGGTAAAGAGCACGAAAGAAAAGCCCAGAACCCCCAGGACGGCAGACAAGTAGAGATAACGTTCGCCATAGCGGAAACCGTTGCCGATCGAATTGAGCAGATATAGACCGAAAAAAGGCGTGGCGATGTCACCAAGGAAATAGAGAGCGTAAGTCGTGGCGCCCAGGTCCGCAGCCATACCCAGAATGCGCCGTGGCACAGAGATCCCCGGACTCAGCAAGATGGCAATGAAATTTACCGTCGAAAATACGGTTACGAACCCGACCAGGAGCACGATATGGAATGTCTGCGCCGTAACGATGGCGTCAAGATACAGCGCGATAATTACGTAACACGATGTGATTACCGCGAGGACAATGCGCAGCAAGGCCGCCTCGTGTTCGCTATCAGGCCGTTGCGCGAGTTTCTCGCGCAACCTCGCGAAAATCGCGAAGCCGGATGGATTTGCCGTTGTGTCGTTAGCCATGGCGTTAATTTATCCGGCTGTCGATCCTGGCCGGCGACTTGATATTGCGATATATCCGGTAGCTGTTCTTGCCGTTGCGCTTGGCTTCGTACATGGCGCAATCGGCGCTGTGAATCAGCGCATTCACGTCCTTTCCGTCCTGCGGATATGTCGCCACGCCGATGCTGCTTGTGATGCTCAGGTTTTTTCCGGCGATGACGAATGGTTCGGCCAGGCCTTCGATGATTTTCTCCGCCACTCGGGACGCGTCCGACAATGCGATCTCGCGCAGTATCACGACGAACTCGTCACCGCCCACCCTCGCGACCATGTC
>JBFMBB010000072.1:0-13362 GCA_040755435.1 Pseudomonadota bacterium | reverse complement strand
CTGGTGTATCCCATCGCGCGCAGCTCGCCGCTGCTGATCGCACTGTGGAGCAGCCTGTTTTTCGGTGAGCTTATCGTCACGCAGGGCTGGCTCGGCATACTGGTTACCGTCGCCGGCCTGCTGTTGCTGGCTTTCAGCGCGCGCCACGGCGACAGCCGCCGCGCGGTGACCTATGCCGTGATCGCGGCTTTCGCCACCAGCATTTATTCGCTCAGTAACAAGTTCGCCGTGGTCAGCTTGCCGACTTACGGATCGCAGCTCGGGCTGGTGAGCGTGGATTTAACGGCATCGTTTCTCGCGCTCAGTCTCGAACAGCGCCTGCGTCTCGGGCGTTTTCGCCCGCCGGCGATGCCGCCGTTGTCGCGCTGGCTGCCGGCGGGGTTGTTCATCGGCAATTCCTACGCGCTCGTGGTCTTCGCCATGCAATATCTGTCCGCCGCCTATACCGTGGCCTTCACCAACGCGGGTATCGTCATTGCCGGCCTGCTTTCCATCTTTGCCTTCCGGGAGCGCGAACAGGCTGGCAAGCGCATTGCCGCCATGGTGGTGGTTGCCGGCGGCCTGGCGATTCTGGCATTCTCGGTCTGATCATTATCATGTTGCGCTACCATGCATTCATGGCTGAATTTATTGCTCGTGGCTTTCCTGGCATTACCGATCGCCGTCGCGAGCGCGGAATCTGAGACTATGCCCGAGCGCCTCGCGCCATGCCCGGATTCGCCCAACTGCGTTTCGAGCGATGCCGCCGATGCGGCGCACCGTGTTGCTGTCCTGACACTTGCCATGCCGGCCGAGGCCGCCTGGCAACAAATAACGGACACCGTAAAATCCCTAGCGCGTACCACGGTGATACAGACTACAGGCGATTACCTGCGCGCCGAATGCAGGAGCGCGGTGTTCCGTTTCGTGGACGATCTGGAGCTGGAGCTGAGGAAAGGCGAGGGTGTCGTGGCGGTGCGCTCGGCGTCGCGGGTGGGTTATTCGGATTTCGGCGTGAACCGGCGGCGGGTCGAGAATCTGAGGGAATTGCTGCGAGACCGCGGCGTCGTCAAGTAAAAATCAGTAACCGCTGGCAGTTTGTTGAAAAAACATTAATAGCCTGGATTCCGGCTTTCGCCGGAATGACGGATTTGGATGGCTTCCAGAGTTTTTCAACAAACTGCTAGTCGTCTGACAACTCGAAGTACATTAACAGCGTGCGCTGCACGAAAAGATCGTTGTTGTCGCTCACCATGAAGAAGCGGTTGCCCCGGTGGCGCGTGAGACCTTCGAAATTGTCCATCAGAAACCCCTTGTTGCTGTCGAGCGTCACGAGCGTTTCCGGCTTCAGCGGCTGGGCCGCGGAGTCCGGTGTCAGCTGCACGCGCCGCAGCATCACGACGACCTGGCCGAACGGATTCTGGTAATTCTGCTGCAATACCAATAATTGGCCCTGGCCCAGGCATTCCATGGCGGTGATCCGGTCTCCCGACGCGACGGGATAAAACCAGGAATGGCCGGCCACGCTGAAGATCCGGGTATACCCCTCGCGTTCGTTTTTCAGCGGCACTTCGGGCATGGCCAGCACGCCGAGGGTGGAGTCCGCGCACATGGCCTCGAGCATCCGGTTCGGATCGCGAAACGATCCGGCCTTGTCGGCCGGCGCCGGCAGGGAATGCCGGCCGATGGCGTAGCCGTCCGTGCGAAAGCGCAGGATCTGCGGTACCCGCTCCGTGCCGATGACGAGCTCGGCGTCACCGCGGCGTCCGTTGCGGCCGTTCACGATATCGAGCGACTCGGCGTCGATGCGCCAGCCGAGCAGCGGTTTGTCGCTGCCCAGCTCCCGCAGCGGCAGCGATTGCAGCAGCTTGACGCCGGTCAGGGTATCGCCGTCGAAGAGCGGCTGCAGCTGGAACAGGCTGCCCTTGTCGGAGAGGGCGTACAGGATGCCGTCGTCATCGTCCCAGGCGAGCCCCGACAGTTGCGACAGTCGCCGGCTGTTGTGCATGACTTCGGGCAGTTCCAGCATGCCGAGAAAACGCAGGCGCCCGACGCGGTCACCGGGTTTCAGGTTTTCGGAAAGCGCGACCTGCCGTGTTTCCAGTGTTGTCTCGGCCAGGCTGGCGTTGCCCGGTAGCATGGCGCACAGCAGCCCGACGGTCACGCCGGCGATTTGGAGAAAATGCTTCATCGGGAGTGGCGGGAGCGAGAAGCCCATCCCGCCGCCGGCGGGATGGGGTCATGCCTGTGGTTCAGTTGACCGTGATCTTGGCCTTGTCCTTGAGTTCCTTGACCAGGCCACCGATGCGGTCGTCCTGCATCTTGCGGTGAATGTTGGCGCGGGCGCGCTGGTCGGTCATGAATTCCTCGAAGCTTGGTATCTTGAGCGGACGCGTGTCCTCGACCTTGATGAGGTGCCAGCCGAAATCGGACTTCACCGGCGCGGCCGAGACCGTGCCTTTTTTCATCGCCATCACGGCGTTGAAAAATTCCGGCACCACCATGCCCTGGTTGATCCAGCCGAGTTCGCCGCCGTTCTTGCCGCTCTGCGTGTCGATGGACTTGTCTTTGGCGAGCTTGTCGAATTTCGCGCCTTTCTCCAGCTGCGCCAGCATATCCTTGGCCTCGGCTTCTTCTTTCACGAGAATGTGGCGCACCTTGTATTCAGTCTTGTGCGTGGCCTCGACTTCCTGCTCGAAGCGCTTTTTCACGTCGTCCTCGGTGATGGGGTTGTCGCGCAGCAGCTTGCGCTTGACCGCCTGCACCAGGATTTCCTCGCGCACGCGCTTCATCAGGCCGCTCACCTCCGGTTCCTGGTCGAGCTTGGTGCTGATCGCGTGCTGCGCCAGCAGCATTTTTTCGATCAGTTCGTCCATCACGACCTGCTTTTCCTTGTCCTTGTCGGGGAGCGGGCCGACCTGCTGCTGGCGCAGCTGCAGGTAATTCTGGTAGTCCGATTGCATCAGCTTCTCGCCGTTGACCGTGGCGACGACCTTGTCGGCTTCTTGGGCCTGTTTTCCGGCCTCGTCCGCCGGTTTCTTGTCGCAGCCGGCGGCAAACAGGCCGGCGGCGGCCAGAAACAGAATGAGAGCGTTGCGTAAGGTAGACATGGATTTTCCTTGATGAGGGTTGTGGTTTGACTGACGGTTTCGCGACTCAGACTTCATCGGGCGCGAACGCCTGGATGCTGAGGGCGTGAATTTCCTTTTTCATCATCTCGCTCAGCGCCTGGTAGATCATCTGATGCCGTTGCACGGAACTTTTTCCCTGAAACTGCGGGGAGACGATGGTCACGGCGAAATGCCCGCCGCCACCCTTGGCGCCTTCGTGTCCGGCATGCCGGTGGCTGTCATCGCGTATCTCGATTTTCGAGGGAGTGAAGGCTTCGCGCAAGCGTTTCTCGATCAGGGCCGTACGCGACATCAGGGCAGCACCTTGCGGAACGGCTTGACGCTGACGCCGGCGTAAACGCCGGCTTCCACGTAGGGGTCGGCATCGGCCCAGGATTGCGCGTCTTCGAGCGAATCGAATTCGGCGACTATGAGGCTGCCGCTGTATCCGGCGGGGCCGGGGTCGTTGCTGTCCACCGCCGGGAAGGGACCGGCCAGCAGCAGGCGGCCCTGGTTTTGCAGTTCCTGCAAACGCGCCAGGTGCCGGGCGCGCACGGAAAGCCGGCGCTCGAGACTGCCTTCGTTGTCAGTGCCGGTGATGACGTACCACATCAGTCCGTGGTCCTGTCGGGCGCGGTGGCGCCGCTCTCCGGCTTGTCGTGCATGTGTCTGGCCATGAACACCGCCTGCACGACGACGAAAACCAGCGTGATGCCGAGCAGGCCGAACACCTTGAAGTTGACCCAGATGCCCTGACGCGTGGCGGCGTCGAGCTCAAGGCCGTAATAGAATGCGACATAGATGTTCAGCGCGCCGAGCGCGGCGAAGAACAGGCCCCAGCTCAGGTTAAGGCGCTTCCAGACCGGTGCGGGCAACGCGATTTGCGACGACATCATGCGCTCGATGACGGTCTTGCGACCGAACCACTGGCTGGCCAGCACGATGGCGGCCAGAATCCAGTACACCAGTGTGGGCTTCCATTTTATGAAGGTGTCGTCGTGCAGCAGCAGCGTCAGGCCGCCGAACACCGCGATGACGCCGAGCGTCACCACGTGCATGGTCTCGAAGCGGCGGTGCTTGAACCAGAAAAGCCCCACCTGCACGAACGACGCGGCAATCGCCACGGCGGTGGCGACGTAGATGTCGTAAAACTTGAAGGCCGCGAAGAACAGCAGCAGCGGAAACAGGTCGTAAAGGAATTTCATCGTGCAAGCAGCGGCAAAAGGAGCGCTATTTTGGCACCACCCCGGCGGGGCGGCAAGAACAGTGCGGAAAATTTCCCGGTTTTCGCGGCGTTTTCCCGATCAGTGCATCCGCGGGCGGGTCCAGCGGTCGAAATAGCGGTGCATGACCTGGCGCACGTGCGGCGGATAGTCGAGTTCTTCCATCTGCTGCATGCCCTCGGCGAAAAACGCGGCTGCGTCCTCCGGCAGGTAGCGCACCAGGTCGTCGAAAACCTTTTCCATCAGTTCCGGGTTGTGCGTGCGCGTGGCGACGATGCCGCGATTCAGGTGCAACACCCGCCACGGCCGCCCGGGATTGTTCTTCTCCAGGTCCTGCTTGATGAGATTGGCGGCGGCCTGGGCCACGCGGCCCATGAGCGTGATCAGCGGTTCCAGCGACGCGGGATCGTTGGCGCGGTTGGCGAAATTGGCGAGCGCATTGACCACCGGTTCGAGCGTGCGGATCTGGCCGTCGTGGCGCACGATCCAGTCGGCGGCCGCGAGCGTCACGATCTCCAGGTCCTGGCGCGGCACCGGCAGGTTGAGCTGGCCGGCCCAGGCGGCCAGGTCGGCGATGAGCGTCATGCCGTAGTCGCCCAGCTGCGTGGCGTCGTCCCTGGCGATGGGGCCGATTTTGCCCTCCTCGCGGTCGATGCGCTCGATGATGGTGAGGAACTGGTCGATCGCCTCGGTCAGCTGCCCCGGGGTCACCTGGTTGGTCTGCTCCGGACGCCGGCCCTCGTAGGTGTCGTTGATCTCCGTCGCCGCGTGCTTGAAACGCAGCACCGCTTCGGCAAGGCTCGGAGGCAGGGTGGTAGAGGTCATGGGCGGTATGGGACGCCGTCAGAAATAATCGAACATTCATGATACCCTGTTTGCCATGGGCAATTCCAATTCAACGGCGGTTTCGGCGTCGTCGCGGCGTTACGATCTGCACACGCACAGCCTGCGCTCGGACGGCACGCTTACGCCGTCGGAGCTGGTCGAGCGCGCGCACGCCGCCGGCGTGGAGGCGCTGGCGCTGACCGATCATGACGTGACCGACGGCATTGCCGAGGCGCAAACCGCCGCGGCCGGGCTCGGCATGAAACTGGTCGCGGGCGTCGAGATTTCGGTCACGTGGCGCAGCCAGACGCTGCACATCGTCGGGCTCAACATCGATCCCGAAGCACCCGCATTGCAGGCAGGATTGGCGCGCCTGCGCGAATTCCGCCAATGGCGCGCCGAGGAGATCGGTCGCCGGCTGGAAAAAAAACGCATCGAGGGCGCCTACGCGGGCGCGGCGCGCCTGGCCCAAGGCACGATCATTTCACGCACGCATTTCGCGCGTTTCCTCGCGGACCAGGGTTATGTGCGCGGCCCGCAGCAGGCCTTCCGGCAGTTTCTCGGGCAGGGCAAACCCGGGCATGTGCCCGGGCGCTGGGCCACGCTCGAAGAGGCGGTGCAATGGATCGCGGCCGCGGGCGGGCAGGCGGTGGTGGCGCATCCGGCGCGCTACAAGCTGAGCGCCGGGAAACTGCGCCAGATGCTGGGGGAATTCCGCGAATGCGGCGGGGCCGCGATCGAGGTGATATCCGGCAGCCATACGCCCGAGGCCAATCGCCACTTTGCCGGCGTCGCCGCGGAGCACGGGTTCCTGGCTTCGGCCGGATCGGATTATCACGGGCCGGAGAAAACCTGGATGGACCTCGGCCGGTTGCCGGCTCTGCCGGAGGGTTGTATTCCCGTGTGGCACGACTGGGATCTAAGTAACTTGAAACCACCGATAAACACGGATGAACACAGACTAGAACCTGTCTCAAAAATGGTTTTCATGTAGGTTGGGGTGAGGCGTGAAACGCCGAACCCCAACATTGGGCGCTTGTGTGTTGGGGTTCGCTTCGCTCACCCCAACCTACAGGGTATTTTGATCCATGTTTATCTGTGTTCATCGGTGGTTACACAAATCTTATGGCCCAATACTTTCAAATCCACCCGGTCAACCCGCAGCCACGCCTGATCAAGCGCGCGGTGGACATCGTGCGCGCCGGGGGCGTGATCGCCTATCCCACTGATTCGAGCTACGCGCTCGGTTGCCACATCGGCGACAAGGACGCCATGGAGCGTATCCGCCGCATCCGCCGCGTGGACGACCGTCACAACTTCACGTTGGTGTGCCGCGACCTGTCCGAGGTGGCGCAGTACGCCCGGGTGGGCAACGCCGATTACCGCCTGCTGCGGGCCAATACGCCCGGTCCCTACACCTTCATCCTGCCGGCCATGCGCGAGGTGCCGCGCCGTTTGCAGCATCCCAAGCGCAAGACCATCGGTTTGCGCATCCCGGATAACGTGATCGCCCAGGCCCTGCTGACGGAACTGAACGAGCCCTTGATGAGCTCCACCCTGATGCTGCCGGGCGAGGACCTGCCTCTGAGCGACCCGGAGGAAATCCGCACCCGCCTGGAGCATGACGTGGACCTGGTGATAGACGGTGGATTTTGCGGGCTCGACCCCACCACGGTGCTCGAGCTCGAAGACGGTGCCGTGACCGTGAGGCGCCAGGGCAAGGGCGATGCCTCCCGGTTTACGGCGTAAATATTTCTGAAAATCAAGGGGATAAGACCGGACCCCGGCTTTCATGTCGGCGAACGGTCCTGATATACTCCGCGGCCAATGCTCGAAATCCTGTCTGTTCTAGAGAGTCTACCCACCCCGCAATTGATTTCTGTCGCGATAATTCCTGTCCTTTTCGCAATAACTGTTCATGAAGTTGCGCATGGTTGGATAGCGAAATATCTCGGAGATCCCACCGCGCATCGTCTCGGGAGACTGAGTTTTAACCCCCTCCGGCACATTGACCCGGTAGGAACGGTTTTGATCCCCGCCTTGTTTCTCCTGATGGGATCACGTTTCTTGTTTGGCTGGGCAAAGCCAGTCCCCGTGACGTGGGAAAACCTACGCCATCCTAAACGCGATATGGTTTTAGTCGCCTTTGCGGGACCAGCAGCAAATCTGATGATGGCTGTCATTTGGGGTATCGTGACAAAGATCACTATGTCCTCAGTAGGTGAATTAGGTTTTATAACTAAGCCTTTGTTTTACATGGGACTTGTTGGAATATTGGCGAATGTATTGCTGTTCGTATTCAACTTATTGCCAATACCGCCACTCGATGGTGGCAGAGTAGCAGTTGGATTGTTACCTGGGCGATTGAGTTGGCAGCTGAGTCGTGTTGAACCATTTGGTTTTTTCATTCTTCTCGCGCTCATGATCTCAAACATTATCTGGTTTGTGATTTACCCAGTAGCTAACGTCTTAATCATGATAGTTAGGTTAGTCGTTGGATTATAAAGAAAAAATGAATACATTATTGGAGAGTATATGAGCGCGGTCCTGCCCGGCCAGCCGATGCGGGTCCTGTCGGGCATGCGCCCGACCGGCCGGCTGCACCTCGGGCATTACCACGGGGTGCTCAAGAACTGGGTCAAGCTGCAGGCTGAATACGACTGTTTCTTCTTCGTGGCCGACTGGCACGCCCTGACCACTCATTACGAAAACCCCCACATTATCGAAGAGAGCGTCTGGGACATGGTGGTGGACTGGCTGGCCGCCGGGGTCGACCCCAACAACGCCACCCTGTTCATCCAGTCGCGGGTCCCGGCCCATGCCGAACTGAACGTGCTGCTGTCCATGATCACCCCGCTGTCGTGGCTGGAGCGGGTGCCCTCGTACAAGGATCAGCAGCTCCAGCTTAAGGAGCGCGACCTCTCGACCTACGGTTTCCTCGGTTACCCGCTGCTGCAAAGCGCCGACATCCTGGTGTACCGCGCCGGCCTGGTGCCGGTGGGCGAGGACCAGGTGGCGCACGTGGAGCTGACGCGCGAAGTGGCGCGCCGCTTCAACCACCTCTACGGACGCGAACCGGGTTACGAGACCCGGGCCGAGGAGGCGATCAAGAAAATGGGCAAGAAAAACGCCAAGCTGTACCGCGAGTTGCGCACCGCTTACATGGAGCAGGGCGACCGCGAGGCACTGGAGACGGCGCGCGCGCTGCTGGAGCGGCAGAAGAACATCACCCTCGGCGACAAGGAACGGCTGTTCGGCTTCCTGGAAGGGGGCGGGAAGATCATCCTGCCGGAGCCGCAGGCCATGCTGACGCAGGCGCCCAAGATGCCGGGGCTCGACGGGCGCAAGATGTCGAAGTCCTACGACAACGTCATCAGCCTGCGCGACCCGCCGACCGAGGTGGAGAAAAAACTCCGTACCATGCCCACCGACCCGGCGCGCGTGCACCGCGACGACCCGGGCGATCCGGACAAGTGCCCGGTGTGGGATTTTCACCAGATCTACTCCGACGACGAGCGCAAGGACTGGGTGCAAAAGGGCTGCCGTTCGGCGAAAATAGGCTGCCTTGAATGCAAACAGACCATCATTGACGCCGTGCTGACGGAGCTGAAGCCGATGCAGGAACGCGCCGTGGAGTTTTCCCGCGATCCGCTGCTGGTGCGGAACATCATCGCCGACGGTTGCAAACGCGCGCAGGACGCGGCCGAGGCGACGCTGGTGGACGTGCGCGCCGCCATCGGACTGGGATACGCCTGATGAGCGCGCCGACCGGGACCGACGCCACTGCCCCCGTCGCCGTCGTTCGCGGCGAGAACCTCACCCGCCTGCCGGAGGATTTGTACATCCCGCCGGATGCGCTCGAAGTTTTCCTCGAGACCTTCTCGGGCCCGCTCGATCTGCTGCTGTACCTGATCCGCAAACAGAATCTCGACATCCTCGACATCCCGATCGCCGAAATCACGCGCCAGTACATGGGCTACGTCGAGCTGATGCAGGCGGTCAAGCTCGAACTCGCGGCGGAGTACCTGGTCATGGCCGCGATGCTGGCGGAAATCAAATCCCGCATGCTGCTGCCGCGCCCGGCCGGCGAGGAGGGCGAGGAAACCGATCCGCGCGCCGAGCTGGTGCGGCGCCTGCAGGAATACGAGCGCTACCGCAACGCCGCCGACTCGCTGGACCAGCTGCCGCGCGTGGGACGCGAGGTGCACCTGGTCGTGATCGAGAACGACCTGCCGCCGGTCAAGCGCATCGAGCCGAACGTCAGCCTGTTCGAGCTGATGGACGCCTTCAAGGAGGTGCTTGTGCGCGCCGAGCTTTACCGGCATCATCGCGTGCAACTGGAACCGCTGTCGGTGCGCGAGCGCATGACCCGGATCCTGGCGAAGATCAACAGCGAGGCGTTTGTGAGTTTCGAGGACATGTTCGACCTGAACGAGGGCCGGCGCGGCCTGGTGGTGACTTTCATGGCCATTCTCGAGCTGCTGAAGGAGTCGCTGGTCGTGGTGGTCCAGCAGGAACCCTTCGCCCCCATCCATCTCAAGGCGGCGGCCTGACATGAGCGAGCCCAGCACCGAACTCAAAAACATCATCGAGGCGGCGCTGCTGGTCGCCGGCCAGCCGCTGACCATCGACAAGCTGCTGACCATGTTTCCCGCCGAATCGGCGCCGGCGCGCGAGGACATCCGCGCGGTGCTGGAAATGCTGGAAGAGGAATACGCCGGGCGCGTGGTGCAACTGAAGCAGATCGACCGCTCCTGGCGCTTCCAGACGCGCGACAAATACGCCCCGTGGATCCAGCGCCTGGCCGAGGAGCGCCCGGTGCGCTACTCGCGCGCGCTGCTCGAGACGCTGGCCATCATCGCCTATCGCCAGCCGGTCACGCGCGGCGACATCGAGAATATCCGCGGCGTTTCGGTGAGCACCGACATCATCAAGACCCTGCTCGGGCGCGAATGGATTCACCAGGTCGGCGTGCGCAACGTCCCGGGACGCCCCGCGCTGTACGGCACCACGCGCGAGTTCCTCGAGCATTTCAACCTCAAGAACCTGGAAGAGCTGCCGCCGCTTTCGGCGCTGCGCGACCTGGACACCATCAGCAACGAACTGAACCTGCGTCTGGACCTGGAGCCGGGCGCGCTGCCCGCCCCGGATGCCGCGATGGCCGGCGAAGAAGCGCCGGAGACCGTGGAGCAGGAAGCGGAACCGATGTTGCCCGAGGCCCGCACGGCCGAGCGTGAGTGAAAAACTCCAGAAGGTTCTGGCACGCGCCGGTTTGGGATCGCGGCGCCAGATCGAGCGCTGGATCGAAGAAGGCCGCGTCACCGTAGACGGCCAGCCCGCCACCCTCGGCGCGCGCGTTACTTCCCATCAGGCATTGCGCGTGGATGGCCGCATGGTACCCGCGCATGCCATCCAGCCCAAGCCGCGTATCCTTCTCTACCACAAGCCCGAAGGCGAGGTCTGCACGCGTTCCGATCCACAGGGACGGCCGACCGTGTTCGACAAACTGCCGCCGCTGCGCGGCGCGCGCTGGATCGCCGTGGGCCGGCTCGATTTCAACACCTCGGGCCTGCTGCTGTTCACCACCGACGGCGAACTCGCCAACCGCCTGATGCATCCCTCGCGCGAGATCGAGCGCGAATACGCCGTGCGCGTGCTGGGCAAGATCAGCGACGACATGCTGGCGCGGCTGAAGCAGGGCGTGATGCTCGAAGACGGCCCGGCCCGTTTCGACACCATCAAGGACGCCGGCGGCGCCGGCGCCAATCGCTGGTATCATGTGACGCTGAAGGAAGGGCGCAACCGCGAGGTGCGCCGCTTGTGGGATGCCGTCGGCGTGCAGGTCAGCCGGCTGATGCGGATTCGCTTTGGCCCGGTTCAGCTGCCGCCGCATTTTCATGCCGGGCGCAGCATGGAGCTGGACGACGACGCAGCCGCCGCGCTTTACGAGCAGGTGGAACTCAAGCCGCCGGCGCCTCCGAAGGCAAGAACGAAAACGGTGACGGCGAAGCGCCCGCGCGACAAGCGCCGCATGCGCCATGAGGCGGAAACCATGCGCGCGGAATCGCGCCGCCGTGGAGGACGAAGCGGACCCCGGCGCTAGCGGTTTTTCTTTTTTTGCGATAACAAGCTGTCGATAATGTTGCGGAGAAGAACATGTCTGCCGATCCGAAAACTGCCGACCTGTCGCGGCCTCCGGCCGCGGTCAGCTTCGCCGAGGCATTTTCCTACTGGCTGAAACTCGGCTTTATCAGTTTCGGCGGACCCGCCGGGCAGATCAGCATGATGCACCAGGAGCTGGTCGAGCGGCGGCGCTGGATCTCCGAGCACCGCTTTCTGCATGCGCTGAACTATTGCATGCTGCTGCCGGGCCCGGAAGCGCAGCAGCTGGCGACCTACATCGGCTGGTTGATGCACGGCCTCAAGGGCGGCATCGTCGCCGGCGTGCTGTTCGTGCTGCCGTCGTTGTTCATCCTGATCGTGCTCACCTGGATCTATCTCGCCTTCGGCGACGTGCCCGCGGTGGCGGGAATTCTCTACGGTATCAAGCCGGCGGTCACCGCCATCGTGGTGTTCGCCGCGTATCGCATCGGCTCGCGGGCGCTGAAGAACGCCGCGCTCTGGGCCATCGCCGCCGCGGCGTTCGTGGCGATTTTCGCCTTCGACGTGCCGTTTCCCTACATCGTGCTGGGGGCGGGCATCATCGGCTTCATCGGCGGACGCGTCGCGCCGGACCGGTTCAGGACCGCCGGGCACCATGGCGACGGCCACAAGGGCTACGGCCCGGCGCTGATCGACGATCACACGCCGCCGCCGGTGCACGCGCGTTTCAAATGGGCGCGCGTGGTCACTTACACGCTCGTCGGCCTGCTGATCTGGTTCGGCGTCATGGCGGCGCTGATGATCCAGTTCGGCTGGCACGGGGCATTCACGCAGATGGGCTGGTTTTTCACCAAGGCGGCGCTTGTCACTTTCGGCGGTGCGTACGCGGTATTGCCCTACGTCTACCAGGGTGGCGTGGAGCAGCATCAATGGCTCACGGGCGTGCAGATGATCGATGGCCTCGCGCTCGGCGAGACCACGCCGGGGCCGCTGATCATGGTGGTGGCCTTCGTCGGTTTTGTCGGCGGCTGGACCAAGGAGGTGTTCGGTCCGGACGCCTTGGCGGCGGCAGGGATGGCGGGAGCGACTGTGGCCACGTTTTTCACTTTCCTGCCGTCGTTCCTGTTCATTCTCCTCGGCGCTCCGGCGGTGGAGGCGACGCGCCACGATATCAAGTTCACCGCGCCGCTCACCGGCATCACCGCGGCGGTGGTGGGCGTGATACTCAATCTCGCGGTATTCTTCGCCTATCACGTACTGTGGCCGCAGGGGTTTCCGGTGCCGCTCGGACTGCAAACGGTATTCAGCGGCTTTGACTGGATGCCCGTGATCATCGGTGTCGCGGCATTCGTGGCGTTATGGCGTTTCAAACTCGGCATTATCCCGGTGATCCTGTCCTGCGGCGCCGTCGGGCTGCTGCACGCGCTGGTCCGGCCGCTGCTGCTGTGATTCCGGCGGGACGTGGAATACGCGGCCGGCGCATACTATAAATAAGTCATACAGGACGGCGTGCGTCACGCCCGCGACCAGCAAGGAGATTCCATGAACCGCAGTCTATCGCCCGACGACCTCAAGCAGCTGTTCAAGCAGCGCAAGAACGTGCTCATCCTCGACGTGCGCCGCAAGAGCGACTACCAGACCGACAGCCAGAAGCTTCCCAACGCCGCCTGGCTCGATCCGGACAAGCTGACGCAGTGGAGTACGGCCCTGCCGCTCGACCGCGACATCGTCGTCTACTGCGTGCGCGGCGGTTCGGTGAGCAACTCGGTGGTGGACCAGCTGCAGGCCAAGGGCGTCAAGGCGCGCTTCATCGAGGGCGGATTCGAAGCCTGGAAGCAGGCCGGTGGCGAGGTCATCGCCAAATAAACGCACGGCCGGCCGCCGAAGAGCCGGCGGCCGTCTGACCATCCCCGGAGTTTACCGTCGGCTGTTCGCCGCCAACGGCCGCCAGCACTGGTGGCCGGGCGACGGCGCGTTCGAGATCATGGTCGGCGCGGTGCTGACGCAGAACACCGCCTGGACCAACGTCGAAAAGGCCATCGCCAACCTGAAACGCGCCGGGGCGCTGTCGCCAGAGGCCATCGCGCGGGCACATCCGCGGCGCCTCGCCGCCTGGATCAAAC
>JBFMBB010000071.1:0-13459 GCA_040755435.1 Pseudomonadota bacterium | reverse complement strand
CGGGGAATCGCCATGACCGAATCCGCCTGCGGCACCGACCACATCCTCTGCGCCTGGGGAGTCGCGCGCGACTTCGGCGGGGTGCATGCGTTGCGCGGCGTCGACCTGCACGTGACGCGCGGCAGCATCACCGGCCTGATCGGACCCAACGGCTCGGGCAAGACCACGCTGTTCCAGGTCATCTCCGGCATGGATCGCGGCGCCACCGGCAGCATCAGCTTCGACGGCGAACCGATCCTGGGGCGGCGGCCGTCGGAAATCTACCAGCGCGGTCTGGCGCGCACCTTCCAGCTGTCGCGCGTATTCCCGGAACTGACGGTGCTGGAGAACCTGGTGGTGGCCGGCAGCCGGCATGATCGCAGCGTGAAGGAGCGCGCGCTCGGCCTGCTGGAGCGCGTGCGCCTGCGCGACTACGCAGCGGTGCGCGGGAAAAATCTCTCCTACGGCCAGCAGAAGCTGGTGGAGTTCCTGCGCGTGCTGATGAGCGACCCGGCGCTGATCCTGCTCGACGAGCCGGCCGCCGGCGTCAACCCGACGCTGCGCCAGACGCTGTGGGACATGGTGCGGCACCTGAACGGCCTCGGCACCACCTTTCTCGTCATCGAGCACAACATGGAGGTCATCGCCGATCTTTGCTCCAGCGTGTACGTGCTGAGCGAGGGCGAGATCATCGCGCACGGCGACTTCGCCGCCATCCGCAACGACGAGCGGGTGCTGGAGGCGTATTTCGGCAAGAAACGCAAACCGGCCAGCGCATGACCAAGCCCTTGCTGTCGATTCGCGATCTGGGCGTCTCCTACGGGGCGGTGCAGGTCCTGTTCGGCGTCGGCATCGACGTGCACGCCGGCGAGATCGTGTCGATCATCGGTCCCAACGGCGCCGGCAAGTCCACGGTCATCAAGGCGGTCATCGGCCTGGTGGAGGTGCAGCAGGGCAGCGTCGAGTTCGACGGACGCGACATCACCAATTTCCCGGCGCACGAGATCCCGGCGCTGGGCGTCACCTACGTGCCGCAGGGGCGCATCGTGTTCGCGCAGATGACGGTGTCCGACAATCTCGAGATGGGCGCGTTCCTGCAGCGCGACGCGCGCAAGCGCCGCGAGGCGGTGCAGGCGGTGTTCGAGCAGTTCCCGCGGCTGTACGAGCGCCGTCACCAGCCGGCCGGCAAGCTCTCCGGCGGCGAGCAGCAGATGCTCGCCATCGGGCGCGCGCTCATGTTGAACCCGCGCCTGGTGATCCTCGACGAGCCCTCGCTCGGGCTTTCCCCCAAGTACGTCGACATCATCTTCGAGCAGCTGCTGGCGCTCAAGCAGCAGGGCCGCACCCTGCTCATGGTGGAGCAGAACGCGGCGCGGGCGCTGGAGCTGTCCGACCGCGGCTACGCGCTCGAGCTCGGCCACAACCGCTTCACCGACACCGGCGCCCGGCTGCTGGCCAACGAGGACGTGCGCCGCATGTACCTCGGCGGTGCCTGATCCGGCGCCGCCGGGGAATTTCGTGCCCGCCTGTCCCGTCTTTAAATCCATGTTCGTGCGCGCGTCCGGAATTCTCCGTCCCGGGTTGCGCCGGTGTTCGGCCCCGGCGCGCCTGTCGTCGTGCCTGCTGGCGCTGATTCTGGCGCTGGCCATGCTGCCGGCCGCGGCGGCCGAAAAAAAGCCGGGCGGCTGGCGTCTGGCCGAGTCTTCCAGCCCGTATCTGCGCATGCACCGCGACAACCCGGTGGAATGGTATCCCTGGGGTGCGGAGGCCCTGGCGCGGGCCCGGGCGGAAAACAAGCCGCTGTTCATCTCCATCGGCTATTTCACCTGTCACTGGTGCCACGTGATGGAACGTGAGTCGTTCCGCAACCCGGAGATCGCGCAACTGCTGCAGCGCGGATTCATCGCCATCAAGGTGGACCGCGAGCAGCGCCCGGACCTTGACGCCGCCTACATGAGTTTCGTGGTTGCCACGCAGGGCTACGGCGGCTGGCCCATGACGATCCTGGCGACGCCGGACGGGACGCCGTTCTTCGGCGGCACCTATTTCCCGCCGCAGGACCGCGAGAACGCCCCGGGCCTGGCGCCGCTGCTGCGCAAGGCGCGCGCCCTGTGGGACAAGGATCGCCGCAACGTCGTCGAGATGAGCCGGCAGGCCGCGCAGCAGGTGAAACAGACCCTGGCCGCCGCGCCGCTGGACAAATTGACGAACGAGCCGGTCGAGCAGGCGCGCCGGCAGTTTCGCGCACAGTTCGACTCGCATGACGGCGGCTTCGGCCTGGCGCCGAAATTTCCGCAGCCGGCGCAATTATTGTTCCTGCTGCAGGATGACGACCGGCACAGCGCGGAGATGGCGCTGTTCACGCTCGAGCGCATGGCCGCGGGCGGCATATACGATCACCTCGAAGGCGGCTTCCATCGCTACGCGACCGACGCCGCCTGGCGCGTGCCGCACTTCGAGAAGATGCTCTATGACCAGGCGTTGATCGCGCGCGCCTGCCTGGCGGCGTACCGCCGCACGCGCGACGAAAAATATGCCACGGTGGCGCGCCAGACGCTGGACTTCGTGCTGGAAAACATGCGCGATGCCCGCGGCGGCTTCCATTCGGCGCTGGGCGCGGACAGCGCGGTCAGCCTGGCACAGCCGCAGCAGACTCTGGAGGGGGCCTATTACGTCTGGGAATGGAAGCAGGTGCAGGCGGCCATCCCCGACATCGCCCTGCGCCAGTGGGCCATCGTCCGTTACGGGCTCAAGCACGACGGCAATGTCATCGAGGGCAGTTCACCGGAGCTTTCCGGAAAGAACGTGTTGTATGTCGCCAGGAGCGAAGAGGAACTGGCCGAACAGTTCGGCGAAAGCGCGGCCACCGCGCACGCACGCATCGACGCCGTGAACCGCCTGCTGCGTTCCGCGCGCCGGACGCGACCGGCCTTGCCGCGCGACGACAAGATCGTGACGGCGTGGAATGCCCACATGGTCACGACGCTGGTGGAGGCAGGCCGGTTGCTGGAGGCGCCGCGCTACCGGCGCGCGGCAGTGGAGGCGGCGCGTTTCATTCTCGACAAATCCTACGACGCGAAACGCAACGTCCTGTATCGCGACTGGCGCGAAGGCAGGCGCGGCGTCCTGGCTTTCGCCGAGGATTACGCGGCCCTGGCCGAGGCGCTGCTGGCGCTGCACGCGATGGAGGGCAATCCGGCCTGGCTCGCCACGGCGCGCAAGCTGACCGACGCCCAGGTCGCGCGATTCTGGGACGCCGCGGCCGGCGGGTTTTACGCCGCGGGCGCGGACGCCGGCCTGTGGCTGCGCGACAAACCCGCCGCCGACCATGTGATCCCGTCGGTCAGCTCCATTTCCGTCGGCAACCTGTTGCAGCTGGCCCGGCTCACCGGGGCGAAGGATTACGCGGAGAAGGCCGTCCGGACGGCGACGTGGCAGGGCGGCATGCTGCGCGAAACGCCCGAATCGATGCCTTACACCCTGCTGCGCTGGCCCCTGCTGCTGGAGCAGGCGGCCCGGTCCGGATCCGGCAAAAGTCGCTGATTCACAGGGTTTTCCCCTCGGATTGATTGGATTCCTGGCAGGCACCGGGCGATTTTGGTGCATTCCGTCCCGGAAATCAGGGGTTTGCCGCGGTATTGGCACAACCTATGCATTTATTCGGGGTACAGGTCACCAGGGAGACAGGCATGAAAACCAGGACAGGAAGACGCTCGAAAACATCCCGGCTGCGGGTACTGCGCGGCGGCCGGGGGAAGACGGCAGTGACCGGGAAATTCCCCGAGGCGGGAACCGCCATCGTCTGCCAGTACGGCGTCGCGGTGGAGTACGTCGCGATCGACGGCCTGGAACTCGTCGAGTTCGAGTTTCTTCCCGACGCCGCCTGAGCGCGCCGCAGGACCACCTCCGATGAACGCCATGGGCGAAACAGGCAGCCGCGGATCGTTGTCCAGGCGTTTCAGCCATCCCCGCCTTCATCCCGATCGGATACATCCGCGCTGATTCGCGGATTGCATTCGGCGACAGTTTCCCATGTTCCGGCTCACACGCACCTATTCCATCGCGAGCTTCCTCGGCATCGCCCTGGTGACCATCGCGCTCGGGATGTTCTATCGCACGGTGGCGGTGGACGCGCTGATCGAGCATGAATCGCAGGCCAACGCCGCCCTCAGCCAGTCGCTTTCCAATTCCCTGTGGCCACGGTACGCGGATCTAGTCGCGCACGCCGGCGCCATTCCCGTCTCGGAGCTGGCGCGACATCCCGAAATCGCCAGCCTGCACCATGACGTGCTGCAGAAGATCCGCGGCCTGCCCGTGGTCAAGGTCAAGATATACGGCCTTTCCGGTCTGACGGTCTACTCGACGGAACCGAAACAGATCGGCGAGAACAAGGCCGGCAATCCCGGGTTTCAGAAGGCCAGGGCCGGCCAGGTCGAAAGCGAGCTGGTGTTCCGCGATCATTTTTCCGCCACCGAACAGGTTATAGAGAACCGCAATCTGTTGTCGTCGTATATCCCCGTGCGCCGGACCCCGAACGGGCCGGTCGAAGGGATTTTTGAAATCTATTCCGACGTGACGCCGCTGCTGGCGGACATCCAGAGCACGCAATACACGGTGCTGAGCGGAGTGATCTTTCTGTTGCTCATGCTTTATCTGTTTCTGCTGATGATCGTGCGCCGCGCCGATCGCATCATCCGCTCGCACGAAAACGCGGAGCGCCGGGCGCAGGCGGAGCAGATGCACTACATGGCGTATCACGACCCGCTGACCGGGCTGCCGAACCGGGCCCTGTTCAAGGACCGGTTCCAGCACGCCATCACGATCGCCAACCGCACGCAGAAATCGCTGGGGGTCATGTTCATCGACGTCGACCGCTTCAAGGCCATCAACGACAGCCTCGGCCATGAGAGCGGGGACGCGGTGCTGATCGAGGCCGCCAAGCGCATCCGCACCTGCCTGCGCGCCTCGGACACGGCCTGCCGCATCGGCGGCGACGAATTCACCGTGATCCTGGAGCGGCTGCCCTCGAACGAGCATGCCGCGCAGGTGGCCAACCGGCTGATCCAGAAATTCTCCGAACCGATGCGGGTCGGCAACCGCGAGATCGTGGTCAGCGCCAGCATCGGCATCGCCGTCTATCCCGGCGCCACCCAGGACATCCAGCGGTTGCTGCGCGACGCCGACGCCGCCATGCACGCGGCCAAGGAATCCGGGCGCAACACCTATGCCTTTTACACGCAGGAGATGGAAACGCGCGCGCAGGAGAGCCTCGAATACGAACTGGGTCTGCGCCAGGCGCTGCAGAACCGGGAATTTCTCGTTTATTACCAGCCGCGCGTCAACACCGCCACCGGCAAGGTGACCGGGGCCGAGGCGCTGCTGCGCTGGCAGCATCCGCGCCGCGGGCTGGTCATGCCGGAAAGCTTCATCCCGCTGCTGGAGGACACCGGCCTGGTGATCCCGGTGGGCGAATGGATCCTGCAGCAGGCCTGCCTGCAGGGCCGGCGCTGGCAGGAGGCCGGCCACGACTCCCTCGGCGTGTCCGTGAACCTGTCAATGAAGCAATTCCGCGCCGGCACGCTGCTGGACAGCGTGCGCCAGGCGCTCGAGGAAAGCGGGTTGCCGCCGCGCTCGCTGGAGCTGGAGATCACCGAGACCGTGCTGGTGGACGACGCCGAGCAGGCGCTGGACCTGATGCGCCAGCTGAAGCAGATCGGCGTGACGCTCTCCATCGACGACTTCGGCACCGGTTATTCCTCGCTCAATTACCTGCGGCGTTTTCCCATCGACCTGCTCAAGATCGACGGCTCCTTCATCCGCGACGTCACGCGCAACCGCGGCGATGCCGCCATCACCACCACCATCGCGGTCATGGCCAAGAGCCTGCGCCTCGGCATTCTGGCGGAAGGCGTCGAGACCCGCGAACAGGCGCGCTTCCTCAAGACCATCGGCTGTCACGACATGCAGGGATTTCTTTTCGGCGGGCCGATCCCGGCGGAACAGTTCGGGACGCGCCTGGGCGAGCTGGACGTGCTCAAGCTGGCCGGCTTCGACCGCAGCCCGGGTTCCGACGGCTCCGGCAGGCCGGCGCTGGCCTGATTCCAGAATCCTCAGCCCCCGTCGTCAAAGGGCGTGTAGCGCACTTCCAGAACGGTGTAGACGGTCTGGCCGCGGGGCAGCGCCACCGTCACCTCGTCATCCGCGGCTTTCTTGAGCAGGGCCCGCGCCAGCGGCGAGTCGATGCTGATGAAACCCTTGCCGATGTCGGATTCATCCGGTCCCACGATGCGATATTCCGCCAGCTCGCCGGCTTCGCTTTCCAGCCGCACCCACGCGCCGAAGTAGACGCGCGCGGTATCGGTCGGCGGCCGGTCCACGATTTTCAGCACGTCGAGCCGCTTCTGCAAAAAGCGTATGCGCCGGTCGATCTCGCGCAATTGCTTCTTGCCGTAGATGTATTCGGCGTTCTCCGAGCGGTCGCCCTGGGCCGCCGCCTCGGACACGGCCTGCGTCACCTGCGGGCGCTTCACGCGCCACAGGTGATCCAGCTCCTCGCGCAGGCGCTGCGCGCCCTGCGGCGTGATGTAGGCCGAGCCTTTGGGTTGCGGAAGGCGATTTCTGCCCATGGCGGGAATTATATCCAGCCCCGAAGTCAGAATGGGTTAATATGATTTGCGTAGGTTGGGGTGAGCGCAGCGAACCCCAACACACCGATGATGTTGGGGTTCGGCGCTTTGCGCCTCACCCCAACCTACAGGATATTTTGAGACAGGTTTATGAGCCAAGACAAGCCGGACCGGACGGTGGACACCTCGGGCACCTGCTGCCCGGAGCCGCTGATACAGGCGCAACGCGCCATCAAGACCATGCAGCCGGGCGAGCTGCTCGAGCTCGTCTGCACCGATACCGGCTCGCGCATGGACATCCCCGCCTGGTGCCGCCGCACCGGCCACGAACTGCTGCGCACGGAAGAAGCGGGCAAAACCTTCCGCTATTACGTGCGCAAGCGCGACCGGGAACCGGCGTAGAGAAGGTTATTCCGTCCCCGCGAGGCTCGCGATGATGGGACAGGGAGGGCGGCCGCCCGCGCGGCAGGTACGGATGAGACGCCTGAGCGTGACGCGCATGGCTTGCAGGTCGCGGATACGCGTTTCGATGTCCGCAAGACGACGTTCTGCGATGGCGCGGGTCTGCGCGCACGAACCGTCGCCGAGTTTCAACAGCTCGGCGATCTCGCGGAGTGTGAACCCGAGTTCCTGGGCGCGCCTGATGAAACGCAGCTGTCCGAGTGTCTCGGTCGTGTAGCGGCGCACACCGCCCAGCGGTTTGCCCGGCGTGGCTAGCAAGCCGCGTCGCTGATAGTAGCGGATCGTCTCGATATTGACGCCGCCAGCGCGCGCCAGCCGGCCGATGGTCATGTTTGTCGGAACGGGCCGCGAAGGCGCCGGCCCGGCCCGGTCAGAGCGGTTGTCCAAGGCCGCCCGCCCGCAGGATTTTTTCATCCGGCCCGCGCCCGGCGCAGCAGTCGGCGAGCTGACCATTTATCGCGACGGCGGGGACCGAGCGTATGCCGAGTTGTCGGGCGCGTTCGGCGACTTTACGATCATTCATGTCGAGTACCGTGACCTCACACGAGGGACAGGCGTGGCGGTTGACCAATGCGACGATTTCCTCGCACACGGGGCAACCGGCGCTGAAGACTTCGATTTTGCGTTTCGCGTTCATGTGACTCCTCCTTTCAGGTAATCGGTGCATGCGCTATCGGAACATGCGGGACAGGATGCGGCCCGGCCCCGGCGTGGCCAGGCGTTCCACGCGGACGCGCCGATGAGCAATGCAATACCGGCGTAGGTTGCGGTATCCGAATCGAACTGGAATTTTCCAATAAGCACCGTGGCCGCCGCCACTGTGCCCAGGATCAACGGGGCATAACCGCGCCGCGCCTTGGCGCGCCAGGCGAGTGTCGCCAGCACCGTCGCGAGGAACACGGCGCTGAGCGGAAGCAGGAAAGGCGTGTAGTTGACGAAACCGAGCCCCATGGCGCCGAGGAGCCCGGTGTACGCCGGCCAGCACACGGGACAGACGAGTTTCGGCATGAGCGCCGTCCCAACAGCCGGTAGCAGGGATAAGGTATTTCTCCCGGGTTTTCCGGAATTTGATTTGGTTCTGAGCGCGGAGACGATCAATGATACGGGCGGCACACCTTGTTTGGCGCCCTTGTCGTTGGTGTAAATCCGGCAACAAGCCGCGTCGGTGGCGGTCGCGCCGGCCACGTCCGTTCTGTTCACCAGTATCGTTGGCGAACCGTAACCCTTGACGTATGCCGGGACATCGGCCTCGGCGCGGTCCCATTCGTGCCAGCGTGGCGCAAGGCCCGCCAGGTTGAAGGCACGCAAAAGATTTGCGCGCGCCTGCGGCACGTTGGGGCAATCGCGGTCGTAGATCAGCTCGACGGTCGGCATGGTTCGTTTGACCTCTGGAACCAGCATAGGCTCCGTACCCGGGTACGGAGTCAAGTCCGCTATTGCCTTCTTTGCCCAGTCGAGGCCAGACCCCTTTGTTTCCACAGCAGATAGGCCGCCGGGATCACGGCCAGCGTCAGCACCGCCACGCTCAGCATGCCGCCCACCATGGGCGCGGCGATGCGCTGCATCGCCTCCGAGCCGGTGCCGTCGCTCCAGAGTATCGGCAGCAACGCGGCGATGATGGCGACCTTGGTCATGGTCACGGGCCGCACGCGCAGCAGCGCGCCCTCGACGACCGCTTCGCGTATGTCATTGACTGACAGGCTACGGCCCGCCGCATGACGCTCGGCCTCGCGCCGCTTGAGCGCCTGGTCGAGGTAAGCCAGCATCACCACGCCGATTTCCACCGCCACGCCGCCGAGCGCGATGAAGCCCACGGCCACCGCCACCGACAGGTTGTACCCGAGGAAATACAGCAGCCAGAATCCGCCCACCAGCGCCAGCGGCAGCGTGGCGATCACGATCAGCACCTCCATGCCGTTGCGGAAATTGAGGTAGAGCAGCAGCAGGATGATGGCCAGCGTGAACGGGATCACGACCTCGAGGCGCTCGATGGCGCGCTGCATGTATTCGAACTGGCCGGTCCAGTGCAGTGAATAGCCCGGCGGCAATTTCACCTTTTCCTCCACGGCGCGCCGGGCGTCGGCCACGTAGGAACCGATGTCGCGGTCGCGGATGTCGACGTAGGTCCAGCCCGAGAGGCGCGCGTTCTCGCTGCGGATCATGTCGGGGCCGTCCACGACCCGGATATCCGCGACTTCCGAGAGCGCGATCTGCAGGCCGCTCATGGTGATCAGCGGCAGCGCCTGCAGGCGCGGTATCGAGTCGCGGATGTCCTGCGGGTAACGGAGGTTCACCGGGTAGCGCTCGCGCCCCTCGATGGTATCGGTGATTTTCATGCCGCCCACGGCGGTGGCGACGGAGTCCTGGATGTCGGCGATGTTCATGCCGAAGCGCGCGGCGCGGTGGCGGTCGATGCGGATGTCCACGTAGCGCGCCGCGGTGACGCGCTCGGAATACACCGACACCGTGCCGGGCAGGTCGCGCAGCGCGGTTTCGATTTCCCGGCCGATGGTGTCGATCGTGACCAGCGAGGGGCCGGAAACCTTGACGCCCACGGGCGTGCGGATGCCGGTGGTGAGCATGTCGATGCGCGTCTTGATCGGCGGCAGCAGGGCATTCGACAGGCCGGGAAAATTCAGTGCCGCCAGCATTTCCTCGGTGAGTTTCTGGGTGGTCATGCCCGGCCGCCATTCGGAACGCGGCTTGAGCTGGATCGTGGTTTCGAACATGGACAGCGGCGCCGGGTCGGTCGCGGTTTCGGCGCGACCGCTCTTGCCGAACACGCTTTGCACCTCGGGAAAGGTCTTGAGTATCCGGTCCGTCTGCTGCAACAGCTGCTGCGCCTTGCCGGAGGCGAGGCTCGGCAGGGTGGTGGGCATGTACAGGATGTCGCCCTCGTCCATGTCCGGCATGAACTCGGAACCGAGCTGGGTGATCGGAACAATGCCCAGCACCACCAGGAATAACGCGCCCCACAGTACCTGTCTGGGCCGCGCCAGCACCCACTCCAGCATCGGCCGGTAGGCGCGGATCAGCCCGCGGTTGACGGGATTTTCCTGTTCGCTGCGGATATGGCCGCGGATGAAATAGCCCATGAGCACGGGCACCAGCGTGATCGACAGCGCGGCCGCCGCGGCCATGGCGTAGGTCTTGGTGAAGGCCAGCGGCGAGAACAGCCGCCCTTCCTGGGCCTCGAGGGCGAACACCGGAATGAAGCTGAGCGCGATGATGAGCAGCGAATAGAACAGCGGCGCCCCGAGCTCCTCGGTCGCGTTGCGCACGATGGCCCAGCGGTTCTCCGCGGTTACCTTTTCCCTTTCCATGTGCTTGTGCACGTTCTCGATCATGACGATGGCGGCATCCACCATGGCGCCGATGGCGATGGCGATGCCGCCGAGCGACATGATGTTGGCGTTGATGCCCTGGTGTTTCATGATGATGAAACTGGCGAGAATGCCGATGGGCAGCGTGACCACCACCACCAGCGAGGAGCGCAGGTGGAACAGGAACACCAGGCACACGATGGCCACCACGATGAATTCCTCGATCAGCGTCCCGGTCAGGTTGTTGACGGCGTTCTTGATGACCGCCGAGCGGTCGTAGACCGGCACGATCTCCACGCCTTGCGGGAGGCTGCCTTTCAGGGCCTCGATGCGGGCCTTGACCGCGTTGATGGTGGCCAGCGCGTTTTCGCCGTGACGCATGACGATGATGCCGCCGGTGACTTCGCCCTCGCCGTCCAGGTCGGCGATGCCGCGGCGCATCTCGGGGCCGAGACGGATCTCGGCCACGTCCTCGAGCTGGATCGGCGCGCCGGTGGAGGTCACCCCCAGCGGCACGGCGCGCAGCTCGTTCTTCGCCTGCAAATAGCCGCGCACCCGCACCATGTACTCGGCCTCGGCCATCTCGACGACCGATCCACCGGTCTCCTGGTTGGCCTTTTCGATGGCGCGCTGCAAATCCATGAGCGTGAGCCGGTAGGCGCGCAGCTTCACCGGATCGACGATGACCTGGTACTGCTTCACCATGCCGCCCACGGTGGCGACCTCGGCCACGCCCGGCACCGTGCGCAGCTCGTACTTGAGGAACCAGTCCTGCAGCGAGCGCAGCTGCGCCAGGTCGTGCTTGCCGCTGCGATCGACCAGCGCGTATTCGTAGACCCAGCCGACGCCGGTGGCGTCCGGTCCGAGCGCGGGGCTGGCACCGCGCGGCAGCCGCGGCAGCACCTGGCTCAGGTACTCGAGCACGCGCGAGCGCGCCCAGTAGAGATCGGTGCCGTCCTGGAACAGCACGTACACGAAGGATTCGCCGAACTGGGAGAATCCGCGCACGGTGGTGGCGCCCGGCACCGACAGCATGGCGGTGGTGAGCGGGTAGGTGACCTGGTCCTCCACCACCTGCGGCGCCTGGCCCGGGTAGCTCGTCTGGATGATGACCTGCACGTCCGACAGGTCGGGGATGGCATCCAGCGGCGTGCGCGCCACCGAGTAGATTCCCCAGGCCACCAGAATGGCGGTGAGCAGCAGCACCAGGAAACGGTTGCGGACGGACCAGCGGATGATATGGGCGATCATTGTTATTCTCCTTTTGCCGTTCTCCTCAATGACCCGCGTGCGGATCCGCCGGCGCTGACTCCATGCGCTGGAAGCTGGCGCGCACGCTGGCCTCGGAGTCGATCAGGAATTGCCCCGACGTCACCACCATGTCGCCTTCCTTGATGCCCTGGCGGATTTCCACCCAGTCACCGGATTCCTCGCCCGCGACGACTTCCACGGGCTGAAAGCGGCCTGCGCCCACGTTCAGCACGACCGCGGTCCGCGCGCCGGTGCGGATCAGCGCCTCGCGCGGGATGAGTATCCCGCCGTTGCGCCGGGCGGTATCGTTGATGACCACGTCGGCGTACAGGTTGGGGCTGAGCGCGGCGTCCGGATTGGTGATGCGGATGCGCGCCTTGAGCGAGCGTGCGCCGATATCCACGTCGGATTTCACGCTTTCCACGACGCCGTTCCATTGCCGGCCCGGAAAATCCGGGAAACTGATCACCGCGGGCAAACCGGCGCGCACCCAGGATTCGCGTTCGAAACTGTCCACCAGGACCAGCAGTCTTCCGCCTTCGCGAAACAGATAACCGTGCGCCGTGAGGTTGCGTTGCGCCCCGCCGCGCGTGACCTTGTGCATGCGCACCCCGAAATTCTGGATGAACTCGGGACGGATCGTGACCACCGGCGCGCCGCCGGCGCCGGCCTCGTCCTCGTACACCGGCACCAGGTCCATATCCATGAACGGTGACGGGCCGGGCTTGTCGCTGCGATAACCCGGCACCATGGGATCGGTCCAGTACAGCACCTTGCGTTCCGTCTTCATCTCGTTGCCGGTGCTGACGGAACCCTGGCCGGGTTGCATGTAGTACCAGGCGCCGGTGACGCCGAGCAACACGGCAACGCCTATGATGGTGATGATTTTCATCTTGCTGTTCATGACTGTGGTTCTCCGGTGAGATACAGCAGTTCCGCTTGCGCCTTGATGCGGTCGGCGCGCAGGCGCAGGTATTCCAGCTCGGTGTCGAGCGTTTTCATGATGGCCTCGCGGTACTCGGCCTGGTCGCGCGCGAAGCCGGCCACGGTAACCTGCGATTCGCGCCGGGTGGCCGGCAGCAGTTCCTGCGCGAAGATTTTTTCACGCTCGGCGAGGGCGTCGAGCTCGGCGCGCATGGAGCGGTACATGACCTCGAGCTCGCGGCGCTTGTCCTCGATCTCGTAGTGCATGCCGGCCTCCATGGCCTGTTTTTCCGCGAGGCGCCGGTCCTGGCGCTTGTCACGAAAGATCGGCATATCGAGCGTCACCATCGCGGTGACCATGTCCGGCCGCTCCATGCCGCCCGGCATCGGCTGGCGGAAGCCGTAGGAAAGGTCGAGCATCCAGCCCGGCTTGTAATCCTGGCGCGCCATGTCGACCTCGAGGCGCGCCTGTTCCAGCCCGTACTCGGCGGCGCGCGACTCGGGGTGCTGCGCGGGATCGAAGCTTTCCGCCACGGCCGGCAGCGGCGCCAGCTCGGCCGGCAACGGCAGGTAGGCGGCCTCGCCCACCCAGCGCGCCAGCTGCGCCTGCAGCCGCGCGGCCTGCGCCCGCAGCATCGGCTCGCGCTCGTTCACGCGCGCCAGCGCCTGGCGTGCCTTCAGCACCGATTGCTGCATTTCCTGCGCGGCGCGGTAGCGTGCCTCGGCCGATTCCAGCTGACGGCGTACGAGGCGTCGCTGTTCTTCCAGTGTCTTCAGCGCCTGTTGCTGGAAATACAGCTCGATCCAGGTCTGGCGCACCTGCCGCAGCAGGTTGCGCCGCTCCATTTCCACGCGCAGTTCCTCGCGCGTCAGTTCCTTCTCGGCGATCTGACC
>JBFMBB010000070.1:0-13657 GCA_040755435.1 Pseudomonadota bacterium | reverse complement strand
GCAACGTCAATGCCCTGTACGCCGCCTACCTGCGCGGCGACAACAGCCTGAACACCGGCGCGCGCGCGCTCGCGGCGCTGCACCAGCGCCGCGGCTACACCGACGAGCTGACGCAACTGCACAACGAGACTTGGCTGACGGCGATGCTGCCGAGGTTGCTGGCGCGCGCACGCTTCGACCATGCGCCGCTGACGCTGGCACTGCTGGCGGTCGACCGGCTCGACGCGATCAATCACGAATTCGGCAGCATCGCCGGCGAAGAGATTCTGGCAGCGGTCGGCCAGCTGCTGCTCGACCGCGCGCGCACCACCGACCTGCTGGTCTGCGACGACAGCCACCGCTTCCTGGCGATCCTGCCGAACACTCCCCTCGATGGCGGAAGGATTTTTTGCGAACGCGTGCTCGAAGAAGCCCGCACGCTACGCATCGGCGCGCCCGACGACCAGCCCCTGCCCGCGCTCACGCTCTCCTGCGGCATCGTGCAATACTGCGACGACATGCTGGCTCCCGAGCTGCTCGCCCGGCTGCAAGCGCTGGCGCGGAAATCAGCGGAATGCGGCGATGCCGTGACTGCATAGATCATCAGCCCTCACCAGAGTCGAACAATAACTCCTCTCTCCTGTTGTTTCTTCCGCGATGCTTATAGCGATGCCGATGCCTCTTGCCATCGGCCTGATTGGGCCGCCGCTTGCCATTCCGTGTTGACCATTAGCGGCACGTGGATTCTACTTTATGTAATAAATCAACCGAGTAAGCCAGGGGGATGGATGCCTGAGATAAGCCGGTTCCTGGGAATCATCATCGCGATGTACTATAACGATCACCCGCCGGCACATTTTCATGCGAAGTACGGAAGCTTCGAGGCATTGATCGAGATTGAAACGGGCGGAGTGATTCGTGGTCATTTACCGCCTCGCGTACTCGGGTTGGTACAGGAGTGGCGTGAGATGCACAGAAACGAACTGTTGCAGGACTGGAAGCTCGCCGAGGAGCGTAAGCCCTTAAGACATATTGAGCCTTTGGAGTGACGACCATGACTCCGCGACTAGTCGAAGCCAGATACAAAGACGGATATACGATCTGGATCCGTTTCGAAGACGGTGTTTACGGAGATGTGGATTTGCAAAGCGAGCTATGGGGCGAAATATTCGAACCACTCAAGAACCTGTCCGAATTCCGCAAGTTCAAAGTAGACGAAGAGCTGCAAACCCTGGTTTGGCCAAATGGGGCGGATTTCGCTCCTGAGTTCTTATATTCCAAGTTACGACCAAACTTTACGTTCGAAAAACCTCCAAAAAGCGGCATCGTTTGACCATCTTCAAGCAACGGCCCTTGATCTGACATCGGGTTAATGGGACTCAATATCGCTCGTTTCCTCAGCCTGCTGTTCACGGCCCTGGTGCTGGCACCGGCCATGGCGCACCTGCTGGAACTGCCCAACAAGATCGGCCTGTCGCGCGATGAATATCTGGTGGTGCAACAGATCTACAACGGCTGGCAACTGCTGGGCATCGTCATCTACGGGGCGCTGCTGTCCACGCTGGCATTGGCGATCCTGGTCCGCCGCCAGCCCAAAGCCTTCAGCCTGACACTGGCCGCCTTCCTGTGCCTGCTGGCGGCGCACGCGTTGTTCTGGATCTATACGTTTCCCGCGAACCGGGAAACCCTGTACTGGACGGTGCTGCCGGAAAACTGGATGGCGTTGCGCGCGCAGTGGGAGTACTCGCATGCCGCCGGCGCGGTGCTGAACCTCGTTGCCTTCATCCTGCTGGTTCTTTCCGTGCAATTAAAGGAACCTGAGTAATTCCGTTTAAATCGACCCCGGATCTTTCAGCCCCCGAGCAATTCAAAATCGCCGGTGGCCGGGTTGTACCCGTGCAGGCCGCCGTGATCGAGATCGAAATACCAGCCATGCAGCTTCAGGCGTCCGGCGTCCACGGCCTCACGCACGAACGGAAATGTCTTCAAATTGGCGAGCGACACACGCAGGGCGGCGTGCTCGCAGGCCGCGGCGCGCGCCTCGGCGTCAGCGGTCGCGTGGGTCGCGGCGACTTCGCTGCGCGCCTGCTCGGCGATGGACATCCATGGCGTGATGAACTGGCCGGTGCCGCCCTCGAAGCGGATGTTGCCCATCAGCGCGCGGATGCCGCCGCAGCGCGCGTGGCCCATCACGATCACGTGCCGCACGTTCAGGCAGCTCACCGCGAATTCGAGCGCCGCCGAGGTGCCGTGGTAACCGCCGCCCTGCTCGAACGGCGGCACCAGGTTGGCGACGTTGCGCACCACGAACAGGTCGCCGGGATCGCAGTCGGTGACGATGGCCGGATCGACGCGCGAGTCGCTGCAGGCGATGACCATGATTTTGGGCGACTGGCCCTTGCTGACCAGTTGCTTGAACGGCGTGCCATCGCGTTCATAGTGATGCGCGCGGAAGCGCTGGAAACCTTCGATCAGTTTCTGGATTTCTTGCATGGTGAACCTGTGATGTGAATTTATCGATGATTGACGAATATCAGCTTGGCGGTATCAAAACCCAGGGCATTTGCTTTGGCAATGAGTTTGTCTTTGACATCCGGTTTCATTTCCGGGGTGCGCGACAGGATCCATAAATAGGACTTGTCCGGCCCGGACACCAGCGCATATTGATACTGCTCGTGGTCGAGCTCGAACACGACATACGACCCGTAAAACAGCCAGAAGAAGGAAACCTTCAGATAACCCTTGTCGGGTCCCTCGACGAAATACGCCTTGCCTTCAGCCTCTTTCCATTCCTTGTCTGCCGCTGAATAACCGCGGTTCAGCACGCGCACACCGCCATCCTCGCGCAGGCTGTACTCGGCCGATATACGGCTCAGGCCGCGCTCGAAGCGATGGTCGAGACGGGCGATTTCGTACCACGTGCCGAGGTAGCGGTCGAGTTTGAAGTTCTCGACCGGCTTGATGCCTTCCGGGAGGCCGACGCAGCCGGCGAGGAACAAGGCCAGGACCAGGAATAATTTTTTCATCGCTGAATAAACCTAAATTGGAATCGGCCTATCGGCCGATGTCATGTAAGCCCTGTTGCTGCCCGGGGTGCAACAAAATTCGTTGCACCCGTTCGGCGGCGCGAACAAACGTTAAGTATGTTCGCGAAAACTCCGCCTCACCCCGCTTCCGCGGGAATGACGGCAAAATTTCTGTATCCGCCGGATTGCGCCGTTCATTTTCCGAAGAATTCCCGCAGCTCGGGCAGCATCTGCTCCGCGGCGCGCTGGCCCTCGGCGATCGCCGGCGCGGCGCGATGATAATCCATGCTGGCAATGTCGGACAGGCGCGGCCGGATCAGGATGTCCGCCGGCTCGCCCGCGAGGCGGCTGCGGGTGATGCGCACTTGCATGATGTTGAGGCTGGTGCTGACCACGTCCAGCATCGAAGGCATCTCGATCGCGTTTTTCGGCCCGTTCTTCCGGCCCGGCGTCAGCATCGCCATGATCGAGGCGAACCTGCCGGGCGCGGCTTCGGGCGGCGGCGCCTCGGGCTCCTCCGGAGCGTGGAATTGGCGCCCCATCAGGTCCGAATTCACGTCCACCGCGATGACGATGTCCGCGCCCATGGCGCGGCACAGCGACACCGGCACCGGGTTCACCAGCCCGCCGTCCACCAGCAGGCGCCCGTCCATTTCCGCCGGCGTGAACAGGCCGGGCACGGCGATGGAGGCGCGCACGGCGTCGATCACGGGGCCATCGCGCAGCCACACCTCGCGCCCGGTCGCGAGCTCGGTGGCGACGACGGCGAAGGGCTTCGGGAGTTTCCCGATGCCGGGGTCCTCGAAGCGCGCGCGGAAAAAATTCAGCAACTTGTCGCCCGCAATCAAACCGCCACCGATCCTCAGATCGAGCAGCCCCACCACCGCCTTCCACGTCAGGCCCTTGGCCCAGGTCTCCAGCCAGTCAATTTCGCCGGCGGCGTAGGCCGCGCCCACCAGCGCGCCCATCGAGGTGCCGCACACGATGTCCGGCGCGATGCCGGCCTGCTCCAGCACGCGGATCACGCCGATGTGCGACCAGCCGCGCGCCGAGCCGCTGCCGAGGGCCAGCCCGATGCGCGGAGACGTACGGCGAACGGTGCTCAGTTGCTTCATGACGCCATTTTAAACTTCATCCCGGCGAATGGCGGGGTCCAGAATTAAAAACAATTAAATCATTAATATCCTGGATTCCCGCATCCGCGGGAATAACAACCAAAACCCGGCTATTTCTTCGCCTTGTCCCCGCCTTGCTCGCGCTTGGCCTTGAACGGGTAGGCGCTGCCGGTGTAGGCCGGGGCCGGGATGACCAGCGACAGCACCATGGTCACGGCCAGCACCGTGACGGTTGCCGCGAGCGACCAGACCACCGGGACGTGGTAGACGTCGAGCAAGAGCATCTTGGTGCCGATGAGAATCAGCACGATGGCCAGTCCATACGTGAGCAGGTGGAACTTCTCCTGCAACCCGGCGAGCAGGAAGTACATCGCGCGCAGGCCGAGGATGGCGAAGACGTTGGACGTCAGCACGATGAAGGGATCGAGCGTGATGGCGAAAATCGCCGGGATTGAATCCACCGCGAACACGATGTCCACGATGCCGATCAGCAGGATCACCACGAACAGCGGCGTGGCCATTTTCACCCCGTTGACCACGGTGAAGAACTTCTCGCCGTCGAAGTCCGGCGCGATGCGCATGTGCCGGCGCATCCACTTCAGCGCCGGGTTCGACTCCAGGTCCGGCTCCTGCCCGGCGGCCCACCACATCTTGACGCCGGTGAACACCAGGAACGCGCCGAACAGGTACAGGATCCAGTCGAAGCGCGAGATCAGCCAGACGCCGGCGAAGATCATCACCGCGCGCAGCACCAGCGCGCCGAGAATGCCGATCATGAGCACGCGCTTCTGGAATTCGTTCGGAACCGCGAAATAGGTGAACACCATGAGGAACACGAAGATGTTGTCCACCGCCAGCGCCTTCTCGATGAGGTAGCCGGTCAGGAACTCGATCGCCTTGGCGTTGGCCGTGGCGCGCGCCGCCGCGTCGTCGCCCGCGCCGCCCAGGTACCACCACAGCCAGCCCAGGAAAACGAAGGACACCGCCACCCACACCAGCGACCACACGGCGGCCTCGCCCAGCGTGACCCGGTGCGCGCCCTGGTTGCGCAGGGCGAGGAAATCGACGATCAGCGCGACCAGCACGAAGGCCGCGAACAACATCCACATCAGCGGAGTGCCGACGCTCATCATGGCTGGAGATTGACTGGCGGGAAGGATTCAGCCGGCGGCGCTTTCCCGGACCCGGCTGACGGGTGCGGCAGGCGCGTCGTCCACATGCGCGAAATCGACCGACACCCGGTCCACGGCGATCGGCCGGAACAGGTTGTCGGCGAACTGCTTGTGCAGCGGGTGTTCACGGTAGGAATCTATCACAGCCCGGTGCGTGAATTCGATCAGCCAGCAGAAGCGGTAACGCGGCTTGTCGGCCACGGCCCAGCCCGTGACCACCCGCCGCACCCCGGGAATGGTAGCCAGCATCTCGCGCCCGCGCGCCATCATGGCCTCGACCTGCGCGTCCGGGACATGCTCGACGTTGTAGATGATCACATGCTCCACCGGCTGCCACGCCTGGCACTGCATCAGCACCTCGGCGGCGCGCCCGGCGGAACCCCACAGGCGCATGACGCGCTCGACTTCCTCGCGGATGCTCTCCTGCATGCCCTGCACCAGCCCGGTGTAGCCGCAGCGGCTGTCGGCTCGCGCGTTGGCGCGGATGCGGTTGCCGGCGGCGTCGGCCAGCGCGGTGTAGTAGTTGATCTTGGCCACGCCGTGGGAGATCAGCTTGCGATACTGCTCGTCGGCCAGGCCGGTGCCGCCGTGGATCACCAGCGGGATCTTCACCGCGTCGTTGATGCGCTTGAGGCGTTCGCAGTCGAGCTTGGGTTTGCCGCGCAGGCGCCCGTGCACCGTGCCGATGGACACCGCGAGGCAGTCCACGCCGGTGCGCGCCACGTAGGCCTTGGCTTCCTCCACCGAGGTGTACTGGTTCTCGCCCGGGTGCCTGGCGGCGTCCTCGCCTTCCACGCCCGCGACGTAACCCAGCTCGCCCTCGACCGCCACGCCGCAGGCATGCGCCATCTCGACCACGCGCCGCGTCTGTGCCACGTTGACCGGGAAGGATTCGTGCGAGGCGTCCACCATCACGCCGTTGCAGCCGAGGTTGATGGCGCGCACCGCGGATTCCTGCGCGGCGCCGTGGTCGAGATGGATCGCCACCGGCACCTCGGCGCGGCGCGCCGCCCTCTCGGTGGCGGCCATAGCCAGCTCGAAGTCGTAATGCTCGAAATGGGATTCGGCCAGGCTCAGGATCACCGGCGAGCGGCAGTTCTCCGCGGCCGCGAGAATGGCCTCGAGGAAATCGAGGCTCACCAGATCGAACCCGCCCACCGCGTAACTGTTGCGGTAGGCATGGTTCAGCATGTCACGCATATCGACCAGTGGCATGTGTTCCACCCTGTACTAATGTGGGGTGGGGTGCGGCGTTAACCGCCCAACCCCAACAGAGTTCGTGATGTTGGGGTTCGCTTCGCTCACCCCAACCTACAGTTGCTGCATACCTATACGAAATCCTCGCCCTCATCCTCCGCGGCGCTGCCCGGATCGAGCTGCTCGTCGTGGCGCGCGATGGCGCGGCCGAGACTGGTGAGCGCGTCCTGCAGCATCGCGAGACCGGCGTCGCGGTTCTGGCCCTGGCGCAGCGTCAGGTCTTCCTGCAGCGCCGCCAGCCGTTCCAGCAACTGTCCCTGCGGGTCAATCGGGCCGCCGGCCCAGCCGACCATGTCGGCGTAGCGCCCGGCCTCGCGCGCCAGGGTCTCGCAGTGCGCCGCGGTGCCGCCGGTCTGGGCCACGTCACCGATGGCGCGCATCAGTTCCGGCAGCTTCATGGCCGGCGCCACGCTCAGCCCCGGTCCTGGTCGAGGCGGCCTTCGCGGAACACCCGGCTGGCGAGCACGTCCTCGGCCTCGAGCGTCATGAGGTCGTCCTTGCTCAGCGACCGGCCGCGGCGCCCGAACAGGCGGTTGGCCTGGCGCAGGCGCGCGCGGTCGAGCGCGTTGCGCACCGAGCGCGCGTTGGAGAAGTGCTCCATTTTCATGCGCAACCCGAGATACTCCATGAAGGCCTTTTCTGCCTCGGGCGAGAAATGATAGTTCTGGGCCGCGAGCATGAGCTTGGCGATGGCCAGCAGCTCCTCGGGCTTGTAATCGGGAAAATCGATATGGTGGGCGATGCGCGAGCGCATGCCCGGATTGCTCTGGAAGAACCGGTCCATCTTGTCCTTGTAGCCGGCGAGGACCACGACCAGGTCGTCGCGGTTGTTCTCCATCACCTGCAGCAAGATCTCGATGGATTCCTGGCCGTAGTCGCGCTCGTTCTCGGGCTTGTACAGATAATAAGCCTCGTCGATGAACAGCACGCCGCCCATGGCCTTCTTGATGACCTCTTTGGTCTTGGGCGCGGTGTGGCCGATGTACTGGCCCACGAGGTCGTCGCGCGTGACGGTGACCAGATGGCCCTCGCGCACGTAGCCGAGGCGCTTGAGGATCTCGCCCATGCGCATCGCCACCGTGGTCTTGCCGGTGCCGGGGTTGCCGGTGAAGCACATGTGCAGCGTCGGCGTCTCGGAGGTGAGCGCGAACTGCCGGCGCAGCCGGTCCACCAGCAGCAGCGCCGCGACTTCGCGGATGCGGGTCTTGACGGGCACCAGCCCGATCAGCTCGCGGTCGAGCTTGTCCAGCACTTCCTGGATGTTGGAGGCCTTGAACTCGGCCTCGAGGTCAACCTGGTCGGTGGCCGGAATGGTCTTGGGTTGCGCCTCGCTCATGATTCGATCCATTCAGAAATTCGGGGAAAAACCCGGCCGGCGCGGTTTCTGGCCGCGCCGGCCGGCACGGCATTTACATCATTTGCTTCAATAACGCTCCATCTCCGCCTTGTCGGTGGCGTAGGAGTGCACGGTGTAACGGATATTGCGCCCGTCGACCTCCTGCCGCACCAGACCGAAGCCGGGTTCCTTCTTCGGCCGGTTGACGAGGTAGGACATGCGCGGGGTTTCCCAGCCGCGCGTGCTGTCGAAGGCCGTCACGCGCACGTAGTGATTCGGGAAGGTCTTGCGGCAGTTGTTGATCTCCATCAGGATGCCGGCCGGATCCTTCAGGTCGAACATCGGGTTGCCGAACATTTCCCAATAGGTGTTGCGCGGGTGCGGGTCGTCGGTGTACTCGACGCTGACCGCCCAGCCCTTGTTGAGCGCGTACTTGATCTGCGCGGTGATCTGCGCGTCGGTCAGGTCCGGCAGGAACGAGAACTGTCCTTGCGTCAGACGGTTGCCTGGATTGGTCATCATAACGAATTCTCCTCGTAAAAATTAGTTGCTGGCCGTGGTCGTGGGCACGAAGTCCGCGGTGTCGGTCGACTCGTAGTTGAAGGTGATGTCCTTCCACGTATCGAGCGCGGCCTTGAGCGGCGAGCAGGTCTTGGCGGCCTGTTCGAGGATCTGCGGACCTTCCTTCAGGTAGTCGCGGCCCTCGTTGCGCGCCAGGATCATGGCTTCGAGCGCCACGCGGTTCGCGGTCGCGCCCGCCTGGATGCCCATCGGATGGCCGATGGTGCCGCCGCCGAACTGCAGCACGACGTCCTCGCCGAGATAATGGATCAGCTGGTGCATCTGGCCGGCGTGAATGCCGCCCGAGGCAACCGGCATGACCTTGTTGAGCGACGCCCAGTCCTGGTCGAAGAACAGACCGGTTTCCAGGTTCTTGGGGTTATTCGTCTCACGCAGGACGTCGTAGAAGCCCTTGATCATGAGCGGATCGCCTTCCAGCTTGCCGACCACGGTGCCGGCGTGGATGTGGTCCACGCCCGCCATGCGCATCCACTTGCAGATCACGCGGAAGTTCATTCCGTGATTCTTCTGGCGCGAGTAGGTCGAGTTACCGGCGCGGTGCAGGTGCAGGATCATGTCGTTCTTGCGCGCCCACTTGGCCATGGTCTGGATCGCGGTGTAGCCGATCACGAGGTCGATCATGATGATCACGCTGCCCAGGCTCTTGGCGAACTCGGCGCGCTCGATCATTTCGTCCATGGTCGCGGCGGTGACGTTGAGATAATGGCCCTTCACCTCGCCGGTGGCGGCAGAGGCCTTGTTCACCGCTTCCATGCAATACAGGAAGCGATCGCGCCAGTGCATGAACGGCTGCGAATTGATGTTCTCGTCGTCCTTCACGAAGTCCAGACCGCCCTTGAGCGCTTCGTACACCACGCGCCCGTAGTTGCGGCCGGACAGGCCGAGCTTGGGCTTGGTGGTGGCGCCCAGCAGCGGGCGGCCGAACTTGTCGAGACGTTCGCGCTCCACCACGATGCCGGTGGCCGGGCCCTGGAAGGTCTTGAGGTAGGCAACCGGGATGCGCATGTCTTCGAGGCGCAGCGCCTTCACGGCCTTGAAGCCGAACACGTTGCCGATGATGGACGCGGTCAGGTTGGCGATCGAGCCCGGCTCGAACAGGTCGAGGTCATAGGCGATGTAGGCGAAGTACTGCGCCTCGTTCTTGGTGCCCGGGCCGGTGTTCGGCACCAGTTCGCTCTTGAACGCCTTGGCGCGATACAGCTCGCAGGCGGTCAGGCGGTCGGTCCAGACCACGGTCCAGGTCGCGGTGGAAGATTCACCGGCGACGGCCGCGGCGGCCTCTTCGTGATCGACGCCGGGTTGCGGCGTGATACGGAACATGGCGATGATATCGGTATCCTTCGGCTTGTAATCCGGATCCCAATAACCCATCTTCTTGTAGGGAATAACGCCGGATTTATAACGCTCGGCGCCTTTAATTTGTCCGCCTGTTTCTGGCTTGCCCATAAACAATCTCCTGAATTCAGTGAAGGTGTCGGTTTTTTGCTGTAAACGGCCGCTACCTTACCCTCACGATCCATAAATAACAGTCAATCTTTTCGATATTTCTGATAGATTATTATCTATACATACATTCCCGGAAAAATGTCATGCGCCACAGCACCCTGCGCCAGCTCGAAGTCTTCGAGGCCATTGCCCGACTCGGCAGTTTCACCCGCGCCGCCGAGGAACTGTTCCTGACCCAGCCCACGGTCTCGATGCAGATCAAGAAACTCACCGAGGCCGTCGGCCTGCCGCTGTTCGAGCAGGTGGGGAAGAAAATCTATCTCACCGACGCCGGACGCGAGCTGCACAAGACCAGCCGCGAGATTTTCGAGCGCTTCACGCGCTTCGAGATGCTGGTGGCCGACATGAAGGGTTTGAAACAGGGCGCGCTGCGCCTCGCGGTGGTGACCACGGCGAAATATTTCGCGCCGCGCCTGCTGGGACCGTTCTGCCAGCAATACCCGGGCATCGAGGTCTCGCTCAAGGTGTCGAACCGCGAACGCATTCTCGAGCGCCTCGCCGACAACCAGGACGACCTGTGCATCCTCGGCCAGCCGCCGGAAGAGCTCGAAGCCGAATCCGAACCGTTCCTGGAGAATCCGCTGGTGGTGCTGGCGCCGGCGAATCATCCGCTGGCGGGAAAGAAAAAAATTCCGCTGGCGCGCCTCGCCGAGGAACCGTTCCTGCTGCGCGAACCCGGCTCCGGCACGCGCATGGCGGTGGAGCGGCTGTTCGCCACGCACGGACTGAAAATGAAAGTGCGCATGGAGCTGGGCAGCAACGAAGCCATCAAGCAGGCCATCGTCGGCGGGCTGGGCGTGTCAGTGCTGTCGCGCCACACGCTGGCGCTGGATGCGCCGATGGGGCAACTGGCGATTCTGAATGTCGAGCGATTTCCGATCGAGCGTCACTGGTACGTCGTCTGGCCGTCCGGCAAGCAGCTCACGGTGGTGGCGCGCACCTTTCTCGATTACCTCAAGCAGGCGCCGAAGTTCGTCAGCGAGGTGCCCTGTCACCACGCCGAGGTGGGCGAGTGCCCGTTGCTGCCGCCAGGCGGGGCGGCGAAGAATCCGAAGGTCCGCGGGGTCAGCTAGCGCCGACGATTGGCCGTCGGTGCCTGTCTATCAAGCGTCGTATCGTCTTCCGGGTAGGCGAAGCGCACGTGCCCGTAGCGGATCGCCAGCACCGCCAGGGCCAGCAACACGATGGACATGGAGACGCCGAGAATGCGCCACACGTCCAGTTCCTTCATGTCGAGGATCAGGTAGCGCGCCAGCGCCACCATGCCGATGTACAACGGGATGCGCACCGGCAGCTTGCCGGATTCGAAATACAGCCCGACCATGGTCAGCACTTCCAGGTAGATGAACATCAGCAGCAGATCGGCCAGCGTCACGCGCGCGGCGGCGATCATGACATTGACCTCCTGCACACCGGCAATCACCGTGGCCACCGCGATGATCAGCAGGCCGAAGTTCTCGACGATGCGCAGGGACAGACTGGCGTAGCGTCTCGGGGTGCGCAGCATTACGATGCTTCCCTGCGTGTTCCGTTCATCTGCAAACTATACCTTGCCGTTGCCCGGCTGAACATCCGCCGTTCTCCGGCTCCACCTCTTCCCCATCCGGTCCAGCGCCAGGGCGACGGCGAAACAGATCCACGCCGTCAACAATATATGCGAAACAAAATGCGCCCCGCGCGCGAGCTGCGTGATCCCCGCCAGCGTTCCCAGCAGCAAGCTGAAGGCCAGCGCGGCATGCGCCGCCCGGCGATCCACGCCGCGCAGGCCGACATAAGCGGCGAACCAGGCGAAACCGGAGGCGGCATGCCCGCTCGGCGCGCACCGGCCGGGGCCGGGATTCAGCGGCACCGCGTCGAAGAACCGGAAATATTCGGCGGTGCCGCCGAACAGGCTCAGATCCCACGGACAGCTGTGCGGCGAGACGGCGCGCAGCGATGACACCACGAGCGCGGCCAGCGGCGCCACGATGAGCGTGAAGCCGATGGCGCGGCGCAGCGCCTGCCGGGATGACTGGCGCCGAAGGCTGATCCACCACGGCAACAACCCGAACCAGATGGCCAGACCCAGGTACTTGAGCCCGGTGTGCATGATCACCGCCCAGAACGGCTGGTCCTTCAGCGGAAAACGCTGCGCGGCGGGATCGTAGAACAGCCCGGTCAGCGCGTGATCGAGCGGGGTGTAGCGGGCCAGCAGAAAGATCAGCGCCAGCGCCGCGGCCAGCCACCCCAGCTCTACCCGGGCCGAGCGCACCTCAGTAGCCCGGTGCCGATAGTTTGTGGCGCTTGAACGCCGAGGATGCGGTCTGATAGTACGCGATGGCCTCGTCGCGCAGCGTTTCATTGACCGGGATGGACGTGGCCTCGAGCGTTTTCGGATCGATGCGAAAACTCTCGATCCGGCGCTTGGGCTTGAGCACGGTGAGGATGTCCTGCTTGTAGTAACCGAGCGATTGGTAATTGCTGATGAAGGCGCGCGGCTCGCCCGTCTGCTCGTGAACGGCGGTACCGAAGAAATACTCGTCGTCGCCTTCCAGGCCGAGGATGTCGAACAGCGTCGGCGGCACGTCGAGCTGCGAGACCAGGCGCGAAAAGTGCGACGGCTTGACGATCCCGGGGCCGTAAACGATCAGCGGGATATGGTATTTCGCCACCGGCAGCTCGGTCTTGCCGGAAACCGCCGCGCAGTGGTCGGCGATGACGACGAACACGGTGTCATCGAACCAGGGATGGCGCCGCGCCTGCTCGATGAACCGGCCGATGGCAAAGTCCGTGTACCTGACCGCGCCTTCGCGCCCGCCGGGCGAAGGGATGTCGATGCGCCCGTCCGGGTAGGTATAGGGGCGGTGATTGGAAGTGGTCATGATGTGCATGAAGGCGCGCTTGCCGCCAGACACGTCCCGATCGAGCAGGGACAGTGCGTTGTCGAACAGCACCTCGTCGGCCACGCCCCAGACGTTCTCGAAAATCACCGACGCTTTCGGGAAATCCGTGCGGTCATGGGTGGCATAGTCGTTGCCGGCAAAATAGGCATTCATGTTGTCGAAGTAGCCGTAACCGCCGTAAACGAAGGAGGTGGCGAAGCCCATGTGTTCCAGCATTTCCCCGACGGTGGCCAGGTGCTCGTTGTTCGGGCGGCGCACGATGGCCTGCCCCGGCACCGGCGGCGTGCCGAGCGACAGCGCCTCCAGCCCGCGCACCGTGCGCGTGCCGGTGGCCAGCACCCGGTCGAACTGCACGCCATTTCGCGCCAGCTCGTCGAGCCGCGGCGTCAGTCCCTGCTTCGAGCCGTAGGCGCCGAGATATTCCGCCGACAGGCTCTCGACCGTGATCAGCACCATGTGGCGCGGGTAGCGCCGCAGGAACGGGATCGCGGGCTCGGCATGCGCGTCTTCGTGTTTCATCCCGGGAAGCACTTTTGACAATGGTTCACGCGCGACGCCGAGATCGCGCAGGATGTGGTCGGCGCGCTCCTGCGGCAGGGTGGCGTACCAGCGTTCGTAGTCGAGCTCGTTGCGCCGGAACGCGGCGGCGAAGCTGAACAGGCCGTTGCCGGAAAGCTCCTCGACATGGTTGTTGCCGTGGCCGTACATCTGGTCGACGTTGGCGAACAGGCCGCTGGCCAGCGGCAGGATGATCGCGGCCAGCAGCAGGCGGCGGCGCGCCCCGCGCGCGAGGCGCACGCCA
>JBFMBB010000069.1:0-13750 GCA_040755435.1 Pseudomonadota bacterium | reverse complement strand
CTTGAGCTTGAGCGTGCGGCCCGGCGGAAACGCCTGGCGGATGCCGACCATGGTCATGGTCATGTCCTCGCGGTCGAGCCGGTAGGAATCGGTCGGCACGTTGAGAAAACCGAACGTGAGCTGCGGATCGGGCAGGCGGCTCTGGTACACCGCGCGCTCGGCGGCGGCCTCGGCGTTGGTGCGGTGATGCTGCAGCCACGGCGCCTGCTCCAGTGCCAGGCGCTCGGCCTCGGCCAGGGTCAATTCGGTTTGCGCCAACGCGCCGGAGACGGCGGCCAGCTGGATGATCAGAATTCCCGCGACGCGGGACAAAACTTTACGGACGAACATAAACCTCTCCTTGGGTCGTGAACAGAAAACGACAACGCGCGCGAGCGCGCGGGAGAGGCTTACAGGATCAGCGTGAGATGCCGGATGTGAAGTGGTGGGGCGTGAATGTCGGGAACGAGAAAATCGGGCCGCGGCGGCTGGCCACTATCGGCCAGCATTACCGGAACCGGCAGCGTGACCAGCAGCACCGGTGTCATGCTGATGTCGCCGATACCGGTCGCGAGCGGCGTGTCGGTGTCGGGCAGCTGGCAATTGAGCGCGGTCACGGGGTCGCAATCCGGCATCGCGGCATGCCCGGCGCCGTTGTGCTTGGCGTGTTCCGGGCAGTGGTTGGGCGCGGGGTCCGTGTCCGGCATCTGCGCCATGACGCAGGGCGCGCCGGCGGCGATCAGCCACAGCGTTCCCGCCAGGGCCAGCGTGCCCCGCGCGAGGGTTTTCAGTTCGGTGCGAAACCAGTGCAGCATGATGACAGTTTAGCCTTGGAACGGATTACGGTATACATTGACCGGCGACATCCCGGATAAATTCCATTCTACGCAGAAGCCAGGCGATGAAATTGATATCCGTCAATATCGGCAAACCCCGCCCGGTGCCCCACGAGGGCCGGGTGGTGAGCACCGGCATCTTCAAGGAACCCGTGGCCGGGCCGGTGTTTTTGCGGCATTTGAACCTGGACGGCGACGGCCAGGCCGACCTGCGCGTGCACGGCGGCGCCGACAAGGCGGTCTATGCCTACCCCTTCGAGCACTACACGTTCTGGGAGTCCGAGACGGGGAGGCGCGATTTCGCCCACGGCCAGTTCGGGGAGAATTTCACCATCACCGGCTGGCTGGAGGACGCGGTTTGCATCGGCGACGAGTTTCAGATCGGGCAAGCGCGGGTGCAGGTCACCCAGCCGCGCTCGCCCTGTTTCAAGCTCGGTATCCGCATGAATGATGCTAATTTCCCCGCGCGTTTCGCCGCGGCCAATCGCACCGGCTTTTACCTGCGCGTGTTGCAGGAGGGTCGGGTCGCCGCGGGCGATGCCATCGAGCGGATTGCGCACGATCCAAATTCCCTGTGCGTGCGCGACGTGTTCCGGCTGCGGCATGACCGCGGCACGCGCGCGGAATACGAACGCGCTGTTAAGCTTACGGCACTGTCACCGAGCTGGCGGGCGGTTTTCGAGAAACGGTTGGTGGAAGAGTAGGGCGCAATAAGCATAGCGCATTGCGCCGGATGGAGTTCACATTCGGCGCACTACGGCTATCGTCTGATGCGCCCTGCGGGTCGGGAATCCATGGATCGTCATTCCGGCGCAAGCCGGAATCCAGGTTATTAAGGATTTTTTATTTAATGCGCTGGACACCGGCTTTCGCCGGTGTGACAAACAACTAAAAGGGTAGCGCGATTCCCGGCCTGACAGAAAGCACCAGCTCGCGAAAACGCTTTTGAATCCGCTCCAGCGCGTCCTGGTTGTCGCCCTCGAAACGCAGCACCAGCACCGGCGTGGTGTTGGAGGCGCGAACGAGACCGAAGCCGTCGGCGAAATCCACGCGCAGACCGTCGATGGTCGTGACCTTGGCGTCCGGGAACTGCGCGCGCTGCACCAGTTCCTTGATGACGGTGAAATGCTCGCCCTCGGCGAACTTGAGGTTCAATTCCGGCGTGTTTACCGTGTTCGGCAACGAGGCGAAGACTTGCTGTGTCGGACGCGGGTCGCGCGACAGCAGCTCCAGCAGGCGCGCGGCGGTGTAGAGCCCGTCGTCGAAGCCGTACCAGCGTTCCTTGAAAAAAATATGTCCGCTCATTTCGCCCGCGAGCAGCGCGCCGGATTCCCGCAGCTTGGCCTTGATGAACGAGTGCCCGGTTTTCCACATGGTGGGCTTGCCGCCGGCCTTGCGGATTTCGGCGTCGAGCGTGCGCGAGCATTTCACGTCGTAAATGATTTCGCCACCGGGGTGGCGCGACAGCACGTCGCGCGCGTACAGCACCATCTGGCGGTCGGCCCAGATCACGTGGCCATCGGGCGCGATCACGCCGAGGCGGTCGCCGTCGCCGTCGAAGGCGAGGCCGGCGTCATAGCCGCCCTTTTTGATTTCCGCGATCAGGTCTTCGAGATTTTCCGGCTTGCTCGGGTCGGGGTGATGGTTGGGGAAGGTGCCGTCGATCTGGCAGAACAGTTCCGTGACCTGGCAGCCGAGGCGCTTGAGCAGTTGCGGCGCCATCTCGCCGGCGACGCCATTGCCGCAGTCCACGGCCACGCGCAGCGGACGCGCCAGCTTGACGTCGCCGGCCACGCGGTCGATATAGGTGGCGCGCACGTCGGCCTGTGAAATCCTCCCCTGGCCGGAGACGATTTTTTTGTCGAGTATCCGGGTCCGCAGTTTCTGGATCAGGTCGCCCGAGAGGGTGACGCCGCCGATGACCATCTTGAGGCCGTTGTAGTCGGGCGGGTTGTGGCTGCCGGTGACGGCCACGCCCGAGCCGGCGCCGAGATGCTGGATCGCGAAATACACCACCGGGGTCGGCACCATGCCGACGTCCACCACGTCGCAGCCGCTGCGGGCGAGGCCGCGCGCCAGCGCCGCGGACAGCTCCGGCCCGGACAGGCGCCCGTCGCGCCCGATGACGAAACGTTTCTGGTTTTGCGCCAGCGCCTCGCTGCCGAGCGCCTGGCCGATCAGCTCCACGATGGCCGGTGTCAGGCTTTTGCCGACGATGCCGCGGATGTCATAGGCCTTGAAGATTTCCGGGGGAAGGGCGGAGGCCGCTGCGGCGGCGGCGGGATCGGATGTCGGCATGGCTGGGTATTCTGGATTGGAGGCTTCGGCCGGGCAGTTTACCGCATCCTCCGGATTCAGGCGAGGCGCGCCGCGCGCCGCAAGCATCCGCGTCAGCTGGACATGATCTGTTTTTTCGCCGGCAGGCCGGCGACGGGGTCGTAGACCTTGGTGACGTTGCGGCCGGCCTCCTTGGCCTGGAACAGCGCCTGGTCGGCGCGCCACAGTACGTCGTCCGGCTTGGCGTCCTTGTCGTGCATGGCGCTCAGGCCGCCGGTCCAGCGCAGCTGGTGGATAACGCCCTTGGGCAGGGTAATCTCGCGCGGCAGTTGCCGGCGCAGACGCTCGGCCAGGGCTTTGGCCTTGTCCAGCGAGGCATAGGTATAGATGATGCAGAACTCGTCGCCGCCGAGGCGCGCCAGCACGTCGGTCTGGCGCACCACCTTGCGCAGCGCGTTGGCAAACCCAACAATCAGCGCATCGCCGGCGTCGTGACCGTGCTTGTCGTTCACCTGCTTGAAGTGATCCATGTCGATGATCAGCACCGACGAGGGACCGTTGGCTTTCGACGATTCGAACAGCTCCTTGAGCCGCGCCTCGAAGTGGCGCCGGTTGCCGAGCTGCGAGAGGTGATCCATCAGCCCCATGTCCTTGAGCTTTTCCTTTTCCTTCATCAGTTTCTGCCCGCGGTCGCGCAGGTAATCGAAAATCTCGGCGAATTCCTTCAAGGCCATCGGGTAACCGACGCGCACGCTGCCCTCGCGCAAATCGCGGAACATGCGGATCAGCGAATGGATGTCGTGCCGCACCGCATGCAGGGTCCGGCGATAAAGACGGAACTGCACGATGAAAATGGCGACCAGGGCGGCCAGGATGACCGCGAAGTAATAAATCCGGTTGCCGGACAGGATCGGCGGCGGCGGTTGCGCCGGCTGGTAGATCAGCGTCCACGGACCGGCCCCGATCGTATTGGCTACGATGCCGGCCCGGGCGCTCGACGCCTTTCCGGCCGTCAGCACCGTTTGCGTCGCGCCTTCCGCCGTCGACTGTTGCAGTTCCATGTAGTCGTTTTCCGGCCGTGATTTTTCCAGTATGTCCTGCAGCGGCGCGCGCGTGAACCCCGCCAGCAGGTAACCGACCGGGTTGCGATTCTCGTCCCGGATCGGCGCTGCCAGGTCGTAATGTCCGGCGGGCGAGTCCACGGAATGAAATTCCGGCAGCGCCGGCGCACTCGTAGCAGCCATGCGCCGCACGTAGTCGATGCAAACCTGCTCGAGTCCTTCGGTGGCGGACAAGACACCGAGACTGTTGCGTGGCAGCAGGCGGACCGACATGGCCCCGCTCAGCTGGGATTTGATCTCCTCCTGCCGGCGCGCGCGCTCCGGCGGCGTGCCGCGCTGCAGCAGCGCCGCCAGGCCTGGCTGTTGTGCGATTTTTTCCAGCGCCTCGCGCTGTTGCGCCACCCGCTCTTCGATCCGCCGGCTGGCGTCGCCCGCAAGCTGCGACGCCCGCTCGAGATGCGAGGCCTGCTGCATGTCGCGCAGCGCGAGCACACCGGCGTAGCCGATGGCCGCGAAGCACAGCAGCAGGTTCAGGAAAACCTGGAGATGAATGCCTGTCAGCGACCGGGCCATGGGCGATGTGGGCTTGCCATTGCCGGTTCAGGACGAAGCAGCGGGGAGAAACATTTCTTGCTCATATAGATAAAGATAGGGGAGGCCGGTGCCGGCGGCCAGCCGGGAGGTCCGGCTTCCGACCCATGGCGATAAACCGCGGATGCGCGCGGCGAAAGGCAGGCTTACTTGCGGCCGGAGTGGCCGAAACCGCCGGCGCCGCGCCGGCTTTCCTCGAACTCCTGGACCACGCTGAACTGCGCCTGCACCACCGGCACGAACACCATCTGGGCGATGCGGTCGCCGGGTTCGATGGTGAACGGCTCCTGCCCGCGGTTCCACACCGAGATGAAAATCTGGCCCTGGTAATCCGAATCGATCAGCCCCACGAGATTGCCGAGCACGATGCCGTGCTTGTGTCCGAGTCCCGAGCGCGGCAGCAGCACCGCGGCGAGACCGGCCTCGCCGATGTGGATGGCGATGCCCGAGGGCACGAGGTGCGTCTCCCCGGGCGCGATATGCAGGTGCTCGTCGAGGCAGGCGTACAGGTCCATGCCGGCGGAACCGTGGGTGGCGTATTTCGGCAGCGGAAATTCCGCGCCGATGCGCTTGTCGAGGATTTTCACTTCCACTTTCCGCATCAGGGTCTCCGCAGCGTGTGTATCGTGGCCGAGTGTTTCGCGTGATATCTCGTGGCGATGTGGCGGATCAGCGCGCGCGCGAGTTTTGTCTTGGGCTGGAGCGGCAGTTCGGTGACGGACTCGCGCTCTACCAGCAGCAGGCTGTTTTCATCCGCGATGAACCCGTAATCCTCGCCCACCCGGTTGGCCGCGACCAGGTCGAGTTTTTTTGCCTCCAGCTTCCGGCGCGCATACTGTTCGAGGTTTTCGGTTTCGGCCGCGAAACCGACGGTGAACGGCGCCGGCCTGCGCGCCGCCACGCTCGCCAGGATGTCGGGGGTGCGCTCCAGTTCCAGCGTCAGTTTTTCCTGCGTCTTTTTTATTTTTCCATCGGCGGTCCGCGCCGGCCGGTAATCGGCGACCGCCGCCACGGCGATGAAAATATCGGCGTCCGCGATGTGGTCGTTCACGGCATTGAGCATTTCCTGCGCGCTCTCCACGCGCAGCGTGTGCACGCGCTCGGGATCGGGCAGGGCGGTGGGGCCGGAAATCAGCGTGACCCTGGCGCCGGCCTCCATGGCCGCCTGCGCCACGGCATAACCCATCTTGCCGGAGCTGCGATTGGTCAGGCCGCGCACCGGGTCGATGGCCTCCCAGGTGGGACCGGCCGTGACCAGCACGCTGAGTCCATCGAGTTCACCGCCGCTGAAAACACCGGACACGAGCGCGACGAGTTCCGCCGGCTCCAGCATGCGGCCGGGACCGACGTCGCCGCAGGCCTGCGAGCCTTCCCCGGGCCCGAAAATTTTCACGCCATTTTTTTTGAGTGTCGCGAGATTGGCCTGGGTCGCGGCGTTGCTCCACATCTGCTGGTTCATGGCGGGTGCGACGGCCACCGGCGCTCCGCTCGCGAGGCAGACCGCGCTCAGCAGATCGTCGGCGCGGCCCTGCGCCAGGCGCGCGAGGAAATTCGCGCTCGCCGGCGCCACCAGCAGCGCGTCGGCCCAGCGCGCCAGCTCGATGTGACCCATCCCGGCCTCGGCACCGGCGTCGAGCAGCTGCTGATGCACCGGCTGGCCGCTCACCGCCTGAAGAGTTAAGGCTGTGATGAACTCGGCCGCGCCCGCGGTCATGACCACGCGCACCTCGGCGCCGGCCTCGCGCAGGCGCCGCACCGTGTCGGCGCTTTTGTACGCGGCGATGCCGCCGGTGACGCCGAGCAGGATGCGCTTATTAGTAAGTGTACCCATGTGTTAAAGTGTACTTGCCCAAGGAGACGGGAACAAATGGGGGCCAAAAAAACCAGAAAAAGCCCGATGGTCATCAGCCAGTGGCCGGAACACGAGCGCCCGCGCGAGAAGCTGCTGCATCGCGGCGCGGGCGTGCTGTCGGATGCCGAGCTGCTGGCCATTTTCATCCGCAGCGGCGTGCCCGGCAAAACCGCCGTGGACGTGGCGCGCGAGCTGCTCGGCCGCTATGGCGGCCTGCGCGAACTGCTCGCGGCCAGCCCGGAGGAATTGTGCGAGACGCCGGGGTTGGGCGAGGCCAAGTACGTGCAACTGCAAGCCGGCCTGGAACTGGGCCGGCGCTTCCTGGCCGAGAAACTCAAACGCGAAGTCACGCTGGAGTCGACCCGCGACACCCGGGACTACCTGCAGGCGCAGTTGCGCGACCGCAAGAACGAGGTGTTCTGCGTGCTGTTCCTGGACAACCGCCACCGGGTGCTGGAGTTCGAGGAACTGTTCCAGGGCACCCTCAACGGCACGGCGGTGTATCCGCGCGAGATCGTGAAACGGGCGTTGCGGCACAACGCCGCCGCCGTGATCCTGGCGCACAACCACCCCTCGGGGGTGGCCGAGCCCAGCCGGGCCGACGAACTCCTGACCAACCGGCTCAAGGACGCGCTGTCACTGGTGGATATCCGGTTGCTGGATCATTTGGTGGTCGGGGACGGGGAGACGGTATCCTTCAGCGAAAGAGGCCTGATCTAACCTGATTTGGCGGCCGCGGCAGCTCACCGGTCAGCCTCATTTCGGGACTACCCAGGAATGCTCTTATCTGGTATAAAAGCCCTCCTTTTAGAGCCCCCAGGGCGTAAGTTCAGGGAGATTTCCGATGTCGAGAGTATGTCAGGTGACGGGCAAACGCGTGCGCGTGGGCAATAACGTGTCCCATGCGAACAACAAGACCCGCCGCCGTTTTCTGCCGAATCTGCAAAGCCGCCGCCTGTGGGTGGAGAGCGAGAAGCGCTGGATCACGCTGCGCCTGTCCAGCACCGGTCTGCGCACCATCGACAAGAAGGGCATCGACGCCGTGCTGGCCGAGATGCGCGCCCGCGGCGAGAAGGTATAAGCCATGGCCAAATCAGCTCGCGAAAAGATCAAGCTGGTCTCCAGCGCCGGGACCGGTCATTACTACACCACGACCAAGAACAAGCGCACCACCCCGGACAAGCTCGAATTCAAGAAGTACGATCCGGTGGTCCGCAAGCACGTGGCCTACAAGGAAGCCAAGATCAAGTAGGCCCCGGCGTCCGACCCGTTTGCCCTCAATGCCCGGCGGAGCCGGGCATTGTTTTTTATGCCGCCCGGCACCCCGGCGCATCCTGGCGCCGGAGAATCAGCTATCCTTGAATGAGACAGTGACGGCATGACCCCCGCCGGGGGCGCGGCGGTATCGCTATGTACAAGCCTCGGATTTTCTGACATAAATACCGGGCGTAACGCACGAGGAGTTTAGGGAAGGCAAGCTGTGTATGCACTGAATCAGCAAGTCTTGAGGACCGATGCCTCCGGGATGCCGCTCGAATGGATCGACTTCAAAGAGGCCGTGAGGGTCTATCACCTGGGCCAGGTGGCCTACACCTGCGGGGTGCCGCTGTACCAGATCCGCGGCGGCTATAACGCCATCACCGGCAAGCGCTCCATCCTCGAAATCAATTCCATCATCGCCACCCACGGCGACAGCCACGCGGTCCTGAAGGCGCGCGCGCATTACGTCCCGCCGCTCAACAACCAGACCCTGTTCGCCCGCGACGCGCACCTGTGCCTGTATTGCGGCGAGCAGTTTTCCTCGCGCGGACTGTCGCGCGACCACGTGGTCCCGCTGAGCGCGGGCGGCAAGGACACCTGGAACAACGTCGTCACCGCCTGCAAGCGCTGCAACAACCACAAGGCCGGCCGCTCCCCGGAACAGGCCGGGCTGGAACTGCTGGCGGTGCCGTTCACGCCGACCCACGCCGAGTACATCTTCCTGCAGGGCAAGCGCATCCTGGCGGACCAGATGCAATTCCTGCTGGCGCACTTCCCGCGCCACAGCCCGCTGCACAAGCGTTTTGCGCGATCGGTCTGAGGACAATTTCTCCGCCAACAAAAAAGCCCGCATATTGCGGGCTTTTTTGTTGCTTCAATCGGGGCCTCAGGCCGGAACCGGTGCCAGGGTATAGGTCCGAAGTTTCTGCGAGAAATGCCGCAGCGCCTCGATGCCGGTGGCCTCGGCTTCGCGGCACCAGTCCTGCAATGCCTGGATGAGATGATCCTGGGTGGTGGCGCGGCGATTCCAGATGTCGACCAGCTTCTGCTTCATCGCGTATACCGTCTTGAGCCGGTCGTTGAGTTCCAGCGCCCGCTGCAACAGCTGGTGCCTGGTTTCATCCAGTTGCGCCGCCTCTCGCACCATCAGCCGCCGTGCGCGCTTGATCAGTGTCCAGGATTCGCGGTCGGTAGGATCGACCTTCTTCAGCTCCTCGCGATGCACATTTTTCATGACTTCGCGCGCGAATTGCGACATGACCAGGAAACGTCCCGTGATCACGGCCCGTACCGTGTCGAGGTCGATGTGTTGCTTGGCGGTGTCGCAGGTGAGCTCCGGCGGAATCTTCTTGACGCGCGCCAGCCCGACGGCCTGCAGCAGATTGATGTACAGCCAGCCGATGTCGAATTCCCACCACTTGGAGGAGAACTTGGCGGAACTCCCGAAGGTGTGATGATTGTTGTGCAGCTCCTCGCCGCCTATGAGGATGCCCCACGGGACGATGTTGGTGCTGGTGTCGGCGACCTCGTAATTGCGGTAGCCCCAGTAATGGCCGACGCCGTTGATGACGCCGGCGGCGAAGATCGGGATCCAGGCCATCTGCACCGCCCAGATGGTGATGCCGAGGGGACCGAACAGCGCCACGTCGATGGCGAACATAAGGACGATGCCCTTGCCGCTGTGACGCGTATAAAGATTACGCTCCAGCCAGTCGTCCGGCGTGCCATGGCCGTACTTCTCCATGGTTTCGGCGTTCCCGGCCTCCTGGCGATAGAGCTCCGCGCCCTGCCACATCACCTTGCGGATGCCATGCTGCATCGGGCTGTGCGGGTCCTCCGGGGTTTCCACCTTGGCGTGGTGCTTGCGGTGGATGGCCGCCCATTCCTTCGTGACCATGCCGGTGGTGAGCCACAGCCAGAAGCGGAAGAAGTGACTGACGACGGGATGCAGCTCGAGCGCCCGATGGGCCTGGTGGCGGTGTAGATAGAGGGTGACAGAGACGATGGTGACGTGAGTCAGGATGAGTGCGGCGATGATGTATCCCCACCATGGGAGAGCGATCAATCCTTCAAGCATTCGTTAAAAACCTCGTTTCAATGGGCGGTATGATGTGCAAGTATAATCGAAATTGGCGCTTTCCGCGCGTAATTGCGCAGAATGGCCGATAATCGCGTCCATAAAAGAGAAAAAACCATGCCGGCACCGAAAACTCCCGCCTTGACCACGGACATCATCATCGAGCTCAGGGACCGCCCGGATGTTCCGATCGTGCTGATCCGGCGCAAGAACCCGCCGCACGGCTGGGCGCTGCCCGGCGGTTTCGTGGATATCGGCGAAACGCTGGAACACGCCGCCGTGCGCGAGGCCGAGGAGGAAACGGCGCTGCGCGTGCGGCTCAAGCTGCTGCTGGGGTGTTATTCCGACCCGGCGCGCGACCCGCGCGCGCACACCGTCACGATGGCTTATGTCGCCGAGGCCGAAGGCGAGCCGCGGGCGCAGGACGACGCCGCGGGTGTGGCGATATTCAGCCCCGAGGCTTTGCCGGATCCGCTGGTCTTCGACCACGCGCGGATTTTGCGGGACTACCTGGCGTGGCGCCAGCGGGGAGTGGTGCCGCCCCCGGAAAATCCCTGACGTACACGTCGCGCTGCGGAAACGGGAAGCTGATGCCGGCGGCGCGGAAGTCCTCCCAGATTTTCAGATAGAGCTCGTTGCGCACCTGTCCCTGGTTGTCGGGGTCGTCGATCCAGGCGCGCAGTTCGAGATTGACGCCGTTGTCGCCGAACCCGAGGAGAAAGGCCTGCGGCGGCGGGTCCGCCTGCACGTGTGCGTGATCGCGTGCCAGGCGCTCGAGCCGTTGCATCGCCTGCCCCGGGTCATCCCCGTAGCTGATCTGCACCGGCAGCCGCAGCCGGATCTTGCGGTCCCCTTCGTAGGACCAGTTGGTGATATCCGAGGTCATGAGGTTTTCGTTGGGCACCAGGATGTCGAGGCCGTCGCGCGTGCGGATCACGATGTGGCGCGTGTGCAGGGCCCTGACCGTGCCGTAGGTATCGCCCAGGCTGATGACGTCGCCCGGGCGGATCGAACCCTCGAAGGCGAGGATGAATCCGCTCACGAAGTTGCTGACCACGCGCTGCAGGCCGAGGCCGATGCCGACGCCGAGTGCGCCGCCGAACACGGCGAAGGCCGTGATGTCGAAGCCGGCCGTCACCATGGCGGCCAGCACGGCGAGCGTGAGCAGCAGGAACTTGATGAGCTTCGACAGCGCGATTTTCATGCCGTCTTCCAGCGCCTGGCTGCGATCCACCCGGTTGCGGATCAGATTGGCCAGCCACAGCGCCACCAGCAGCAGGAAGGCGATGGACAGCGCGAAGCTGATGACATTGAGCAGCGAGACGCGCACCGTGCCGAAGGTGATCGCATATTCATCCAGCAGCTGTTCGGTCCAGGGCAGCCATCCCAGGATGTGCAGCGCCACCAGCGTCCAGATGGTGACCGTCAGCACCCCCTCCCAGGCCTTGAGCGGCCCGCCGGGGCTGAAGCTGTGGCGCAGCACGAACACGCCCATGCGGATCAGCGCCAGCGCGCCGGCGAGAATCATGGCCGTATGCAGCAGGCCGGTGTCCCAGCCGCGGTTGCGCAGGAACGGAATCGCGGCCAGCAGCCACAGCCACAGCAGCAGCGGCACGAAAGCCAGCGCCCCGGAGCGCACCGCGGTGCGGCTCACACCGGCGATGACGCCGGGCCGGGTAATGGTTTGCAGGCGCGGCAGCAGCCACAGGGCGATCAGCTTGACGACCAGGAAGCCGGCGACGAAGACGCCGGCCTGCAGCCAGGTGGAGGGCGAATTCAGGAAGTCCCGGATGGCCTCGCTCGAGGGCAGGACAACAAGCAGTTCATCCATGGATCATGCCGGGCTCAGGCGCGGGGAGGGCGCCGGGTGGCGCCTAGGATAGCGAGTCGCCGGGACAAAAAAAAGCCCGCGATGCGTTGCGGGCTGGAGGAGAGAGACGATGTCGGGCTTCAGGGTTTGACGTAGGAGAAGCCCTGCGATTGCAGATGGGCGATCTCGGCCACGCCGCTCGGAACGATGTCCTGCTCGGTGGTGTCGTAGAGATCGGTCTTGTAGTTGATCTTCTTGCCCTTCAGGGTGTTGGCGCAGACGTTGAAATGCACGCCCTGGCGCTTGAGGTTGGCGACCTTGTCCTGCATGTCCGGGTTCTTGTTCGCCATTTGCAGCAGGGCGAGACCCGGGCCGTGCATGACCACCCGCATGTCGATGTTTTCCTTGCCCACGGCGTTGATGTGGTTCTGGATGTTGCCCAAGGCGGCCTTGAGCGTTTTTTCATCATCCACGTTGATGTGGTAGGCGACCTTCTGCTTGCCGTAGTTTTCCGCGTAAGCCGCACCCAGGCCGCCGAGACTGAGCGCGGACATCAGAACGATTCCGAGTAACTTTTTCATGTGCATTCTCCCGACGTAGATGGTTGTAAAAGAACTAGACCTGGATGTAGGCCCATCCCTGGTTTTGGCGGCGCATGATCTGCGCCACGCCAGAGTCGATGACGACCACGCCCGGCAGCAGCTTCGCCTGCAGCCCGAGCTCCTGCTGGATGCGCTCGATGGTGTTCTGGCAGGCGACGAACGTCAGGTCGCTGTATTCCTTCTGCATGCGCTGGATGCGCTCGGCGTACGGCGAGATGCCGGCCATCAGCAGGCTCAGGCCGCCGCCGTTGGTAATCACTTCCACGCGCGCCTTCTGGTTGGTCTGGCGGTAGAACTTCATCAGGTTTTCCACTTCGTCCAGAACGCTCTTGAGGTGCTCCGGGCTGCCTTCGCTCACGTGGAACAGCACCTTGGCGGGGTCTTCCGCGACCGGCGCCACCTGCGCGACGACGGCATTGTCCGGCGCGTGCGATGCCTGGTTCAGGAACCAGCCGCCCAGGCCGCCGATAACGAGCGCGAGCCCGGCGGCGATGGCGGTGGAGCACTTGCGTCCGGCGGCGGCGATGGCGGACGTGCCGCACGCGGGCGCGGGCACGTTGCGGTAGGCCAGCGCCACCAGGTCGCGCACCTTGCGCAGCTCGCACACCTGGTGGTTGAGCAGCACGTCATCGCCCAGCCGCGCATAAGCCTGCGCCTTTTCGTCCGGCGTCAGTTCGTCGTCGACGAAGGCGTTGATGAATTCCTCTGAAAACTGCTGTTCCTTGTTCATTTGATTCTCCGGATTTTGGTTTCTTCCGCAGCGAGCTTCGGTGCCAGTTCTTCCAGCAGGTCCTTGAGGGCGTAGCGCGCCCGGCACAGGCGGCTCATGACGGTGCCGATCGGCACATTCAGGATCTGGGCGACTTCCATATAGCTCAGTCCCTGGATGTCCACCAGCGTGACGACCTGGCGTTGCCCCTCTGCCAGCCGGGCGATGGCCGCCCTGACCTTGAGGACGATCTCCTGCTCACTGCTCTCCTTCTCCGGGGTGGATTCATGAATTATCGTGTTTTCGTCTATCTCTTCCGCCGTACGCAGACGCCGGAAATGATCGTGGTAACAGTTGGCGAGGATGCTGTACAACCAGGCGTCGCCGGCGTTCGGGTCGCGCAGCTGGCCGGATTTTTTCAGCGCCTTCGCCAGGGTCTCCTGCACCAGGTCATCCGCCAGCGCGGCGTTATGGGTCCAGGAATAGGCGATGCGGTAAAGCCGCTGGCGATGCTGCTCCAGTTTGAGCTTGGCCTCGCGGGTGCGGCCCAGGAAATTAAAGACATCCATATATATGGTCAGGCCTGTGTGGTGCTGGATATTATGGTCCTTGACGGGGGTTTGCGGCGGTTTATTCCTTGCCGGGCGGAAAACCCGCCTGAAATCAGGTGATTTAGCCGCTTTCCGGGAGGGTGGC
>JBFMBB010000068.1:0-14052 GCA_040755435.1 Pseudomonadota bacterium | reverse complement strand
CCCACCTCCCACAGCCGCAGGGTTTCCCCGCGCCAGCGTGTGGCGGCCACCGGCCAGGGATTGAGCGCGCGGATTCGGCGATGCAGCACCATGGCCGGCCGGGTCCAGTCGAGCCGCGCTTCCTCCTTGCTTAATTTTTTGGCATAGCAGGCCTGCGCGTCGTCCTGCGGTTGCGGCGTCACGCCGCCGCGTGCCAGGCGCTCGAGCGCGGCCACCAGCGTGTCGGCGCCGAGCGGCGCCAGGCGGTCGTGCAGCGTCTGCGCCGTGTCGCTGGCGTGAATCGGCGTGCGTGCTTCCATCAGCACCGGGCCGGTGTCGAGCCCGGCCTCCATCTGCATGATGCTGACGCCGGTCTCGGTATCGCCGGCCTCGATCGCGCGCGGGATCGGCGCCGCCCCGCGCCAGCGCGGCAACAGCGAGGCGTGCACGTTGAGGCAGCCGTGACGCGGGATGGCGAGGATGGGCGGCGGCAGCAACAGGCCGTAGGCGATGACGATCATCGCGTCCGGCGCGTCGGCACGCAGGTTTTTTTCCTCGCCGGAAATTTTTTCCGGCTGGCGGACTTCGATGCCGTGGGTTTGCGCGCACTGCTTTACCGGGCTCGCGGCGAGCTTGCGCCCGCGCCCGGCGGGACGGTCCGGCTGGGTGTAGACGGCGCGCACCGTGTGGCCGGCGCGCAGCAGGGCCTCGAGCGCGGGAACGGCGAAAGCGGGAGTCCCGGCGAAGACGATATTCATGCAACGCCCCTTACGTCGCCGGCGCTCGCCGCCTTGCTCGCAAGAGGGCGGGAATGGCCATGGCAAGGTTCTTATATCTTTAAATGCGACCCGCCGGCGGCGGCCGCAGTCGACTCGCGGCCGGTCGCATCCCCCCTGCGTGGGGCCCCTGCTCCCTGCTCGCGTCCGCGTTTTTCAAGCTTCTTGCGGATGCGCGTCTGTTTCAGGCGCGAGAGGTAATCGACGAACACCTTGCCGTCGAGATGATCTATTTCATGCTGGATGCAGGTGGCGAGCAGGCCCTCGGCCTCGATCTCGAACGCCTGGCCGTCGCGGTTCAGAGCGCGCACGCGGACGCGATGGGCGCGCGTGACCGGTTCGTAGATGCCGGGCACTGACAGGCAGCCTTCTTCATACTCCTGCTCGCCTTCGCGCGAAAGGATTTCCGGGTTGATGAACACCTGCAGCTGGTCGCGGGTCTGCGACAGGTCGATGACGACCACGCGCCACGGCTCGTTGATCTGGATCGCGGCCAATCCGATGCCCGGGGCGTCGTACATGGTTTCGGCCATGTCGTCCACGAGGCGGCGGACCGTTTCAGTGACCGCCGGCACCGGCTCGGCGCGCCGGCGCAGGCGCGGGTCGGGATAGTGCAGGATGGTGCGTATCGTCATGGTATTTCCGTCAAATTCCGGGGTATTGCCAAGCTGCCAAACAGGTTCATCATCGGACCGGAGACCCCTGAATAACAACAAAATTCGGCCTTTCGGCAGCCTTGGCGTTGCGCTCAGGCATGGACTACACTCAAAACGTCATCAGATTACACGGAACGTGGACGAATGTCGCCTAAGCCTCTACTGGGAACCCGCTTTTTCCATCTTATTATTGTTGCATTGCTCCTGAGCGTCTCTGCCCATGTGCGGGCGGATGTGGTGCAACTCAAGCCCGATCACCCGGAGCGTTACACCGTGGTCAAGGGCGATACCCTGTGGGACATCTCGACCCGCTTTCTCAAGAGCCCATGGCACTGGCCGCGGATCTGGAAGATCAACGAGCAGATCCGCAACCCGCACCTGATCTATCCCGGCGACGTGATCGTGCTGCACTGGGTGGACGGCCAGCCGGTCCTGATGGTGGAACGCAAGGGCTCGGAGCTGCCGTCGCTGCCCGAATCCGCGAAACAACCCGAGGCGGTGGAGCGTCGCGTCGATGATCGCACGGTGAGACTCTCGCCGCAGACGCGCAGCGAGCCGCTGGAAGCCGCCATCCCCACCATCCCGCCGCATGCCATCGCGCCGTTTCTGACGAAACCGCTGGCGGTGGACCAGGAGGTGCTGGAGCAGGCCGGCTACATCACCATCGGGCTCGACGACCGTATTGCGCTCGGCGACACCAGCCAGTTTTACGCCCGCGGCCTGAAGGACGAGGCCGAGGAGCATTACCAGATTTTTCGCCCGGGCAATCCGATCCGCCATCCCGACACCGGCGAGCTGCTGGCCTACGAGGCCATGTATCTCGGCGACGCGAAACTTCTCGAAGCGGGCGATCCGAGCAAGCTGGTGGTGACCGCGGTCAAGCAGGAAATCATCCCGACCGACCGCCTGCTGGCGGCCCCGAAAAAGGCCGCGTTGCCCTATTACTACCCGCATCCGCCCAAGACCAAGGTGGAGGGAAGGATCGTCTCGGCCCTGAACTCCGTGGGCGAGATCGGCCCGCAAAGCGTGGTCGGCATCTCGCTCGGCACGCGCGAAGGCATCGAGGAAGGCAGCGTGCTGCGCGTCATGCGCCACGTCGGCACGCACAAGGATCCGCTGACGCGCGAACGCTATGACCTGCCGGACGAGGAATCGGCGCTGGTGATGGTGTTCCGTACCTACGAAAAAGTCAGCTACGGCCTCATCATGACGGCCACCCGTCCGGTGCGCCTGATGGATACGGTCATCACCCCCTGACGTAAATTATTCCACCCTGGGTTAGACTGCGCGCCATGACCGGCGCGCCGTCCAACTCCCGTGCCCGGGCGAATGACACCGGGCGACAGTTATCCCGCGATACCCTGACGTTGTGGTTGACGCTGCGGCGGCTGCCCGGCGTGGGCACGCGCACGCAGCACGAGCTGCTCGAGCACTTCGGTTCGGTGGAAAATATTTTTTCCGCCAGTCGCGGCCAGCTCGAGAAACTGCTGGCGGGAAAGCACGAGGCGGTCAGCGCCATTCTCGATGGTCCCGTGGCGCAAACTTTCCAGGCCGAATTCGACTGGCTGGCGCAGCCCGGCCACCACCTGCTGGTCTGGACCGACCCCGACTATCCGGCACTGCTGCGCGAGATCGCCGACCCGCCGGTGTTGCTGTACGTCATCGGCCGGCGCGCCGTGCTGTCGCATCCGCAACTGGCCGTCGTCGGCAGCCGCAATCCGAGTCCCATGGGCCGGGAGAACGCCCAGGCCTTCGCCAAAAGCCTGGCCGCCGCCGGGCTCACCGTCACCAGCGGCCTGGCGCTGGGCGTGGACGGCGCCGCCCATCGCGGCGCACTCGCCGCCGGCGGCAGCACCATAGCGGTGACCGGCACCGGCCTGGACCGCGTGTACCCGGCGCGGCACCGCGAGCTGGCGCACGAGATCGCGGCGCACGGCGCGCTGGTGTCGGAATTCGCGCTCGGCACGCCGCCGCTGCCGGAGAATTTTCCGATCCGCAACCGCCTCATCAGCGGGCTCTCGCTGGGCACGCTGGTGGTGGAGGCGGCGTTGCAAAGCGGTTCGCTGATCACGGCGCGCCTCGCCACCGAGCAGGGACGCGAGGTGTTCGCCATTCCCGGCTCGATCCATGCGCCGCAGTCGCGCGGTTGTCACGCGCTCATCCGCCAGGGCGCGAAGCTGGTGGAGACGGCGCAGGACATTCTCGAAGAGCTGGGCCCGCTCGCGAGCGTGGCGCGTGCCGCGGTGCCGGAAAGCGCCGCGCCGGCACTCGATGCGCCGACGGCGGAACTGCTGGCACAAATCGGTCACGATCCGGTCAGTGTGGATGCATTGATCGAACGCAGCGGATTGACGGCGGATGCCGTTTCCTCCATGCTGTTGCAAATGGAGCTGCACGGACTGGTGTCGAGTTGTCCGGGCGGCAAAGTCCAGAGAATTTCCTGACGAGACCAGAGCCGCAAACGACTGATGAAAGAAAACGTTTTCGATGTGCTGATGTATTTGTTCGAAAACTACATGGATGAAGGCACTGAATTCCATCCCGATCAGGAAGCGCTGACCCACGAGTTGACCCAGGCCGGTTTCCATCGCGGCGAAATCCGCAAGGCATTTTCCTGGCTGGACGGGCTGTCCTCGCTGCGCGAACACGGCGGCCCGGCGCCGGCGGCGCGCTCCGCGGCCATCCGCCATTACACGCCCAAGGAACAGGAGCGGCTCGACGAAGAATGCCGCGGCTACCTGCATTTCATGGAAACCAGCGGCGTGATCGACCCGGCCACGCGCGAAGTCATCATCGACCGCCTGATGGCGCTGGAAACCGACGAGATCGCGCTGGACCAGATCAAGTGGGTCATGCTGCTGGTGCTGTTCAACCAGCCCGGACAGGAATACGCCTACCACATGCTCGAGGACCTGGTGTTCGACGAAATGCAGGGCCACCTGCATTGATTTTCGCCGCCATTCGTTCCCCGTTCCGGTCGTCTCCGATCGACCGCCGGCGCCGCGCGACTTGACAAGCACCGCCTGTTATCGTCAACAATTCGGGTCTGACACGATCCGCGCCCATGAATTCGCCGCCATCTCTGCGGCGCGGAAATTTTTTTCACTGTGGTGATTGAGTCAAACGAATGTCAAAACATCTGATTGTGGTGGAATCGCCGGCCAAGGCCAAGACCATGACCAAGTACCTGGGCAAGGACTTCACCTGCCTGGCGTCCTACGGCCACGTGCGCGACCTGATCCCGAAACAGGGCGCGGTGGAAACCGAGAACGATTTCGGCATGAAGTACCAGCTGATCGAGAAGAACAAGAAACACGTCGACGCCATCGTCAAGGCCATGAAAAAAGCCGATTCGCTGTATCTCGCGACCGACCCGGACCGCGAGGGCGAGGCGATCTCCTGGCACCTGCACGAGATCCTGAAGCAGGAGGACGTGCTGGACGACAAGCCGGTGCATCGCGTCGAATTCCACGAAATCACCAAGACCGCGATCCAGCACGCCATCGAATCGCCGCGCGCGCTGTCCGAGAACCTCATCAACGCGCAGCAGGCGCGCCGCGCGCTGGACTACCTGGTGGGTTTCAACCTGTCGCCGCTGCTGTGGAAAAAGGTGCGCCGCGGGCTGTCGGCCGGGCGCGTGCAGAGCCCGGCGCTGCGGCTGATCGTCGAGCGCGAGGAGGAGATCGAGAAATTCATCGCGCGCGAGTACTGGACCATCGAGTCCGACCTGAACACCAGGGGCAAGGATTTCGTCGCCCGGCTGACCCATTTCAACGGCGAAAAACTCGAGCAATTCACGGTCGACAACGGCGCGCGCGCCGCCGAGATCGACGCCGCCCTCAAGGCCGCGGCCCAGGGCAAGCTGGAAGTGCTGTCGGTCGAGAAGAAACAGCGCCGGCGCAACCCGGCCCCGCCCTTTACCACCTCGACCCTGCAGCAGGAGGCCTCGCGCAAGCTCGGCTTCTCGGCCCAGCGCACCATGCGCACGGCGCAGCAACTTTATGAAGGCATGGATCTCGGCCACGGCGAAGTCGTCGGCCTCATCAGCTACATGCGTACCGACGCCGTGAACCTCGCCAACGAGGCGGTGGCGGAAATCCGCGAGACCATCAAGGAGCGTTTCGGCGCCGACAACCTGCCGGACGAGCCGATCGTGTACAAGAACAAGTCGAAGAACGCGCAGGAGGCGCACGAAGCCATCCGCCCGACCTCGGCCGCGCGTACGCCGGACTCGATCAAGGGCCACCTGAAGCCGGACCAGCTGCGCCTGTACGAGCTGATCTGGAAGCGCACCCTGGCGTGCCAGATGGTGCCGGCGGTGCTCGACACCGTGACCGTGGATCTCGCCGCGGGCGAAGGCAACGTGTTCCGCGCCAACGGCTCGACCGTGGTCAAGCCCGGTTTCATGGCGGTGTACCAGGAGGACGTCGACGACAAGCCGGCGGACGCGCCGGAGGCTGCCGCCGAGGACGAGAAACTGCTGCCGCCGATGGAAAAAGGCGAGTCAGTGGAACTCAAGGCGATCCGCCCGGAGCAGCATTTCACCGAGCCGCCGCCGCGCTATTCGGAAGCGAGCCTGGTCAAGGCGCTCGAGGCCTTCGGCATCGGCCGGCCGTCGACCTATGCCTCCATCATCTACACCCTCGAGAGCCGCGAATACGTGACGCTCGACAACCGCCGCTTCAAGCCGACCGACGTCGGGCGCGTGGTCAACAAGTTCCTGTCGGAGCATTTCTTCCACTACGTGGATTACGATTTCACCGCGCGCATGGAGGACGACCTCGACGCCATCTCGCGCGGCGAGAAGGAATGGAAGCCGGTGCTCAAGGACTTCTGGGTGGACTTCAAGAACCAGGTGAAGGAAAAGGAATCGGTGGACCGTCCCGGCGTCGAGATGATGGAAGAGGCCTGCCCCAAGTGCGGCAAGAAACTGGCCAAGCGCCTCGGCCGCAACGGCTACTTCATCGGCTGCACCGGTTACCCCGAGTGCAACTACACGCGCAACGTGGACGACGCCGTGGGCGCCTCCAACGAGCCCGAGATCGTGCCGGACCGCAAGTGTCCGAAGTGCGAATCCAACCTGGTCATCAAGCGCGGGCGCTACGGCAAGTTCATCGGCTGCAGCAACTATCCCAACTGCAAGCACATGGAGCCGCTGGAGAAGCCGGCCGACACCGGCGTGGAGTGCCCGGAGTGCAAGCAGGCGACCATGCTCAAGCGCAAGTCGCGCTACGGCAAGGTGTTCTATTCCTGCGCGCGCTATCCCGACTGCAAGTACGCGGTCTGGAACCCGCCGCTCAAGGAGCCGTGCCCGCAGTGCGGCTGGCCGATCCTGACCATCAAGACCACCAAGCGCCGCGGCACCGAGAAGGTGTGCCCGGTCAAGGAATGCGGCTTCGCCGAGCCGTATGAGGGCGAAGTGCCCTTTGCAGAGCCGCCCAAGGTCGCAGCGGGAGTTTGAGGGGATTTCAGGCGGTGATAAGCATTTTCACCGCTGCGATTACCAATACAACTCCGAGAAGCTGACGCAAACGCAGCGGCGCCAGCCGGCGCACCGCGAGTTCCGATCCCGCGATCGCGCCTCCCAATGCCGCGAGCACCATCCAGGACAAGCCCTGCGGCAAGGTTGCGCCGTTCGTGATGAGACCGGCCAGGCCGGCGATCGAGTTGACCAGGATGAAGGCCGCCGAGATCGCCGCCGTGGTGCGCATGTTGGCCCAGCGCAGAAACAGCAGAAGCGGACTCAGGAAAATCCCGCCGCCGACGCCGGTCAGGCCGGAGACGAACCCGAGACCGGCGCCCACCGGCAGCGCCACCCCAATATGCGGGGCTTCACGTGTCGGTGGTTCGTGACTGGTCAGGAGCAGACGCCACGCCGCCACGAGCAGCGCGACAGCCACGAGAGACTGGTACGCGCGTTCGTGCAGTTGGATGGCACCGCCGACAAATGCGAGCGGGATCGAGCCGAGGGCGAACGGCCAGAACAGCCGGGCGTCGAAAAACCCGGCGCGCCACAGGCGCGCAAATACCAGACCGGCTACCACGATGTTCATGGCCAGCGCCGCCGGTTTCATGAGCGCGGCGGAGACGCCGAACAGCGCCATCGCGGCAAGATAGCCGGAGGCACCGCCGTGGCCGACGGAAGAGTAAAGCGTTGCCGCCAGCGCGATACAGGCGAGCAACCACGGGAACAGGGACGGGTCGAGCGATTCCAAGTTCGGTACTTTGGTGGCGCGGCGCGTTCTGACGAGCTATAAAATCAGGCGATATTCGAAACATGCATCTTATCTTGGCTTTTCGCGTGAAAGAAACGGTCGGCAGGCTGGCGGTCGGCGCAGCCGCCTGCCTGCTGGCCTCCTGTATCAGCGCGCCGCCGCCGGTGCCCGGCATCGGCTCCCCGATCCCGTGGACGCAACTGCCGGGCTGGCAGGAGGATCGGTTGAGCCAGGCCTGGCCGGCATTGCAGGGCAGTTGCCAGAAAATGCCCGCGCGCGACGCGCGCTGGGCCGGGCTGTGCGCCGACGCCGCGCTGTTTCCCGCCCCCGACGACGCCACCGCGCGCGCCTTTTTCGAAACGCGTTTCGTCGCGCATGAAATCGCCGGCAACAACGGCGCCGCCGACGGCCTGGTCACCGGTTACTACGAACCGCTGCTCCACGGCAGCCTGGTGAAGACCAAACGCTTCCGCCACCCGGTCTATGGGCGGCCGGACGATCTGGTGGTGGTGGACCTGGGCGGGCTGTACCCGGAACTGCAGGGCAAGCGCTACCGCGGGCGGCTCAGCAGCAATCGCGTGGTGCCGTACTATTCGCGCGCCGAGATGAGCAACGGCAAGCGCCCGCCGGACAACGCCGTGATCGCCTGGGTCGACGATCCGGTGGCGCTGTTCTTCCTCGAGATCCAGGGCTCCGGCCGGATACAGTTGCCGGACGGGAAGATGCTGCATGTCGGTTATGCCGACCAGAACGGGCACCCCTATGTCGCCATCGGGCGCACGCTGGTCGAGTCCGGCGCCATGAAGCTGGAGGAGGCGACCATGCCGGCGATCCGCGACTGGCTCAGGGCCAACCCGGACAAGGCGCAGGCGGTGCTGAACAGCAACCCGAGTTATGTGTTCTTCACCCTGCGCGAACCGGACGACGCCGGCCCGATCGGCGCGCTCAACGTGCCGCTGCAAGCGGAGCGCTCCATCGCGGTGGACCCGAATTTCATTCCGCTGGGAACACCGGTGTGGATCGATACCTCGCTCCCCGGCAACAGCGAGGCGCGCCCGTACCGGCGGCTGGTGCTGGCGCAGGACACCGGCGGCGCCATCCGCGGCCCGGTGCGCGCCGATCTTTTCCTCGGTTTCGGCGAGAACGCGGAGCGCATCGCCGGCGCCATGCGGAGCCGCGGAAAACTTTATGTCCTGTTGCCGGCCGATCGAAAGCTGAATTGATTCAGCGAGTGCGTGCGCGGTCACCACAGCCGCCGGCGCGGGTGACGGCGAAGAGCCGGAGTTCCCCTTCCATCAGCGTCGTCTGGTCCAGCACCAGCTGTCCCACGGCATTCACGTTCTCGCGCGTGGGCGGCGACTGGATATCGGCCGGCGCGGACTTCAGCCACAGCACATGCGCCAGCCCCGCGCCCTGGCCCTCGGCGTCGGGACGGGGCGCCAGCAGCGATGCCAGCCAGGCGCGGCCCATGCGCGAGGTGGTGGATCTGGCCGCGGCAATCCCGACGACATAGGTCCACGCTTCCGGGGCCGATTCCATCGGGCGCGTGTAGTAGTAGGCCGCGTTCTTCAGCACCGCGCGCCCGTCGATGGCCGGCCGCGCGATGGCGATCAGGCGCAGCGGCGCCGCCTTCACGTAACCCGCAAACATCACGCCTTCCGGATAGTGTCGCGCCAGCGACTCCCACAGCTGTGTCAGGGTGAGCGGCTGCTCCAGGCGGAAACTCGCCAGCGGCTCGCGGCCGGGCGGCACGTAGGCAAAGCCGTTGGACTGGAAGTAACGGTTGCCGACGGTGGCGAAATATTTCGGCGCGTCGGCGCGCGTGGTGCGCACCCAGGCCAGGCCGCCGGCGGCGACAGCATCGCCCAGGCCCTCCCAGCCGCCGATGGCGGCCGAGCCCAGGCCGAACTGCATGGCCGCGGCGTCCCAGTAAATTTCCTTGTGGGAATCCGGCACCCGCGCCTGCGCGCGCGCCGCGAGATCGCCGGCCACGCAGGGCAGCGCCGGGCGCCACCACAGCGGAGCGAAGATGATCGCGGCCGCGATGCCGATGCCGAGCAGGATGCCGACCTCTTTTCGCCACTGCATGAGTTGTCAGGTGGCCGCCGCCATTGGCGGGTTGCCGCAGAGTTGCAACAATTCCTCGCCGATCAGCGCGCGCCGCCAGCCGCGCGCCAGGCTGCCGGAGCCGTCGCCGGCGATGAGCTTCAGCAATTCGCGCCGCGGCGCCAGCAGGGTGGCGCTGATTTTCATTTCCGCGGCGACGGCGCGCACGCGCGCCTGCAATTGTTCGTACAAGGCCTGCTGGCGGCGGTCGAGACGCTGCGGCTCCTCCCACAGGCGTTCGGGCTTCAGTTCCCGGGCGCGCCGGACCACCTGCAGGATCTCCTCGCCCCATTTGCGCGCCGTCGGGCCGCCGATGCCGTCGATGCGGCCGAGCGTCTCCGGCGAGGCCGGGGCGACCAAGGCGGTTTCCACCAGCGCGGTGTCGGCGACGACCCAGCCGCGCGGCAGGTTGTGCTTCTGCGCCGTGGCCTCGCGCCAGGCCGCCAGTTCGCGCAGGATCGTCTGCGCCGCCGGTGGCAGCGACTGGCCCTGTTTGAGGCGCCGCCAGGCCTCGCGCGGGTCGTTGCGGTACAGCCCGGGGTCGGTCAGCGCGGCGCACTCCTCGCGCAGCCAGTCGATCCGGCCGAGGGCTTCGAGCTTTTGCGCGAGGAAGTGATACACGTCGCGCAGGTAGCGCACGTCGTCCTCGGCGTAGTGCAGCTGGTCCGGCGGCAGCGGGCGGCTCTCCCAGTCGGCGCGCGTGTGCAGCTTGGGCAGCTTGTGACCGGTGATGGACTCCACCAACGCACCGTAGCCGATCTGGTCGTCGTAACCGCACAGCGAGGCGGCGATCTGGGTGTCGAACACCGGCGCCGGCGGCGCGCCGCGGATGTCGGCGAACACCTCGAGGTCCTGGCGCGCGGAATGGATGACCTTCAGCACCTGCGGCGCGTAGATGATCTCCAGCAGCGGCTCGATGTCGGGCAGGGCGACGGTGTCGACGCAGGCGATCCGTTCCGGGGTCGCCACCTGCACCAGGCACAGGCGCGCGCGATAGGTGCGCGTGCGCATGAATTCCGTATCCAGCGCCAGCCACGCCTGCGCGCGCAACGATTCGCACGAGCGCGCCAGCGCCGCGGCATCCTGGATCAGCGATTCATCCATGTTTGAGTCCCGCCGGTTTGTTTCGTGCTTCCGGATCGTTCAAGTGTATGCATTTCCCGCGTCCGGCCCAACAGCGTTGCGGATGGTTTATCATTGGGAAACGATGAACCGGCACGGCCACCTGACGAACACATCGGTCACCGCCCGGGCCGCCGCCGGTTTATGGCTGGTGCTGCTGCTGGCCGCCTGCGAGCCGTTCTGGAGCACGCCGGAATCCCGCGCGCGGGACTTCATCGAGGCCCTGGTGACGGCCCCGGCGGAAACCGGGGCGTTGCGCGACCTGGCCAATCTCCCGCCGGAGCAAAGCCCGGAAGCGCTGGTGGACGGCCTGGCCGCGCGCGTCGGCCTGGATTTCCTGCGCGCCCGCCAGGCCCAGGGCGTGACGCTGAAGTTCGTGCAAGGCGAGGCCAGGCCGCAGGATGAGGCGCACCGCACGGTGGTGATCCATGTCAGCTTTCTGCAGCCCGGGACGCCCGTGGCCGGCGAGGTCCGGTTCCTGGTCCGCCTGGAGAAAGTCGATCAGACCCGCTGGCGCATCGCCCGCGTCACGGGTGACAACTGAAACAGCCCTGTTGAACATGCCGCTGAAGATATTGATCGGTATCTGTCTGCTGCGCGCCGCGCCCCAGGACCTGCCGGCCTCCCGCGGCGCGATGCTCGCGGCGCTGATCGCCTATGCGGCGGCGGGCTTGCTCGGCGTGCTCGATGTCCTCACGTTCGAAAATGCCGTCCTGGCCACTGTGGTGGACACGCTGCTGCTGGCCGCCGCGACGCATCTGGTGCTGCAGTGGCGGCGACTGGAAAACCGCCTGACCCAGACGCTCACCGCGCTGGCCGGTTGCGGCGCCCTGCTGTCGCTGCTGGCCTGGGGCGCCGCCGGTCTTGCCCCGCAAGCATTTCAGCCGGAATGGATATGGGCGGTTTTCCTGGTGTGGTATACGCTGGTGTTCGGGCACGTATTACGCCATGCCCTGTCTATTACCCTGGCGACCGGCGTGGCCGCCAGTCTTCTGTATCTGTTTTTCTCGATAGGGGTGACGGGCCTGTTCATGAACCCGCTGCCGGCGACAAACTGAAATGACGGGACGAGTGTAGCGGATGCGAATTCATATTCTCGGTATCGGCGGGACCTTCATGGGCGGCGTGGCGCTGCTGGCGCGCGATCTCGGCCACGAGGTGACCGGCTCGGACGCCAAGGTGTATCCGCCCATGAGCACGCAGCTCGAGGCGCAGGGCATCCGGCTGATGGAAGGCTACGACGCCGCCCACCTCGACGCCGTCCGCCCCGACCTGGTGATCATCGGCAACGCGCTGTCGCGCGGCAACAGCCAGGTGGAGGCGGTGCTCGACCGCGGCCTGCGCTACACCTCCGGGGCGCAATGGATCGCGGAGAATGTTTTACATGGCCGCTGGGTGCTGGCGGTCGCGGGCACGCACGGCAAGACCACCACCTCGAGCATGCTGGCCTGGATCCTGGAGCACGCCGGGCTCAAGCCCGGGTTCCTGATCGGCGGCGTGCCGGAAAACTTCGGCGTGTCGGCGCGCCTGGGCGAGGCGCCCTTCTTCGTCATCGAGGCCGACGAATACGACACCGCGTTTTTCGACAAGCGCTCGAAGTTCGTGCATTACCGCCCGCGCACCGCCATCCTCAACAACCTGGAGTTCGATCACGCGGACATCTTTCCCGACCTCGCCGCGATCTCGCTCCAGTTCCATCACTTCGTGCGCACCGTGCCGGGAACGGGGCTGCTGGTGGTGAACGCGCGCGACGAAAACCTGTCCGACGTGCTGGAGCAGGGCTGCTGGACCCCGGTGGAGCCGTTCGGCGCGGAAGACGGATGGCAGGTCATCCCGCGCAATCCCGAGGCCAGCCGGTTTCAGGTGTTGTTCAAAAAGCAGGATCAGGGCGAGGTATCGTGGGAACTGCTCGGCCATCACAACATGGCCAATGCGCTGGCGGCGATCGCGGCCGCGCGCCACGCCGGGGTGCCGGTCGCGACCGCGGTGGCGGCGCTGGCGAAGTTTCGCAACGTCAAGCGCCGGCTCGAGGTGCGCGGCACGGTGCGCGGCGTCACGGTGTACGACGACTTCGCGCATCATCCCACGGCCATCATGGCCACGCTCGAGGCCCTGCGCGCCCGGGTCGGCAACGCCCGCATCCTGGCGGCGCTGGAGCTGCGCTCCAACACCATGCGCATGGGCGTGCACCGCGACACGCTGGCCGGTTCGCTGGTGCATGCCGACAGGGTGTGGATACTCAAGCCGCACGACCTCAACTGGAATCTGGAGCGCGTGACGCACGCCCTGGATGGCCGCGGCCAGGCCTGCGCGACGGTGGAGGAGATCATCGGCTCGCTGTCGCGCGAGGCGCGCCCGGGCGATCACCTGTTGATCATGAGCAACGGCGGTTTCGGCAATATCCACGCGCGGCTGCTCGAGCAATTGCAGAAGGCCGAGGTTGCATAGTCAGCCCTGTTTTTTTACGCTCGGTTAACAAATGTCTTTCGGAGAACCATAAATGAAACGTTTTTTAAGCGGTTGCCTGATGGCGCTGTTTCTGCTTCCCGGACTCTCGCATGCCGGTTTCGAGGAAGGCCGGCATTACATGGCGCTGCCGTTTCCGGCGCAGGTCGAGACCGGCGACAAGGTCGAGGTGCGGGAATTTTTCTGGTACGGCTGTCCGCATTGCTACGTGCTGGAGCCGGGGCTGACGAACTGGCTGAAGAAAATGCCCGCCAACGCGCGGTTCGTGCGCACCCCCGGCGCCGCCCCGCGCTGGCTGGTTCATGGACAGGCCTATTACACCTTCGAGGCCCTGGGCGAACTGGAAAAATTGCACGCCCCCTTTTTCAAGGCGGTGCAGGAGCAGCCGGGGGCGTTCAATGACGAAAAGGCCATCGCCGGCTTCGCCGCAAAGCACGGCGTGGATCGCCAGAAATTCAGCGAGGCCTTCAATTCCTTCGGCGTGCGCCTGAAACTGGAGAAGGCCAAGCAGCTCAACCAGGACCTGAACGTCAATTCCGTGCCCGCCGTCGTGGTGGACGGAAAATATCTCACTACCGTCGCCATGGCCGGCGGCGAGGCACAGATGCTGAAGCTGCTGGACGACCTGATCGGCAAGGCCGCCAGGGAACGCAAGAAAAAACCGTCGAAAAAGTGACGGCTTTCCCGTGGCCGGGACGGGGATGATTCCCGGCCGGCGGCGGATCGGGCCTG
>JBFMBB010000067.1:0-14136 GCA_040755435.1 Pseudomonadota bacterium | reverse complement strand
CCGCCTGGTCGAGCTCGGATTTGGTGCCTGGGAGGGTCATACCGCCGGAGAGCTGACCGAGGACGATCCCGACGCGCTTGCGCGTTTTCGCCGCGACCCGGTGGCGCACGCCCCGCCGGGGGCAGAACCGCTGGCCGGGTTTCGCGACCGGATTCTCGAGGCGTGGAATGACCTGTATGAACGCCACGGCGGACAGCACGTGCTGGTGGTCGCGCACGCCGGCGTCATTCGCATGATGCTGGCGCACACTCTTGGCATACCGTTGCAGCATGTATTCAGGATACAGGTTCCGAGCGCGGGCATTACCCGCCTGCGCGTGGAGAGAGACGGAGATGAGCTGTTCCCGCAATTGCTGTTTCATGCCGGCAGCCTGTAGCGCCGCGGCGGCCACGTCATTTCGCCGCGTACCAATGAAAAAATATCGCGCCCGCTTGTTCTGCGGATTCTTGTTGTCGTTGGCCTGCATCCTGGTGTCACCGAATGCGTCGGCGGAAATAGCTGAAATCGACGACACCGGAAAATCCATCGTGCTGCCCGGCCCCGCGCGCCGCATCGTCAGTCTGGCGCCACATGTGACGGAATTGTTGTATGCGGCGGGAGCAGGTAAATATATCGTCGGCGCGGTCGAGTACAGTGATTATCCCGAAGCCGCCAGGCGCATTCCGCGTGTCGGCACCGGCTTCGGTTTCGACCTGGAGGCCATTGTGGCACTGCGACCGGACCTGGTCGTCGGCTGGCAAAGCGGCAATCCTTCCTGGCAGGTGGCGCGCTTGGGTGATCTGGGACTTCCGGTTTTCGTGACGGAGCCGCACCGTCTGGACGATGTGGCCGGTTTGCTCGAACGGCTGGGCCGGCTGGCCGGGACGGAAACGGTTGCCGCCAGGGCTGCCGGCGGGTTCCGGCAGGAGCACGCGCGCCTGCGCGCGCGTTATGCGTCGCAACCGCCGGTCACGGTGTTTTACCAGCTTATCGATGTTTCACTGCTGACCGTCAACGGCCGGCACCTCATCAATGATGTGATAGACCTGTGCGGCGGGCGCAACATATTTTCGGGCCTGCCGTCCCTGACACCGCGCGTGGATGCCGAGTCGGTGCTGCAAAAAAATCCGGATGTCGTGCTCGCGAGCGGATACGAGCCCCTGTGGCCGGCATGGCGCGAGCGCTGGCGCGCCTGGCCCGCGTTCTCCGCCGCCGCGCGCGGCAATCTGTTTTTCATTCCCCCCGACCTGATCCATCGTCACAGCCCGCGGATTCTGCAAGGGGCCGAACAGGTATGCGCCGTGCTCGAGAAGGCGCGCGAAACGCCGGACGTGACGAAACCCCGTTAACGGTTCTTTCCCGGTTTCCACAGGACGTCGGCGCGGCCGGCGCGCGCGTTCAATACGCGGGCGATCACGAACAACAGGTCGGAGAGGCGGTTCAGGTATTTCGCGGTCGCGAGGTTTGTTTTTTCCGTCTCGCCGAGACGCACCACGCGCCGTTCCGCGCGCCGGCACACCGCGCGCGCCACGTGGCACGTTGCCGCCGCTTCCGATCCGCCGGGCAGGATGAATTCCTTGAGCGGCGGCAGGTCGTCGTTGAGCCCGTCGAGCATGGTTTCCAGCCGCTTGACCTGATTGTCGGTGATGACGGCCTGGCCGGGAATGCTGAGCTCGCCGCCCAGATCGAAAAGCTCATGCTGGATGTCAGTCAGCATGGAACGGAGATCAGGCGCTATCTCGTGGACCAGCAGCACGCCGATGATGCTGTTCAGTTCATCCACCGCCCCGATAGCCTCGATGCGCTCGCCGGTTTTCTTCGCGCGCGAACCGTCCCCCAGGCCGGTGCTGCCGTCGTCGCCGGTGCGGGTGTATATCTTTGAAAGGCGGTGGCCCATGTCTAGCCAGTGAGTCGATAGATGACGGGAATTAGAGCGCTGTACTGTTGCCCCTGCAACCAAACGCGGGCATTGGGAATTGAACCAATTCGACGCAGAATTAACAAGGCATCTTCGTCAAGAATACGATATCCCGAAGAACGAACTACCCGGATATCGTGAATTTCCCCATCGGCATCAAGTTGAAGCTCGACAAGCACCTCGCCTTCCCAGCCCTGTCGCAGGGCGAATGGCGGATACACGAAGTGCTCCTGGATGGAGCGGCGTATAAGTCCAAGCAGGTGATTGACTGTCTTGTCTTCAAGCGCTGTCCTGGGCTTTTCGGCGGAGGAGCCTTCGTCATGGGCGGAAAGTAACTCTCGCGTCGATATATCTGCCGACAGCGCGCCTTTGCGGGCAGGCAGGAGATGGGTATCAGAGCTTGTCGATTGATCCTGTCTGGCCAGTCGCGCGACTGGCGCATCCGATTCGGTGCTACGCCAATCTGAAATCCACATTATATTCATATCGGCGATTGGTTTCGAAGATGGCGGTATGGATGAGGGCAGGGAAATCGCTATTCCGTGCGCGAGCATGGATAGAGTTATCCAAAATACGATAGAGCGGCATCGAGATGTAGAGTCTTTCATCCTGTCTTCCGGTCTAAAAACTTGCCTCTGCCCCCACGAAGAAACCTGCGCCGGTACCCTGGAAACCGTCGATGGGTTCGTATTTTTTGTTGAACAGGTTTTCGACCCTGCCGTGCAAGCGGGTATTTTTGGATGACTGCCAGGATGCGCCGATCACGGCTAATGTGTAACCACCGGTGACTATAGTTGCACCGGAAACGCGATCGACATCTTTGCGGCGTCCAGTGTAATCCAGACTTAGCGTGACGTCCGACAGTGGGCTGATCCGTGTTTTTCCCTGAATGTGTGCCATTTGCCGTGGCCGACGCAGCAACTCTTGACCATTTTGGTCCTGTGTGCGTGTCCGCGTATATTCGGCTGTGATCGTTGAATCATGTGAAGTATGGAACGAAATACCGGTTTCATAACCTTCCGTGGTGGCGTTATCGATATTGACCGATGTGCTATCGAAGCTCGGCAGGTAAACAACCTTGATGAGGTTTGTGATTCGGTTCTTGTAGTAGGTGAAATACGGTTCCAGGCGACCGCCTTTCAGTGCTTGTTCGACACCGATTTCCCACCCCCTGCTTTCTTCCGGCTTCAGAGCAGGATTGCCGGTGTAGGCCGTGCCAAAATTGGTCTGGGTCGACCCGAAGCGTTCATAGAGCGAAGGCGCGCGATAGCCGGTACCGTAGCTGGCCTTGAGTTTCGTCGCCGTTGCGGGGATGGCGTACAACGGGGTGAACCGCCAGGTTCTGGCGCCCGGAAAGCTGTCGTAGTTGTCCGAGCGCACACCGACTGTGCCATGAAAATCATCGGCGAGCGTAAACTGTTCCTGGAGATACCAGCTTTCAATCCGCTCCTGGACGCTGGTGTTTTCTGTGAGGATAAAGTCGCCGAAGGCAGAGCCGAATGCGGAGTTTCCGGCGGCAGTCATGCGATCCGTTTTTGTTTCGTAACCCAGCACTGCGCTGTTGTTGTTTGACAGGACAATCTGGTTCTGGAAATCGGCTTTTTCACTTTCACCCAGGAACCGGGTATGTTCGTCGTCACCGAGTGAAGATTGACGGTTGTTGTCAGTTTGCCGGTTCTGGCGCGACCGGGAATACCCGAAAACGGGTTTCCAGCGTTCTTCCAGCAGGGTGGTTTTGGCTTCAAGACGGATGAAACGCTGCGCCACGCTGCTTTCCGAATCGGGGTCCTCGCCCGAGCCGATATCCAGCTGCGAGTGTGCATGAATCGATCTGGCGTGGAGATTGAATTCGGTATCTGTGGTTGGTGTGATGCCGCCCTGAAAAGACACGGTGGTATTGCGATATCCGTCATTCTCATCGTCCTGTCCGGCACGCAAACGTTCCGGGGTGATGGATTGACCCGCAGTGTTGAATTGGGAAACTTCCATCGAGTAATGAAACAGGGAATCGTTTCCGCGCGCGGATAATTTCTCGGTGTAGGTATGGAACGACCCTCCCTCAACAGAAGCCGTATAACGGCTGGGACCTTGGCCGCGCTTGGTGATGATGTTGATCACGCCACCGACCGCGCCCGAGCCATACAGGGTACTTTGTGGACCGCGGACAATCTCGATTCGTTCAATGTTGCTCAGATCCAGGTGGGCAAAGTCATAGGCTCCGTTCGGCGTGCTGGGATCGGATATATCGATTCCGTTGAGCAAGACGAGGGTGTGATTGGAGTTCGTGCCGCGGGTGAATAGCGAGGTCTGGGCGCCGACGCTGCCGGAAGTGACGATGCGCATTCCAGGTTGAGCCGCCAGCGCTTCCGGAAGGCTGCGCCACTGGTTGGCCCGAATATCTTCGGCTGTGATTATGGTAACCGAGCTGGCAATCTGTTGCAGGGGTGTAGGAATACGTGTGGCGGTGATGACGATTGGTCCCTCAGCGCCATTTTCGGCGCCTATGACTGAAACAGGGGGGATGAACGCCAAGACAATGGCAAAATGGACAACCGATATTTTCATTTTTCCTCCGCATACCGCGCGCACCCGCGCGGTGGTTGAATGCGGTGTGCGGAGGATGGATAGCGGAAGGCGCGGGGCCGTTACCGCCCGGGCCGCCCTCCGCGACACCATCTGGGTGGCTTCAGGCCGGTCTCCGGGCTCACGAGCGGGTTGTACCGGGATCCGCGCCTTCCCGTGTCGAGAAGACACAGTGGCATTGAGCGGATCCCTGACTCGTTTACCGTTGCGGGGGCAGCGCCGGGATGATTCGCCGGAAAAAGAATTTCGGCGAACGCACCGGCTTCCCGTTTCATTTCCCGGAACGACGGTTCCGGGAAACACCTGAAGCTGATGTACTGCAAACTCCGGCGCAATATATGAAGCGGGATGGAACCTGTCAATGACTTTCCGGCGACCGCCGCCGGACGATGCGGCAAGCGCCATGAATCCGCATCGCACAATGCGATCTTTTTGTTTTTTCGGCGCGCCAAAAATAAAAAAGCCGGCCCGAAGGCCGGCTTGAAAACGATACAGCAGCTAAAAAAATCGAATCTTATTTCTTTTCCGGAGCGGCAGGAGCCGGGGCCGGAGCAGCCGCGTCAGCCGGGGCCGCGGGAGCGGTTGCATCAGCCGGTTTGGCGGCATCCGTCGCCGGGGCCGCAGGAGCCGGAGCCGCCGTCGGGGCGGCAGGAGCCGTCGCCGGAGCCTCGGCCTTTTTCTCGCAAGCAGCAACCGCGGTCATGGCCAGGAGGGCGGCCATCAGAATCGAGTACTTTTTCATGTTAATACGTTTCCTTGATTTTCAGGATTTGGGTGTGGCCCGTGTACGGGACGGGAGATATGGCAGTCAAGACAACGTCTTGCAGCCGGGCGCTATTCTTCTCAATTCAGAAAAAGTTTCCATCGTCGTTATTGCACGTCAGGATTCATGTTTTTTATTGATTCCTGAATGTCGTCCAATCAACCGCTGGATACCACCGGCCGTCGTCAGGACGCCAGCCGCGGCGCGCCGTAGAACAGGCCCTGGGCGGTGTGAATGCCGATCTCCTGCAGCGCCCGCTCGGTGGCCGCGTCTTCCACGCTCTCGGCGATGGTTTTCATCCCGAAAGAGGTGGCCAGCTCGTGGATATGAGTGACGATTTTGCGATCCGACTCGTTGCGCAACATGCCGCGCACGAACGAACCCTCGATTTTGAGATAGTCCGGCCGGAACTGGTTGAGGAAGTTGTAGGTGGAATAGCCGCTGCCGAAATCGTCGAGCGCCAGCTGGCAGCCGAGCGCGCGCAGGCTCTGGATATCCTGATGCAGGCTGTCGCTCAGGGGAATGGTTTCGCGCTCGGTGATCTCGATAGTAATCGCGCGCCCCTCCGCGCAGGCCGGTCTGAGCAGCTGGCTCAATTCGCCCACGAAATCCCTGTCGTTGAAGGAAGTGATATCCACGTTCAGGAACAGCGCATATTCCGGCGGCGTCAGTTTCAGCGCCTGGCCGATGATATGCAGGTCCACGTAGCGCGTCAGCCCCAGTTCCTCCGCCACCGTGATGAAATCCTTGGCCTGGATCACGAGCCCGTTGATGCGCATGCGCGCCAGCACCTCGTAGGCCATGGGTTCGCCGTTCTTGAGATTGCAGATGGGCTGGAACGCGGGATGGAAATGACCCTGTTCCAGCGCGTTACGCAACTGGAAGCCCTGGCTGAAAATGGACATCACCGCGCGGCTGATGTCGGGCGACAACACCTCGATGCGATTGCGCCCGCGGCGCTTGCTGTGGTACAGCGCCACGTCCGCGGCGCTCACCAGGTCCTGGGCGTTGGTGCCGTGCGTGGGCGCCTCGGCCACGCCCATGGAGGATTGCAGCTGCATGTGCCCGACCGGCAGCGGGATGCGCGTGTCGTTGATGCTCTCGTGCAGTTTCTGCGCGATGCGCGTGGCGTTCTCGATGTCGGTGTTCTTGAGCACCATGGCGAACTCGTCGCCGGCCATGCGCGCGATGTAATCGTTGCGCCGCACCTGCTGTTTGAGCAGTTGCGCGGTGGTGCGCAGCACCTCGTCGCCGAGGGGATGGCCGTAGGTGTCGTTGATGAACTTGAAGCCGTCGAGGTCGATCAGCAGCAGGCACACCGGCAGGTTCTTCGGCAGGTGATCGGAGAGGATTACCTCGAGCTGGCTGTCGAAGTGGCGGCGGTTGTACAGGCCGGTGAGCGGATCGGTGACGGACAGGTGATACAGCTCGTCCTGGTACCGGGTGAGCATGTGATTGAGCTCGACGCTCCTGGTGACATCGCCGAGGGTGCCGATGATGCCGGTAAAATTGCCGGCCGAATCGGTCTGCGCGTCGGCATCGAGGCTCATCCACAGGCGCTTGCCGTCCGCCGAACGCAGGGAGATTTCCCGGTTTTTCTCGTGCAGGCGCGGCAGCGCGCGCGCGTCGAAATCGCGGATGACGTCCTCGTCCACCAGGAAGTCGCTGAAGGATTTGCCGATGGAATCGTCGGTGGAAAAACCCGTCAACCCCTTCCACGCCGGATTGAGGAACACGATGCGCCCCTCGGCGTCGAGTTCGAACAGGATTTCGTGCATGCTGTTCACCAGCTTGCGCAGCCTGGTCTCGCTGAATTCGAGCAGCTCGCGCGTTTCCTCGAGGCTCTGGATGTAGTGCCGCAGCGTGGCCGAGCCCTGGGTGAAGGCCTGGTTGAGTTCCTGGATTTCGCGGCTGCCGGATTCGATCAGCTGCGTGCGCGGGTGCCAGTTGCCGTGCGCGAATTCGCGCGCCCAGTCCATCAGCGGCCGCAGCGGCGCGGTGAAGCGGGTCAACAGCAGGTACACCAGCAGCAGCGCCGTCGCGAGTGCCGCGGCGGTCAGGGCGCCGCCGATAACGACCACCCGGCGGACGCCTTGATTGAGTGGCGCATTCGACAACAACGCCTCGATCTGTCCCACCTTGGCGCCGTTGACGATCACGTCCGACACCAGCAGCGGCCCGGTCTCGGTGGTGCCGGACAGCAACCGCGTCAGCCTGCCGAGCGGTTCGGTGTTGCCCTCGTGTCCGTACAGCAGCGAGCCGCCGCTGCTGTCGGTGATGCGAATGGAGGCGATCGCGGGGTCGTCGGCGATCCGGCGCATGTATTGATCCAGGCCGGCGATGTCATAGTTCGCGACCATGCCGCGCACCGCCGGCTCCACCAGCACCATGAGTTTCTGCGCCAGTTGCTGCCGCGCTTCCAAGTGGGTCTTGGCCGCCTGGCGCGCGAAAGCCAGCGTGACGGCGACGGCAATGAGCAACAGCAGGAAGGAAAAGGCTACGGCGATGCGGGCGCGCAAGGTTCGCGGCAGCGGCAGGCGCATTACCGTCGTACCGCCGGGAAAAAGGAGAGAAAGCTACCCACAGGAAGCCCGTGCCCCCGTGCGGTTTCCAGCAGACGACTTGGCATCAAGACGCTGGCCCCATCCGTTATATATATTTAAGTGCCGCTGCGAGTGGCGAAAGTATAACGGTCGCCCCCTCATTAATCCACACCGCCGGCGGTCATGCCGGCAGGAACCAGACTCCGCCGCCGTCGCGGATTTCGCGCAGCGGGCAGTGGTACAACCGTTCGAGATTGGGGCGGTTGAGCATCTCGGCCAGCGGGCCGTGGCGGCATTCGCCGTGGTCGAACAGCAGCAGGGCGTGCGTGCCGAAACGCGCCGCGAGATTGACGTCGTGCAGCACGAAAACGTTGAGATGCCCAGGCCGGCGCGCGCGCCCGGCCAGCAGCTCCAGCACCTGGACCTGGTGGCGCAGGTCGAGATGATTGGTCGGTTCGTCCAGCAGGCAGATCGGGGCATCCTGCGCCAGCAGGGCGGCGATTTCCACCCGCCGCCGCTCGCCGCCGGACAGCGTCGCCAGCGGCCGTTGCGCCAGGCCGGCCAGGCCGACGGCTTCCAGCGCGGCCTCGGCCATGCGGTAATCCTGCGCGCCTTCCCATTGCCAACGGTCGAGATGCGGATAGCGGCCGGTCAGCACGGTTTCGAGGACGGTGGCGGGGAATTCCGACTCCGCCTCCTGGAACAGCACGCCAACGCGCCGGGCGCGCATGCGCGGCGGCAGGCCGCCGATGTCGGCGTCATCGAGCCGGACCTGTCCGACATCCGGCGCGCGCAACCCGGCCAGCGCATGCAGCAGCGTGGTCTTGCCGCTGCCGTTGGCGCCCAGGATCACCCAGTTCTCACCCGGCTTCAGCTCGGCGTCGAGCCCGGCGCACAGGTTGCGTCCTGCGATCGTCAGGGTCAGGTTGTGCGCGCGCAGCATCAGCGTGAGCGCACCAGCAGATAGAGAAACACCGGAACGCCCAGCAGGGCGGTGATGACTCCCACCGGCAGTTGCGCCGGCGCCGTCAGGCTGCGCGCGAGGGTGTCGGCCACGGTCAGGAAGCTGCCGCCGAGCAGCACGCAGGTGGGCAGCAGGAAGCGGTGATCCGAGCCGCCGAGCAATCTTAATATATGGGGAATCACCAGGCCCACGAAACCGACGCTGCCGGCGAGCGTGACCGCCATGGCGGTCAGCAGGGAAGCCACCAGGTAGATGGCAAAGCGCAGACGCGCGGGATTTTCTCCGAGGGCGGCGGCGGTGTTCTCGCCGCGCAACAGCAGGTTGAGCGCGCGCGCGAACCAGAGCGCGACGGCGAGCCCGGCCAGCAGCGCGGCCAGCGCCACGACCGGTTGCGTGGCGTAACTCAAATCACCGATCAGCCAGAACAGCATGCCCTGGACCTGCGTCGCGGGCGCCAGCGCCAGGATCAGGCTGATCAGCGCACCCCAGCCGGCGGCGATCACCACGCCGGTGAGCAGCAGGCGATTCTGCGTCCACACCGAACCCAGGCGACTCAGCCCGAACACGATGAGCATGGACAGGAACGCGCCGAGAAAGGCGTTGCCGCGCACCCAGCCGATGCCGAGACCGCCGAGCATGGACAGCAGCGCCGCCACCGCCGCGCCGCCCGAGACGCCGAGCACATACGGGTCCGCCAGCGGATTGCGCAGCAGCACTTGCAGCAGCGCGCCCGAGAGCGCCAGCAGGCCGCCGACGGCGAAGGCCGCCAGCGCGCGCGGCAGGCGCAACTCGTGCACGACCATATATGAGGTGGCGTCGTCGCGCGCGCCCAGCAGCGCGCGCCACATGTCCGGCGTGCCGATGTCGAGGCTGCCCTGCGACAGCGCGAACCACAGCGTCAGCGGCGCCAGCGCCAGCAGGAGCAGCATCGTCAATAGGCGCCGGTTCATGCCTTTAGAGTCCCATGTGAATATGATTTTGAACCGCCAAGACGCCAAGAAAAAAGATTTCCCCCTCCCCTTGCGGGAGGGGGTTAGGGGGAGGGGGAAATCGACTCGAACATGGTGCTGAATTTTTCCGGTGGCATCTTTCACCCCCACCCTGACCCTCCCCCGTCAAGGGGGAGGGAACCTGTTTTTGAGATAGGTGCCAGAGATTCATTTCCTTGGCGTTCTTGGCGTCTTGGCGGTTAATTTTATCTTTTGAAAATCGGCTCAGCGCAGCGGCAGGATCTGCCAGCCGCGTTGCTGCGCCTCGCGCCGCAGGATGTCATCGGGATTGACCGCCACCGGATGATCGACGATGGAGAGCAGCGGCAGGTCGTTATGCGAGTCACTGTAAAACCAGCTGTCGGCGAGCGTTTGATCATGCTCCTGCATCCAGCTTTTGAGCCGCGTGACCTTGCCTTCGCGGTAGCAGGGCGTTCCGGCGACCTTGCCCGTGAAACGGCCGTCGCGCTCTTCCGGCTCGGTCGCGATCAGGTGCGGAATTTCGAACTCCTCGGCGATCGGCGCGGTCACGAAGCGGTTGGTGGCGGTAATGATGACGAGGGTGTCGCCGTTCGCGCGATGCAGGTTCACCAGCGCGCGCGCCGCGGGCGTGATCATGGGCAGCACCTTGGTCTGCATGTATTGCCGGTGCCAGGCGTCGAGGGTGGCGCGGTCGTGTTGTGCGAGCGGGCGCAACGCGAACGCGAGAAATTCCATGATGTCGAGCGTGCCGGCCTGGTACTCGGCGTAATAGCGCTCGTTTTCGCGTTCGTATTCCGCGCCGTCCACGACGTGGTTCTCGATGAGAAAACGGCCCCAGGCATGGTCGCTGTCGCCGCGCAGCAGCGTGTTGTCGAGGTCGAAGATCGCGAGGCTCAATTTGATGTTCCGATAGGACCGCAGATGAACGCAGATTAAGAGGCGCAGATTAACGCAGATTTGAATTTTTCTCGCAATATTAATCCGTGTTCATCTGCGTTGTTCATCTGCGTTTATCTGCGTTTCCAGATTAATAAAAAGCTCTTTCGGGCAATAAATTCCGCAGATCCCAGAGATGCACGTTGGCGTCATCGGAGGTCGAGGCCAGGTAACGCCCGTCGGGCGACAGCAGCACCGCGGTGCCGCACAACGCATGTGGCTGGAAGCGCTGCATTACCTCGCCAGTTTGCGCGTCCAGCAGGTACACCGCGCTGTCGGTCTGCCGGCCGATGCTCGCGAGCCGCCGGCCATCGCGGGTGAAGCTGATGGACTTGACGATGCCGGTGTGTGCGGTGGGCAGGATGGTGAGCGTGGCGTCCGCCAGCCGCCAGCGGAACAGCTTGAACCAGCCGCTGCCAACGAGAACATCCCCGTCGGGTGAGAAGGCCAGGTCCTGCGCATCCGTGGGAGGAGCGGGGAGCGCGCGGGCTTGCCCGCCCACGGTCCAATGAAACACCCGCCCATCGGTGCTGCTCGAAGCCACTTGCCGGGTGGCGGGGTGGTAGGTCACGGCGCGCACCGCGCCGCGGTGGAGCGGCTGATCATGGAGCGGCGAAAGATCGCCCATGCGCCACAGCCGCACATGCCCGTCGCGGTGGCCAGTCACCACCAGCGCCGCGGCCTCATCCGCCACCATGTCGGTGATCGGAGAGGGCGTGGCAAGGCGCTGGAGCAGCTTGCCTTCGAGCGTCCAGCGCGCGAGCACGCCGTCGTAGCCGGCGGACAGAATTTCGCGGTCGTGGTTGAGGAATTGCAGCCCCTGCAACGAACCGTCATGCGCTTTCCAGCCGGCGAGTTCCTTGGCCTCCGGCAGGCTCCACAGGCGCAGGCGTCCTTCCGAACCGCCGGAGGCGAGCGTCTTCGATGCGCCGTCGAAGGCGAGCGCATAACCGTTGTTATGGGCATCATGCAGGATGACGTTGGCGGGAATCCGGGGCGTGGAGGCGCATCCCATCAGCCCCAATAGTCCGGCCATGGTCAGGGCAATGCCACCCAGTCGGCGCCGTGCCGGCGCCGCATTGCCGCCACCGTGGCTTCGTGGAAGAATCATATAAATTAATTAATATTTGAGTAACCGCAGATGAACGCAGATTAACGCAGATGTGAATTCAAGGAAATCAGACAGGCTTGGCTGGTTTTTATCCGCGTTCATCCGCGTTTATCTGCGGTTCCAAAAATCAGTTTTATGATAGACGAACACGGTTACCGCCCCAACGTGGGCATCATCCTGTGCAACCGCGTGAACCAGGTCTTCTGGGCGCGCCGTTGCGGACAGGACGGCTGGCAGTTTCCGCAGGGCGGCGTGCGCCCGCAGGAGCCGGTGGAGCAGGCCATGTTCCGCGAGCTGCGCGAGGAGGTCGGCCTGTCGCCGACGCATATCGAAGTGCTCGGCCGCACCCGCGACTGGCTGCATTACGACATCCCCGATCATTACCGCCGGCGCAACCCCAACAGCCCTTTCCGCGGCCAGAAGCAGATCTGGTATTTGCTGCGCCTGGTCGGACAGGACCGGGACGTGCGTCTCGACGCCTGCGAGCGCCCGGAATTCGACGAATGGCGCTGGATCGAATACTGGAGCGCGCTGGAACATATCATCAGCTTCAAGCGCGAGGTCTACGAGCGGGCCTTGACCGAACTCGAACCGCTGCTGTCCGCTTCCAAAATCCGCGACTGAGGAGCCCGCGGCGCATGCCTCCAGCCGCTGCCCGCCCTTCCGCGCGTTATCGTTCCGTGGTCGTGGTTTTGCTTCTGGCGTTCATCCTGCTGGGAGTTTATGCCATGGGACGCCTGCCCATCGACCTGCCGCCGTCGCGCGATGTACCGCGCCTGAATGTCCGGGTTGCCGCACCGGGACTGATCGCATTGGTGCTCGAGGAGCAACTGACACCGCGGCTGGAGCGCGCGCTGGCCGGCGTGCCGGGCGTGGCCGCCATGGATTCGGTCACCACCGCGGGCGAGGTCGGCATCGAGCTGTCGCTGCATCACCGGCGCGACATGGAGCGCGTGCAGCGCGCGGTCGCGGCGCGCCTGGAGCAGGCCGCCGCCTCCTGGCCGTTCACGGTGGAGGCGCCGGCGCAGGCGTGGACCGATGGCGCGTCGCAAGTCGCGGAGATCGTCCTGACATCCGGCACGCGCGATGCGCTCGCGCTGCGTGACTGGGCCGAGGCCGAGTTTGCCAAGCGCCTGCGGGAACTGCCCGGCGTGGCCGCGGTGGATATCGAAGGCGGCGCGGTGCGCGAAATTCTGGTACAGCCGGATCAGCGACGCCTCGCCGGTTATGGACTCTCCTTTGATGATCTGTTGCAGGCGATCCGGCGCAATCCCGAGGCCGATCCGCAGGCGCGCACGGCGCCGGTGAAGGGCAAGGGACGCTCCCGGCGCGAAGCCGTGTATTCGGGCAACCTGGCGGCGGTGGCGGCGCTGCCCGTGACCTTGCCCGACGGCACCCGCATACAGCTTGCGGAAGTGGCCGGGCTCACGCTCAGCCAGACGCCAAGCCCGGCTGCGTTTCGCGTGGACGGCGCGGAGGCCGTCAGGGTCACGGTGGCGCGGCAGCCGCGCGCCGCGCTGTCGGAAGTCGCCGAGGAGGTGCGGTCGCATGTGGACTGGATGCGCGCCAACCGGCTGATTCCCGAGGGTATTAAGATTCATTCCTTCGTCAGCCAGTTCGACACGGCGCGCGCGCCGCTGCGCCAAATGGGCTATGCCTTTCTCGCCGGTTTCGCGCTGATCCTGGCCGCGACGCATCTGCTCTGGGGCAGCTCGCGGCGCACTCTGATGCTCGGCGTGATCGTGGTGGCGGCGTTGCAGGGAATTTTCATTGCCATGGCCGTATCCGGCGCGGGCCTCGATGTCATGACACTCGGCATGCTGGTGCTGGGCACGGGACTTTTCGGCGGCGCCGTCATGCTGCTGTTCGAGAGTATGACACGGCCCGAGCCGGTTCAGCGCGCCAACCCGGCCATCGCCGCCGCGGTCAGCGTGGCGCTGGCGCTGGCGCCGGTCTGGTTCGCCGGCGGTGAACTGGGTACCATGTATCGCGAACCGGTTCTGATTTTTGGCGGCACCTGGCTGCTGGCCGCGCTGCTGGCCGCGTGGCTGGTGCCGATGTTCGATACGCGCCGCCGCCCGGCGCACACGCCGTGGCATGCGGCCGCCGGCCACGCCATGTCCGGACTGCGCCGGTCTTACGATCGCTGGTTGCGCCGTCTGCCGCAGCGCGCCATGCCGGTGCTGGGAGTGGCCACGCTGGTGTTGGCGGCGTTGACATCGGCGATCGTTGTGAAAAGCCGGGCGCTGCCGGCGCCGGTCGATCTGCCTGGAGGAGAAATCGTATTGCGGCTCCAGGGACCGGACAGCGCTGAATTGACCGCGCTGGCCGATGACAACGTGCGACGGCTGGGTTCACTGCCCGGGTT
>JBFMBB010000066.1:0-14270 GCA_040755435.1 Pseudomonadota bacterium | reverse complement strand
ATCCGCAATTCACCGCTGATCACGAAAAAGATCCGGTCGCTGGTTTGCCCCGCGGGTTTCAGCACGCTGCCCGGCGCCGCCTCGATGACGCAGGTCTGCCCGGCGAACAGCGCCAGATCGGCGCCGCTGACGCCGCGAAACAGGTCGACCCGCGCCAGGTCGAGCGCGCCGGCGGCCGTTACGACGATGCCGCCGGCCGCGCGCACGCTGGCGGCGTCGGTGTGACGCGGTTCGTCGCCGGCGAAGTCGAGATCGATCTCCGCGAGATCCACCGTCTCCGGCGCCAGCAGGGCGGCGTCGATAGGCGGCAGTTCGTCGGTGCCGGAAACCAGGGACACGCGGCCCTTTTTGGGGATACCACGGTGGGGCTCACGGCTGAATTTCGGCTGGCGCATGGTCGTCGCTGCTCCCGCTAGCGGCCAACGGCCGTGGTTTTGGGCGGCGCGGCCGATGCCGGCGGCGCGACAGGCGCCGGCGAGCCCGCGCTGGCCTGGAATTCGGCCGGCTTGTTGTCCGCTTCCTTGTCCTCGGCGTCGCCCTGGATGCTCAGCTCCACCTTGGTCCGGCCTTCCGCGCTCACGCCGGCGCGGCGTTTGCTGTTCAATTTCACATTAAGCTTGAACTCGCTGACCGAATCGGCGTTGCGCATGGCGTCCTCGTAACTGATCTCGCCGGCCTCGTGCAGGTCGAACAGCGCCTGGTCGAAGGTCTGCATGCCCGCCTCCTTCGACTTGGCCATGGACTCCTTGAGCCCGTGTACCTCGCCCTTGAAGATCAGGTCCGCCACCATCGGCGTGTTGAGCAGGATTTCGATGGCGGCGCGCCGGCCCTTGCCGTTGGCGCGTGGCACCAGGCGTTGCGAAACGACGGCCTTCAGATTCAGCGACAGGTCCATGAGCAGCTGCGCCCGGCGCTCCTCGGGGAAAAAGTTGATGATGCGGTCGAGCGCCTGGTTGGCGCTGTTGGCGTGCAGCGTGGCCATGCACAGGTGGCCGGTTTCGGCGAAGGCGACGGCGTATTCCATGGTGTCGCGGTCGCGGATCTCGCCGATCAGGATCACGTCCGGCGCCTGGCGCAGGGTGTTCTTGAGCGCGGCGAACCAGTTGTTGGTGTCGGTGCCGACCTCGCGGTGCGTGACCAGGCAATTCTTGTTCTTGTGCACGTACTCTACCGGGTCCTCGATGGTGATGATGTGGCCGTGGCTGTTCTCGTTGCGGTAGTCGATCATGGCCGCCAGCGTGGTGGACTTGCCCGAGCCGGTGCCGCCAACCAGGATCACCAGCCCGCGCTTGGTCAGCGCCACGTCCTTCAGCACCGGCGGCAGCTGCAGCTCGTCGAATTTCGGGATCTCGGTGGTGATGGTGCGCAGCACCATGCCGACGCAGCCCTGCTGCAGGTAGATGTTCACGCGGAAGCGCCCGATGCCCTCCGGGTTGATGGCGAAGTTGCACTCCTTCTCCGTCTCGAACTCGGCGCGCTGCTTGTCGTTCATGGCCGCCATCGCCAGCGCGCGCGTCTGCACCGGGTTGAGGCGCTGCTGCGTCACCGGCGTCATCTTGCCGTCGATTTTCATGGACGGCGGGAAGTCGTTGGAAATGAAGAGGTCGGATGCCTTCTTGGCCAGCATGGCCTTGAGCAGACTGTTGAGATAGCTGGTCGCCTGTTCCGGAGTCATGCCTCGTGGTTCCTGTCGTTATCGTCGTTGATTGCGCCGGGTTCGTCCGACCCCGCACCCCTGCACGCCATCCACGCTGGCATCACAGCCGCCCGCTCTCCCCGGGTCATTAAGGGCGTTTTTCATGCAACCTCCATGCCACGTGATCGCGCTCGGGAATCCCGGGAAGCGCGGCTTGTGCGGCGCCGGTGGAGAAGGGAATGGAAAGACGCGGTGTCGAACCGCGTCACTCGCGTGGCCCAGACCGGCTGTGATGCAGCCGGGCCCGCAAGGCCCCGCCGCGCGCTTATCTTCACTCATGTCGGTATGTGCAACGCCGCGCAAAGGCCCCGTCACTGCTTGTATCAGCCTGTATGTGCATGGATTTTTTTCAGACGTCATGATCGGCGCCGGCGGAATTATCGGCCTTTGTGTTATTCCTCGGTTGACAAGAGGCGTGCAGGCGGGGGAGAGTACACGTCAAACGCAAAAAAACATGCGACCGTCCAAAGGGAGGATGTCATGAATATGAAAATAATAAATCTGGCACGAGTGATCGGCGGGTTTGGCCTGATGCTTGCGACGCAAATTGCAGGGGCAGCGGTTGTCTGGACCTGGTCGTTTCTGGACGACAATATTACGTTGTCGCCGACTGAAACGTTGTATATCGGCGGCACGCTGATTAACGACAGCTCGTCGACTGAAAATCTTCGGATTGGCGCTTATTCATTGTGGGTGACCGGTGACTTGAGCAACAATGACCTGGATGGTGGTTTATATACGTACAATCCCACCACGAATGAACCAGGCGGACTATTTGCAGGCGGTCAGGATACTAATATTGCTCCAGGCAACAGTTACGCCTTTACAATCGCCCATTTCAACCCCCTGCAGCCCATCAGCGTGGGCAGCCAATTTTCCTTGAGCGTGCAACTGTTTCATGACTGGTATGGACCGTCCGAGGCCAGCATCACAAGAACGCTCAATGTCGCCATCGCCGAAACTGTCGTCCCCTTGCCTCCGTCTCTGCTTTTGTTGCTGTCTGGAATTTTTTCCTTTTTTATGCCTGCTATTGCGCGAAAGTCATTAAACCATCTGTCCGGCAGAAAATAAGGAATCAAAAGGCCAGACTGAGACATCCCTAGTTCCACGCAGTAACTTTCTTCCGCCATGCGACTTTGCTGACTGAGGGGGCTTCACCCGCCGCTCAGGGCCTGTACCAGGACCACGGAATCGGCCGGGCGCAGCGGGTGCGTTAGATCGAACACCTGTACCTTGTTGACGAAGAAGCGCATATGCGGGCGCATCCGGTCCTGTTCGTCGATCACGCGGAAGCGCAGGCCGGGGTAGCGGCGGTCGAGGTCGGCGAGCAATTCGCCGAGCGTGGCGCCGCTGGCCTCGACCTCGCGCTCCTTGGTGTAGGACAGCAGCGGCGTGGGGATCAGCACTTTCATCGGTCAGCCGACCTCCGCGGCCTCCACCGCGTAGATTTCAGGGAGGTGCCGGGCGAGGCAGCTCCAGCGTTTGCCTTCGTCGCGGCTCATCCATAATTCTCCGCTGGTCGTTCCCAGATACAAGCCCACCGGATTACGCGCGTCCGCGCTCATGGCCTGGCGTTTCACCGTCCACCACGCCTGACTCTTCGGCAATCCGGCGTCGAGGCGTTGCCAGCTCTTGCCGCCGTTGCGGGTCACGTAGGCGGCGGGTTTGCCCTCGGGGCTGGTGCGCGGCCACACGGTCTGGCCGTCCATCGGGAATACCCACGCGGTGTCGGCGTCGCGCGGGTGCAGCACCATGGGAAAGCCGACGTCGCCAACCTGCTTCGGCATGTTCCTGCCGATGCGTATCCATTCGTTCGACGGCCGGTCGATGCGGTAGATGCCGCAGTGATTCTGTTGATACAAACGGTCCGGATTTTTCGGGCACATCTGCACGCAATGCGGATCGTGGAAGGCGATATTGGCGGGATCGAAGCCTTCGACCACTTCCATGCCTTTCACGAGGGCGGTCCAGGTTTTTCCACGGTCGCGGGTTTCGTGGATGCCACCGCCGGACATGGCGAAGTAGAGATGCGCCGGGTCGCGCGGGTCGACGATGATCGAGTGCAGCTTCGGTCCGTCCGGCGTGCCGTCCTGCACGCTGCCCATCCACTCGCGGAACTTCGGATCGTCGTTGATTATCGAGAACGGTTCCCAGGTATCGCCGCCGTCGTCTGAGCGGAACAGTCCCTGGGGCGAGGTGCCGGCGTACCAGGCCCGCGGTTCGTCGGCGTGGCATGGCGTGAGCCAGAAGGTGTGATCGACCGCGCGGCCTTTCTCGCCTTCGGGCACCTTGGCGAAGGCCGGCGGCTTCCCGGATTCCTTCCAGGTTTTTCCGAAATCCGTGGAGCGGAATATGGTGGGGCCGAGATGGCCGGTCTTGGCCGCCGCCAGCAGCGTGCGCCCGTCGCGCGGATCGAGCACCAGATGCTGGATGATCTGGCCGAGAAAATGCGGCCCGTCGGCGCGCCAGGTTTTTCTTTGCCTGTCGCCGTGGAACAGCCACGCGCCCTTGCGCGTGGCGACCAGCACCACGACCCGGCGCGGGGCGGGTTTGGAGCGGACGGCGGATTTTTGTTTGCGGGCGGGTGATTTCTTGCTGGTGCGCGCCATGCGGCTTTCCTCCATGATTGGATTCAGCTCTTCAGCCGGTAGCCGGTGCGGAAGATCAGCCACACGAGCCCGAGGCAGAGCAGGAAAAACACCAGCGTCGCCGCCAGGCTGATGCCGACGCCGACGTCGGCGCTGCCGTAGAAGCTCCAGCGAAAGCCGCTGATGACGTAGACGATCGGGTTGAACAGGCTGAAGGTGCGCCAGCCGTCCGGCAGCATGTCGATCGAATAGAACACGCCGCCGAGGAAGGTCAGCGGCGTGATGATCAGCATCGGCACGAACTGGAGCTGCTCGAAGCCCTTGGCCCAGATGCCGACGATGAAGCCGAACAGGCTGAAGGTGGTGGCGACCAGCAGCAGGAACCCAGCCATCCACAGCGGGTGCTCGATGTGGACCGGCACGAACAGGTTCGCGGTCGCGAGGATGATCAGCCCGAGAAGAATGGATTTCGTTGCCGCCGCGCCGACGTAGGCCAGCACGATCTCGAACGCCGACACCGGCGCCGACAGGACCTCGAAGATGGTGCCGGTGAAGCGCGGCATGTGGATGCCGAAGGAGGCGTTGTTCAGGCTCTCGGTGAACAGCGACAGCATGATCAGCCCCGGCACGATGAAGGAACCGTAGTGGATGCCATCGATGTCACCCATGCGCGCGCCGATGGCGGCGCCGAACACGACGAAGTAGAGCGAGGTCGTGATCACCGGCGTGACGATGCTTTGCCACAGCGTGCGCCGGAAGCGGGCCATTTCAAACTTGTAAATGGCGAGAATCGCGTGGTAATTGAACCGCAGGGTCGTGGCGTTCATTTACGTTCGGTCACCAGGCTGACGAAGATTTCCTCGAGCGAACTCTGGCGCGTGTTGAGGTCCTTGAAGCCGATGCCCAGCTCGCCCAGGCGCCGTAACAACATCGGGATGGTCGTATTTTCCTGGCTGGCATCGAAGACGTATTCCAGATCGCTGCCGCCGTTGTTCAGCGTCAAACCCCAATCGCCCAGGCTCTCTGGAATCGCCGCCAGCGGTTCCTGCAAGTGCAGCGTGAGTTGTTTCTTGCCGAGCTTTTTCATGAGCGCGGTCTTGGCCTCGACCAGGATCAGCCGGCCCTTGCTGATCACGCCGATGCGGTCGGCCATTTCCTCGGCTTCGTCGATGTAGTGCGTGGTGAGGATGATGGTGACGCCGCTGTCGCGCAGGCGCCGCACCAGCGCCCACATGTCGCGGCGAAGCTCCACGTCCACGCCGGCGGTGGGCTCGTCGAGAAACAGCACCTGCGGCTCGTGCGCCAGCGCCTTGGCGATCAGCACGCGGCGTTTCATGCCGCCCGAGAGCGTCATGATCCTGTCGTTGCGCTTGTTCCACAGCGACAGGTCGCGCAGCACCTGTTCGAGATGGCCCGGGTTCGGCGGCAGCCCGAACAGGCCGCGGCTGAAATTGACCGTGGCCCACGGGGTCTCGAACATGTCGGTGTAGAGTTCCTGCGGCACCAGGCCGATGCGGGCGCGCGCGGCGCGGTAGTCGCGCAGGATGTCATGGCCGTCGACCGTGACGCGGCCCGCGGTCGGCGTGACGATGCCGCAGACGATGCTGATGAGCGTGGTCTTGCCGGCGCCGTTCGGCCCGAGCAGCGCGAAGATCTCGCCGCGGCGGATGTCGAGGTCGATGTCCTGGAGCGCCACGAGACCCGAGGCGTAGGTCTTGCCGAGTCCGGCGATGGAGATGACCGCGGGCATGGGCGCGAGTGTAACCCCGGTCTGGCGGTTTTCGTAGGCGTCGGGAGGGGAGCGGGTCAGAGCGTCCACGGCCGGCCTACACCGTCGGGTCCAGGGGACGCACCTCGATCGCGCCGCCAGCCGGGAGCGTCGGGATGCGCCGCGCGATCGCCAGCGCCTCGTCGAGGTCGCGGCACTCGACCAGGTGATAGCCGCCGAGCTGCTCCTTGGTTTCCGCGAACGGGCCGTCGGTGAGGGCCGGCTTGCCGTTGCGCTCGCGCACTGTGGTGGCGTTTGCGGTCGGCTGCAGCTTGGCGCCGGCGCGGTACTGGCCGCGCTGCGTGATGTCCTGTTTCCAGGCGCCGTACTCACGCATGATTTCGTCGCGCCGGGATTCCGGCAGGCTCTCCCAGCGTTCCTCGTCGAAACAGCAAAGCAGCAGGTATTGCATGGCGCCGCTCCTTATTTCTCGGCGGCGGTTTTCAGCGCCGCCAGGCTTTCCTCGAATTTCCCGCCGATCATCTGGTCCATGCTGCAGAAGAGGCCGAACAGCTTCGACAGGTAAGGCATGGGGCCGTGGATCGCCTGCGTCACCCGCGTCGCGCCGCCCTCGGGCTGCAGGGTGAACTCGAGAGTGTTCTGCGCCGCGAACGGCTTGATGAAATCCATGCGGATGGCGACCTTCGATGGCGTCGACCCGGTGATTTCCATGCGCCCCTGGCCGATGTCATTGTTGCCCTCCCACGCGTACACCGCGCCCACGCCGCGGGCGGCGCCGCTATGGACGCGCTTCATGCCGGGGTCGACTTTCTCCCAGGCCGACCAGGTCTGCATGCTGTGCAGGTCGTCGATCAGCGGATGGATTTTTTCCGGCGGGGCCTTGATGCTGGCGGAGCGCTCCACGCGGAACGTGTCCGGCTGGAATGCCGCGTAAATGAGCACGGCGGCGATCACGACGGCGATGGCGATGACAATTTTTTTGAACATGATGCTGTCTCCTTGGAATCGTTATGGTTGGGTCATTTTTGGTCCGAAGCCGGTCCCGGGCGCGACGCCAGCGTCTCGCCTAGACCGTAGAGCATGCCGCTCCAGCGCGCTTCGGCGTCCTGTGCGCGCTCCGGCGGCAGGTTCTCGTGGCGCAGGCACAGCTCGCAGCCTTGCCGGCGCCGGTTAATTTCGACGGTCACGCGCGTGGCGCGGCGCTCCTCACGCAGCGTGAAGACCAGCCGGCGATACGGGACGATCTCCATGTAGCGCCCGGAATGCCCGGCGCCGGTGCCGGTGCGCCGTTCCGCGAGCCGGAACCGCCCGCCGACGCGCGCGTCGATTTCGACATCGGTCATCGGGCGCAGTGCCGTCGCGAACAGCCATTGGCCCGCCAGCCCGGGATCGAGCCAGGCCTCGAACACGCGCTGCGGCGGCGCGCGGAAGCGGCGGGTGAGGCGTATCGCCCTGGGCTGTTGTTTCGCATGATTCATGGCGTATCCTGCATGCTTCAGGCGGGCACGATGATCATCCACGCCACGCCGAAACGGTCGGCGACCATGCCGAAGCAGGGGGAGAAGAAGGTCTTCGACAACGGCATCCGCACCTGCCCGCCGTCGGCGAGCGCGGCGAACAGGCGCCTGGCTTCGGCCTCGTTCGGTGCCGGCAGTGACAATGAAAAACCCTGGAAGCGCGGCTGACCGCTGCAAAACCCGTCGGAGGCCATCACCGTGGTGTCGCCGAGGCGGAAGCTCGAATGCAGGATTTTGTTCTCCGAGCCCGGCGGGAGTTTGCCGGGCGGCGCGGGTTCGGGGCTTTCCTTGTTGCGCATGAGCATGGTGACTTCCGCGCCGAGCGCCCGACGATAGAACTCGAGCGCCTCCTCGCAGCGGCCTTCGAAGAACAGATAGGGTTCGACTGGCATGATGGCTTCTCCTGTCGGCCGGGCCGGCTATTTCTTCCCGTCCATGCCGATTTCGCGAAAGCGGTCGAGCGTGTCGCTGGGGCTGAATTCCTCCAGCTCGTACAGCCGGCGCACTTCGATCTCGGCCTCCCTGCCTTCGCCGGCGGGATTGGGAAAACGTTTGGTCCATTCCAGCGCTTCTTCCGGCGACTTCACCTGAATGATGGTGTAACCCGCGATGAGCTCCTTGGTTTCGGCAAACGGCCCGTCGACCACGGTGCGCTTGTTGCCGGAGTACTTGATGCGCCATCCCCGGGAGCTCGGGTGGAGGCCGGAGCCATCGAGCAGTGCTCCGGCTTTCGCGAGTTCCTCGTGGTACTCGGCCATGGCGACGAGAAGTTCTTCATCCGGGTTCGGTACAAGCTCGGTTTCCGATTCTTCGGTGGCTTTGACGATGATCATGAAGCGCATGGCGATCTCCCGATGTGATGAAGCGCGCGGCTAGCGCAGGGTTTTCTTGGCCAGCCGTTCGGCCTCGGCCCACACGCGCTTTTCCTGTTCGCGCAGCTCCGGCGTGAATTCCTCGCCGAAATCCTCGGCCTCGAACACCGGGCGGATCTCGATCTCGGAGTCGCCGGGCATCGGGTTGGGGCAGCGCTTGACCCACTCGATGGCTTCCTCCATGGATTTCACCCGCCACAACCAGAACCCGGCGACGAGTTCCTTGGTCTCGGCGAACGGCCCGTCAGTCACCGTGCGCTGCGCGCCGGAAAACCGCACGCGCGCGCCCTTCGAACTGGGATGCAGCCCCTCGCCCGCGAGCATGATGCCGGCCCGCACCAGCTCTTCGTTGAAGTTTCCCATCGCGGTCAGCAGTTTCTCGTCCGGCATGATGCCGGCCTCTGAATCCTTCGTTGCCTTGACGATAACCATTACTCGCATGATCGTGTCTCCTTGTTTCGTGTGAATTCTCTATTTCTTGCCCGTCGAGCGGCGCTGTTCGCTTTCGCGGATCATCTCGCTCAGGTCCGCCGCCGGGCGGATCTCGAACGGCCCGTTGCGCACGCCCGGGTGCTTCGACATCAGCTGGATGGCGTGATTGAGATCGTCGGCCTCGAGGATCAGGATGCCGCCCAGCTGTTCCTTGGTCTCGGCGAAGGGGCCGTCGGTGACCGCCACCTTGCCGTTTTTCCAGCGCAGGGTGACGGCGCTGTCCGCGCCCCCGAGCGCCTCGCCGCCGGCGAAGTGGCCGTGTTTGCGCAGCGTGTCGTCATAGTCGAAGCACTCGTCCACCCAGGCGTCGCGTTCACTTTCGGACAGTTTCTCCCAGCGTTTCTCGTCGTGGTATCCCAGGCAGATGTATTTCATGAGTGTCTCCGAATCGCTGTGGATGGTTGAGGCTTTGTCGTTCGCTAGTTCGCCGGCAGCCCGGGAATCTCGATCACCGGCCTGATCTCGACCGTGCCGGTTTTTGCCATGGGGATGCGCGCGGCCACGCCGATGGCCTCGTCGAGATCACGGGCGTCGATCAGAAAGTAACCGCCCAGCTGCTCGCGCGTCTCCGCGAACGGGCCGTCGGTCACGAAGCGTTTGCCGTCGCGCACCCGCACGCTGGTCGCCATGGACGTCGGCTGCAAGGGATGGGCGCCCAGGAATTTCCCGCCGGCATGCAGTTCCTGCGCCAGCCGCGTGGACTCGTCGTAACACGCCTGCCGCTCGGCCTCGTCCGGGCCGGCGTTCTCGTCAAAATAGATCAGCAGCAGGTATTTCATGTGTTCCTCTTTCAATTGGTCGAACGGCGTGCCGCGGAATCGACAAGCCCGAGCACATTTAGTGTCGGGGCATCCTCCGCCACCGGCCGTACCTCGACACAGCCGGCCTTCGCCCCCGGGATGCGCGCGGCCAGCCGGACCGCTTCGTTCAGGTCCGCCGCCTCGATCAGGAAGTAGCCGCCGAGCTGTTCCTTGGTCTCGGCGAAGGGCCCGTCGGTGACCGATATTTTTCCGTCCCGCACCCGCACGGTGGTCGCGGTCCGCGGCGGCTGCAGCCGGTTGACCCCGACGAGGTGGCCGCTGCGGCGGATTTCCTCGATGACCTGGCCGTATTCCGCGAGGCAGGCCCGGGCTTCGTCCTCCGGCATCTGCTCCAGCATGGTTTCGGCACAGATCAGGCAGAGATATTTCATGACGGGCTCCTTGAAAGGGTGGCAGCGACTTGAGCTCACCGGCGACGATCCCGCGCGGCGAGTTGGTGTCCGGTGCCGCGATCTGTCAGACCGCCCGCATCTCAACCGCGAAACGCCGCTTCGATAGCGGCAATGTCGATTTTCTTCATCGTCATCATCGCATCGAACGCCCGCCTGGCGGCCAGGCGATCGGAGCTGGTGTATGCCTTAATCAGGGCGATCGGCGTTATTTGCCAGGAGATGCCCCACTTGTCCTTGCACCAGCCACACTCGCTCTCCTGACCGCCGTTGCCGACGATCGCGTTCCAGTAGCGATCCGTTTCGGCCTGGTCTTCGGTCGCCACCTGAAACGAGAACGCTTCGCTGTGCTTGAACGCGGGTCCGCCGTTAAGCCCGAGGCACGCAACGCCCAGCACGGTGAACTCGACAGTCAATACGTCCCCTTCTTTCCCCGATGGATAATCCCCGGGTGCGCGGGGCACCGCGACGACCGACGAATCGGGAAATGTCCTGGCATAAAATCGCGCAGCGTCCTCGGCGCCGTCGTCGTACCAAAGGCAGATCGTGTTCTTGGCAATCTTCGTCATGTCACCTCTCCGTTGCAATCAGGGTTTTCGCCATTCAGCACGGCTGCAAAATGTTTCGCATGGCGGCCTGACGACGGTTTATGCCCCATGGTCGAACGGCGGGGCGCCGGATCGACAACCGCCGGTCAGTTTTTCAGCTGGTCCAGCCGCCGCTGGAGAAAACGGCGTTCCGGTTCCTGCTGTGCCAGCGCCAGGGCGCGTTCATAGGAGCTCCGGGCCTCGGGGGCCCGGCCCAGCCGCCGGCACAGGTCGGCGCGCGCCGAGTGCGCCAGGTGGTAATCCGCCAGTTCGCCGCGCGCCAGGATCGCGTCGATGAGCCCGAGGCCGGCCTCGGGGCCGTCGCGCATGGCCACGGCCACGGCGCGGTTCAGCTCGATCACGGGTGACGGTTCCAGGCGTGCCAGCAGGTCGTACAGCCGCACGATCTGCGCCCAATCGGTGTCGGCGGCCGTGGGTGCCTGGGCATGCACCGCCGCGATCGCCGCTTGCAGCGTGTACGGGCTGAAGCGGCGCGAGGCCAGCGCCCGCTGCACCAGCACCATGCCCTCGGCAATCTGTTCCCGGCTCCACATTGAACGATCCTGTTCGTCGAGCAGGATCAGGTCGCCGGTGGGCGAGACGCGCGCCGCGCGCCGCGATTCCGACAACAGCATCAGCGCCAGCAGCCCCATGGCCTCGGGCTCCGGCAGCAGTTCGATCAGCAGCCGGGCGAGGCGGATCGCCTCGCCCGAGAGATCGTGACGCGTCAGTGTCGCACCCGAGGAGGCCGAGTAGCCCTCGTTGAACACCAGGTAGATCACGCGCAGCACGCTTTCGAGCCGTTCCGGCAGAGCCTCCGGCGCCGGTACTTCGTAGGGAATGCGCGCGTCGCGGATCTTGGCCTTGGCGCGCACGATGCGCTGCGCCAGCGTGGCCGGCGCGGCGAGGAAGGCGCGCGCGATTTCCTCGGTGGTGAGGCCGCATACCTCGCGCAGCGTCAGCGCCACCTGCGCGTCGGGCGGCAGGGCGGGGTGGCAGCAGGTGAACACCAGGCGCAGGCGGTCGTCCTCGATGTCCTCGCCACCCCAGGTCGCGGGATCGTCGGGCGCGGCGATTTTTTCCGCGGCCTCGTCGTCGAGCGGCTCGAAGCGCGCGTTCCGGCGGATGCCGTCGATGGCCTTGAAGCGTCCGGCCGACACCAGCCACGCGCGCGGATTGGCGGGCAGGCCGTCGCGCGGCCACTGCTCGAGCGCCGCGCGGAAGGCGTCGTGCAAGGCTTCCTCGGCAAGCTCGAAGTCGCCGAGCAGGCGTATAAGAGTCGCGAGCACGCGCCGTGACTCGGCGCGGTACAGCGCCTCCACCATATCGGTTGTCGGTCTGGCCGTGTCGTTGTTCACCGGCGGTGTCCTGCTCTGGCGGCATGAGGCATGCCGTGGTTACGGCGGATCGAATTCTCCCGGAAGCACGCAAGTGGCGCGTGCCTGCGGATGGAAAGGGCCATGAAATGTGGCAGATTTTTTCTTCTTCTCCGCCCGCCAAGCATGTTCCGCCGGGAATACGAAATCAAGCCTCGGAGGTGTAGGCTAAGGCGGGCCGAAAACCGGGGGGTCATCCATGGAACTCAAGGGATCATGCCACTGCGGGAGCGTCAAATTCAGCCTCCAGTCGCCGCACCCGTATCCGTTCGCTCTCTGTTACTGCTCGATCTGCCGCAAGACCGCGGGTGGCGGGGGTTATGCCATCAACCTCAGCGGCGACTACAAGACGCTGAAGATCACGGGCAAGGCCAATATTTCCGTCTACCGCGCGCGTCTGCGCGATGAAAAAACCGGGAAAGTCACCCGCAGTACGGCGCGCCGGAATTTCTGCAAGAAATGCGGCAGCGGATTGTGGATCTGGGATCCGCAGTGGCCGGAGCTGGTGCATCCGTTCGCCTCGGCGATCGACACCGAGCTGCCGGTGCCGCCCGAGCGCACGCACCTGATGCTGGGATCGAAGGCGGGCTGGGTGCCGGTCCTCGCCGGCCCGCGCGACAAGAAATTCGACGAGTATCCGGAGGAATCCCTGGCCGAGTGGCACCAGCGACTGAAGCTGGAGTGCTGATACTCAACGCTGTTCCGCTTTACTGGACCGGGAGTGAAGACACCGCCGTCGCTTTCCCCGCCCGCAGGTCGACCGTGAAGGATTTGCGCACGAACAGGAACGGGCCGGTCTCCGCGGCATAGACGTTGGCATCCGGAGTGGGGCGCAGCACGATCCAGTCAGCCGGGCTCTTGGCGCTGACGTAGCCGCTGCGCGCGTCGCCGAACAGCGGGAGGCGGATGCGCCGCTGCTCATCGCCGCGCGTGATCACCAGGTACTCGCGATGGGTGACGCTGCCGGGGTTGTGCAGCTCCAGGCGGTAGCGGAGGGTCTGGCCGTGGGCATTGAGCATGGCGGTTCCGCTGGTCTCGGTGTCCGCGCTCACGTTCGTTGGCAACCACTCGCCATAGGCGTCGTGATGCAGCTTCAGCGCGTAGCCGCCGGCGCCGAGGATGACCGCGGCCAGCAGGACGGCGAGCCACTCGTTGTCTTTCCACCAGGCCAGGATGGCGAGGAGCAGAGCGGTGGGAACACTGATGGCCAGCGTCATGACAATGGCCGAATCGCCGAAGGCGAGCGCCTCGCGAAACCAGTCCGAAATGAAGCCGAGCGCGGCGACCGCCGCGGCCGTGTAGAGCAGGGTGATGGTGACGATGAATTTGCGCATCCTTGCCTCCCTTCGCCTGATGCCGACAGGCACAATCCATCCTCTAGCACAAATCCGCCTGTAGCCTCCCGGTGACGGAAAATCGTCGTCCGGCTGCCATTTTTTCCTCATTCCGGGTTTTTTGCCGTCACCGCCATCCCGGTTACCGATAATTACCCCTCCATTGGTAATTGCTTGATCGGTATGATTTTTGCACAGATATACCTTATCCGGACCCGTTCGGGGTGCCGGACGCCGGCCGAGGCCGGTCCGGCGCGGGAACGCAGCGATCGAAGGACGGTATGGAACACGATGATCGTCAGGATTGACACAGAGCAGCTCAGGATCGGGATGTACGTCTGCGAGCTCGATCGCCCGTGGCGCGAAACGCCGTTCATGTTCCAGGGCTTCGAGATCCACACCGACGAGGAGCTGCAGACGCTGCGGCAGTACTGCCGCACGGTCTTCATCGTCGCCAACGATGCCGAAGGCATGGCGCTCGCAAAGCGCGCGCCGGCCCGGCCCGAACCGCTCAAGTCCGCGACGGATGTCGCGTCAGGGAAGAAGCCCGTCATTTCGGTGGAACAGGAAATGCTGAAGCTCAACAATCATCCCGGCGCCCGTTCCGTGTACGCGGACGAGACCACGCTCGAAGAGGAAATCCGCAACATCAAGGATGTCCACGCCGGGGCCTGCCAGCTGATCCAGGATCTGATGTGGGAAGCCAAATTCGGCCGCAGCCTCGACGTGCCCGGCGCGCGTCAGGTCGTCGGCCACATGGTGCAGAGCGCGTTGCGCAATCCCGACGCCCTGACCTGTTTCGCGCAACTCAAGAACAAGGACGAATACACCGCGCAGCACAGCCTGCGCGTGGCCATCCTGGCGCTGGT
>JBFMBB010000065.1:0-14355 GCA_040755435.1 Pseudomonadota bacterium | reverse complement strand
GAAGCGAAACATTATTTAACCTTCGCCCCGCCCTCGCCGCGCGGGTCCGAGGCTGCCTCCATACTCCCCGTCTTTTTTCTCCACATCACCAGCTGCATGGTGCCGTAACCGCCGCGCACGGCTTCGAGCCTGTGCCCGAAACCCTGCAAGGCGCGAGCTTCGTCGGCGTCGAAGGCGTTTGCCTCATGCATCACGACATCGGGCAGATACTGGTGATGAAAACGCGGCAGACCCACCCACTCTTTCGGCCCGCCGCGGCCATGCGCGAATTCCAGCGTCGCCAGCAACACCATACTGATGATGCGGCTGCCGCCGGGCGTGCCCAGCACCACCACGGCATCGCCGCTTTCGAGGAAGGTCGGGGTCATGCTCGACAGCGGCCGCTTGCCCGGGGCGACGGCATTGGCCGCGCCGCCCACCAGTCCATAGGCATTGGGAACGTCGGGCGCCACGGAGAAATCATCCATCTCGTTGTTCAGCACCACCCCGGTGCCGGGCGGCATGAAACCGGAACCGAAGGGCGTGTTGAGGCTGAGCGTGGCGGCCACGCGGTTGCCGTCGCGGTCGATGATGGAGAAATGCGTGGTATTGCCGCCGGCGGCCTTGGCCGGGGCCGGCTCAGCCGCCGGTCGCGGCGCGCGCATTTCCTTGCGCAGCTCCGCGGCGTATGACGCCGACAGCAGGCGCGCGGTATCCACGCGCACGAAATCCGGATCGCCGAGCTTGCGCGCGCGGTCGCGGTAGGCCAGGCGCATGGCCTCGATCACGGTGTGGTCGCGCTGCGCCTTCGGCATCGCGTCGAGATCGAAGCCCTGCAACAGGTTCAGCGTCTGCACCAGCACCACCCCGCCCGAGGACGGCAGCGCGGCCGAGGTCACGCGCACGCCGCGATAATTCGCGCGCACCGGTTCGCGCTCCAGCACGCGGTATTCGGCAAGATCCTTCGGGCTCCAGATGCCGCCCGCCGCGCGCACGCCCTCCACCAGGCGCCGGGCGGTCTCGCCGGCATAAAACCCGTCATGCCCCTGCTTCGCCAGCCGTTCGAGGGTTTGCGCCAGTTCCGGCTGCTTCGCGATATCGCCCGGAGACGGGATCATCCCCTCCTTGAGATAAACCCGGGCCGTATCCGGAAAATTGTCGTGCAGGCGCATGTACTGGCGCAGCAGGATTTTCGAATAGGCCGGCGTCGCCGCAAAACCGTCGCGCGCCAGGCGGATGGCGGGCGCGAGCGACTGTTTCAGCGGGAGCTTTCCGTATTTCTTCGCGAGATGCGCCAGCCCCGCCGGCGTGCCGGGGATGCCGGCGGCGAGCGCGCCGTCGATGGACAGCGCCGGCACCGGCTTGCCGTCGCGCAGGTACATGTCGCGCGTCGCCGCCAGCGGCGCGCGCTCGCGCGCGTCGATCATGGTCTCGAAGCCGTCACGCGCGCGATGCAGCAGGAAAAACCCGCCGCCGCCAAGCCCGGAATTCCACGGCTCGACCACGGCCAGCGCCGCCGCGACGGCAACCGCCGCATCGAAGGCATTGCCCCCACGCGCCAAAATTTCATGCCCGGCCTCGGTCGCCAGCGGATGGGCGCTGGCGATGGCAGCCGCGGGCGGGCGCGGTTCCGCCGCCGAGGCGGCGAACGAAAAAGCCGCGATCAGGAATAACAGGTAACGGAAGAGGTGGCGCATGGCGCGTACATATTAACTGAAAATGCCGCGCCGCATCTGCCTATAGAGAATATTTGCTCGTGGGTTTCGCGCCCTAACGCTGCGCTCAACCGTTGCGGCGCGCCAGCGCCGACGTCGCCTGGAACCAGGGGTTAGGTGAACGTTTATCCGCCGGCATTGGATGAAAGAAAATCAATGTAGCCCTCAATGAAGTCTCGACGTAGTTTCAGAAATTCATCGATTGTTTTGAATTTGGCCTTTTCTTGCCTCATGAGGTACGCGGTAACTATTATTTCGCTCTTCGGGACGAAGATATGTACTTCACTTATGGTATTCCCAGTTAGACCGATAACATTCTCGGTGTACGAAATGAAATCAAAGCCTTTGTACGTACTCTCTTCAAGCTCGATGTAGTCCTTGCCTTTGGCTCGGAAGGCCTCCATTTTTTCTTTTAAACCGGGGTTCTCCTTGAGGTAACCCGAGACACGTTCTTTCTTCCTAGCGTATTCGTGTTTGAGGGCATCTACCATAACCTTTCGGTCATTCTCATAGGAGCCGGGTGTGCTCTTCTCGATTTTGGTATTTGAGAAGTAATGCGTGTCCGGATAGGCATACATCGCCCGGTAACCCGCTTGAACCGTTACTTTTTCTCTTTTAATCGGTTCTTTGCTTGTATTGCTGAAATAGTCGATATATCTCCACGGTTCGCAACCGTCACAGCGGTTTTTCACTTCCACAAGTTTCAGCCCGCCCTTTAACTCAATAGGGATTGCTTTCTTAAACGTCTCCGGCAGGCCTGATGTGTCGTTCGATTGCGCCGTGCAACCAGACACAAAGAACAGAAGAACCAGTAGGGGTAGTTTACGCATCGTGTTAAGTGTTATAGGGGACAGAGTGGGCTGGCCCCGTTTCCTCCCTTTTGGGGGACGACCGTTCATAGTACCCGTTCCACAAGATCTATGAGATCCGCCAATGCCTTCGTCATTTCGGCGTATGTCATGCGCTGTCTCGTGAGCGAACTGGGATTACGGTGCTTGAGCTTATTCACTTCTTGACCGCGGACCCGCTCCCAGCTGCGAAGTGGCCCGGCGGGCAGGCCTTTTGCCTTTGCGGCCTTGATAAGCACTTTGATCTTTTGTGAATTCTTGCGGGTTACGTACCGTACTAGGCGCTCGAACCCGACATCTATCCGAAAGAGAGCATTGTTGAAATGAACGATACACACCCAAGACGACCCCTTTGGCCGATGTCCCTTCGCAATCTCGTTTGCCGCAAGTAATGCGTTGTTAAGCTCTGTCTTCCAGCGATTGGGATTAGCGCTTCGATCTGCGAAACCACATCTCTCGGCCTCGACCGCCGAATAGATTGCCCCCAAGGGAAAAAGAATCAGGCCGGCTTCTTCCGGGGTCTTTGCTTTGAGTCGAGAAAGCCGGCTAGCAAGTTGTTTGAGCGACACGGGTGGTTTCGTCTCCTAACAATGATAGGCTGCAAGATTGCAAGATAACATGCAAGAAACCGTCAAATCGCGGCATCGCATGGATACAGCTGCGCAAGGCTGGGAGGGGTGAATTAACCAGTAGTTCGGCGGGTTACGGCTCGCGGACTTTCGGCCCTTGGCCGGAATGATGACCCGTAATACTTGGATTCCCGCTTCCGCGGGAATGACAAAATGAAAAAAGGCGGCTCACGCCGCCTTTTCAGAAAAAATCAAAACCGGAAATTATGCCGACTTCCGGATCAGCGCCTCGTACTTCAACCGCAACTGATCCTTGCTCTCCGCATGATCCGGATCGGGGATGATGCAATCCACCGGGCACACGTCCACGCACTGGGAGGTTTCGTAGTGGCCGACGCATTCGGTGCAGAGCTCGGGATTGATCTGGTAGATCTCCTCGCCCTGCGTGATCGCGCCGTTGGGGCACTCGGGCTCGCACACGTCGCAGTTGATGCACTCGTCGGTAATCAGCAAAGACATATAAATACCTGAAAATTAATACGGTTAAAGCGCTGTCATCTTAGCGTATTTTGGCCGCCATCGCAGCCGCCACGCGCGCGTCCACGAATTGCGACACGTCCCCGCCCAGCAGGGCGATCTCCTTCACCAGCGAGGCGGAGATGAACATCTCCTGTTCCGACGGCGTCATGAACACCGTCTCCACCTCCGGCGCCAGGCGCCGGTTCATGCCGGCGAGCTGGAACTCGTACTCGAAATCCGACGCCGCCCGCAATCCGCGCAGGATCACCTTGGCCTGGTGCTGCCGCACGCAATCCACCAGCAGGTTGTCGAAGCCGGTGACGCTCACGCCCTTGATGTCGGCCGTCACCGCGCGCGCCAGCTGCACGCGTTCCGCGAGGTCGAACAGCGGCTGCTTCTGCGGATTCGCCGCCACCGCGATGATCACCTCGTCGAACAGGCGCGCCGCGCGGCGCACCAGGTCCGTGTGGCCGTTGGTGATCGGGTCAAACGTGCCGGGGTACAGCGCGATGACTTTCATTCAGCCCCTCGGAATGGATTCAAGCCTATCATTGCCAATAGCCGCCTCATTGATCGAAATCAAGAACACTCGGTACTCATACGGTCTTTCGCGCCAGATGATACCCCACCTGCCCGGCTTTTTTGCTGCGAATCAGCTCCCAGGTCGCCGGCAGCGTTAATTCACTCATCTGGCTCGGCGCCTCGACATAAACCAGCCCGCCGGGCTTGAGCCAGCCGCGCGTCTCCACCAGCGCCGCACACTCGGCGATGAGATTGCTCTTGAAGGGCGGATCGAGAAAAACGATGTCGAACGCCCGCGGCGCGCGTTGCAGGAATTCCACGGCGTCGGCCGGCACCACCTCGGCGCCCGTTGCTTCCAGCTTTTCCACGTGCCGGCGCAGCTGTTGCGCCACGTGCGCGGCCTTTTCCACCATCACCACCTGCGCCGCGCCGCGCGACAGCGCCTCGAGGCACAGCGCGCCGGTGCCGGCGAACAGGTCGAGGCAATGTGCGCCTGCAATATAGGGTTGCAGCCAGTTGAACAGCGTTTCACGCACGCGATCGGGCGTGGGGCGCAGGCCTTCCGATTCCGATACATCGAGGCGCCGGCCGCGCCAGCGTCCGCCGATGATGCGGAGTTTCTTCGGATAGGATGTTTTCGGCGATGAAGCCAGAGCTGAATAGATTATGTTGGGGTTCGCTTCGCTCACCCCAACCTACATGAATATTTTTTAGACAGGCGCTGGCGCTCAGCGCGCGCCACCGACGGTCACCGTCACCATGCGGTCGGGATGCACGCGCCGGCGGTAGGCGTCGCGGATCTGCTCGGCGGTCACGGCCTCGATGTTCGGGATGAAATCGTCGAGGTAAGTCAGCGGCAGCCCGTAGAAGGCGATCACCGCCAGGTTCTCGGCGATCTTGCCGTCGCTGTCGAGGCGCAGCGGGAAACTGCCGGTGAGATGTTTCTTCGCGGCCACCAGTTCCGCATCGGTCGGTCCCTTGGCGGCGAAATCCGCAATCACCTCGCGCACCAGCTTGAGCGCCTGGTCGCGCTGGGTGTTCTTCGTCTGCAAGCCGATGAACAGCGGCCCCGCGACGCGCAGCGGCAGGAAATAGCTGTACACGCTGTACGACAGGCCGCGCTTCTCGCGCACCTCGTCCGACAGGCGCGACACCAGCCCGCCGCCACCGAGGGTGTAGTTGCCCACGTACAGCGGGAAATAATCCGGATCGCCGCGCCGCACGCCCGGCTGCCCCATGTTGACGTGCGTCTGGGTGGCGGGGAAATTTATCTGTTGCTGCCGGGCGGCGTCGGGCATGCCCACCTCCGGCAACGGCGCCAGGGCCGCGCCGGCCGGGAGTTTGCCGGCAATACGTTCGGCGATTTTTTGCGCCTGGCGCTTATTCGCATCGCCGACGATCACCACCCAGGCGTTGGCGCCGACGTAATGGCGCCGGTGAAATTCAGCCAGATCCTCGCGCGTGATCGACTTGAGGCTGGCTTCATCCCCCGACGGATCGCCGGCATAGGGATGGTCGCCGTAGAGCTCGCGATAGAACGCCTTCTGGGCGATCGCGCCCGGCGATTGCGCGTCTCGCTGCAACGCCACCAGCATCTGCGCCCGTTGGCGTTCCAGATTCCCCGCCGGAAACGCCGGTTTGGCCAGGATCTGCGCGAACAGGTCGAGCGCCGGGTCCAGCAGGGACGGGTCCGACAGGCTGCGCAGGCTGACGCTGGCCATGTCGCGGTCGATGCCGGCGCCGAACTCGGCGCCCACGCCCTCGAAACGGCCGGCGATGTCGTCCGTCGTCAGGCCGTCGGTGCCTTCGTCCAGCATGCCGGCCGTGAGGTTGGCCAGACCCGATTTTTTCGCGGGGTCGCGGCTGGAACCGGCGTCGAATACTACGCGCACCTGCAGCATGGGCAGCTCGCGGCTCTCGACGAAATACACGCGCGCGCCGTTGTCCAGCTTCCAGTGCTCGATTTTGGGGCCGGCGAAGGCATTGACTGATGCCAGCAACAGGCCGGTCAGAAGCAGGATCCTAGCGTACATGGCCGCCTCCCATGCGCGGGGCGGCGCGCGGTTTGTCCTTGCCGATCGGCTGCGGGTCGAGGATGGTCACGGTGAGGTTCGCGTCCGTCAGGTACTTGCGCGCCACCGCCTGCACCTGCTGCGCGGTCACGGCGTTGAGATTCTTTACGTAGTCGCCGAGCAGACGCCAGTCGAGGCCGACCGACGCCATCTGCCCGATGCGCATGCCCTGGTAGAACACCGAGTCGCGCGAGTAGACGTCGCTCGCCACCACCTGCGCCTTGACGCGCTTCAGCTCATCGGCCGACACCGGCTCGTCGCGGATGCGCGCCACCTGCGCGCGGATGGCCTGTTCCAGTTCTTCCGTCTTGTGCCCGTTGGCCGGCGTGCCCTCGATCATCAGCATGGTGGGCGAGCGGGACACCCCCGAATAATCCAGATCGATGCTGGCGGCGATTTTCTTCTCGCGCACCAGTTCGCGCTCGAAACGCGCGGCACGGCCACCGTCGAGCACGCCGCCCAGCACGCTCAAGGCGTAAGGTTCCCACTCGGCGACGTCGCCGCGCCCGGCCGAGGCATGCACCGGCACGTGCCAGCCCATCAGCAGGTAAGGCACTTCCGCCGGCAGCGCGATGCGCGCGCGGCGCTCGGCCTTCTGCGGCGGCTCCGTCACGGCCTCGGCCTTCACCGGCGGGCGCGCGGGAACCGGACCGAAATATTTTTGCGCCAGCGCAAAGACTTCCTTCGGCTCCACGTCACCGGTCACGACCAGGATGGCATTGGAGGGCGTGTAATAGCGGGCGTACCAGTCGCGCAGGTCCTTGACCGTCATGGATTGCAGGTCCGCCATCCAGCCGATCACCGGATTGCGGTACGGATGCGCTTCGTAGGCGGTGGTCATGAATTTTTCCCCGGCCAGCGCCTCGGGCTGGTCCTCGGTGCGCAGGCGGCGCTCTTCCATCACCACCTTGATTTCCTTGGCGAACTCCTCCTCGGTCAGGACCAGGTTCCGCATGCGGTCGGCCTCGAGCTCGAAGGAAATCGGCAGGCGCGATTTTTCCAGTTGCTGGAAATAGGCGGTGTAGTCGTAACTGGTGAAGGCGTTTTCGCGCCCGCCATGCTCGGCGATGATGCGCGAAAACTCGTTGGGTTTGAGCTTCTCCGTGCCCTTGAACATCATGTGCTCGAGCACGTGCGAAATGCCGGTGAGGCCCTTGGGCTCGTCCTGGCTGCCGACCTTGTACCAGATCTGCGAAACCACCACGGGGGAACGATGGTCTTCGTGCACGATCACGCGCAGGCCGTTATCAAGGGTGGTCTCGTGCGTTTGACCGCACGCCGTCAGCCACAGGCTCAGCAGCAGGAGCCATGAAAATTTATGTAACATGGGGTTTTCCGGATTATTCTCTTGTAATATTGTGTCACAGTTTAGAGCCGTTCAATCGAAAAAGTTTCCATCCAGGACGATCTTGAGCCCGTCGCAACAATCAGGCCCGACAGAAAAAAACCGCTCGACCGGCCTGTTCGGCCGTCTGCGCGACAAGCTGGCCGCCACCCAGCGCGTCTTCACCCGCGGGCTTTCCGACCTGCTGCTCGGCAACCGCGCGCTCGACGACGAACTGTTCGAGGAGCTGGAAACGCTGCTGCTGTCCGCCGATGTCGGCGTGGAAACCACCCGGCACCTGATGGCGCAGATCACGGAGCAGGTCTCGCGCCAGCAGCTGAAAGACGCACCCGCGGTATATGGCGCGCTGCGGCAGGGCATGCTGGCGATCCTCGAACCCTGCGACCGGCGGCTGGCGGTCACGCCGGAGAAGCCTTTCATTATTATGGTCGTGGGCGTCAACGGCGTCGGCAAAACCACCACCATCGCCAAGCTCGCCAACCACCTCAAAAACAAGGGGCTGACGCTGACGCTGGCGGCAGGCGACACCTTCCGTGCCGCGGCCATCGAGCAACTCAAGACCTGGGCCGGACGACTCGATATCCCGGTCATCGCCCAGCACACCGGTGCCGACGCCGCGGCGGTGGTGCACGACGCGCTCAATGCCGCCGTCGCCCGCAAAGCCGATGTCCTGATCGTCGATACCGCCGGGCGCCAGCACACGCAGGAGGGCCTGATGGACGAGCTGCGCAAGATCCGGCGCGTCATCGACAAGGCCCGCCCCGGCGCGCCGCACGAGGTGCTGCTGGTGCTCGATGCCGGCACCGGCCAGAACGCGCTGTCGCAGCTGAAGCACTTCCGCGAGGCCGTGGGCGTGACCGGGCTGGCGCTGACCAAGCTCGACGGCACCGCCAAGGGCGGCATCCTGCTGGCCATGGCGCGCCAGCACGGCCTGCCGATCCGCTTCATCGGCGTGGGCGAAGGCATGGATGATTTGCGGGAATTCGACGCCAAGGAATTTGTCGATGCGCTGCTTCCCTAGAAACTGTCTCAAAAACGGTTTTCATGTAGGTTGGGGTGAGGCGTGAAACGCCGAACCCCAACATTGGGCGTTTCGTGTTGGGGTTCGCTTCGCTCACCCCAACCTACAAGGTATTTTGATTTGCGATGATCGAATTCACCCACGTCTTCAAGCGTTACCCCGGCGGCTTCGACGCCCTGCGCGACATCAACCTGCGCATCGAGGCCGGGGAAATGGCCTTCATCACCGGCCACTCCGGCGCCGGCAAGAGCACGCTGCTGCGGCTCATCACCGCCATCGAGCGCCCAACGCGCGGCGAGGCCGCCGTCAACGGCAGGAACCTGACGAAACTCCCGCGCCGTCGCATCCCGTATTTCCGGCGCGACATCGGCGTGGTGTTCCAGGACTACAAGCTGCTGTTCGACCGCACCGTGTACGACAACGTGGCGCTGCCGCTGATCGTCACCGGCGCCGACGACAAGGAGATTCCCAAGCGCGTGCGCGCCGCGCTCGAGATGGTCGGGCTGCTCGACAAGGAACGCATGCTGCCGGTGACGCTCTCCGGCGGCGAGCAGCAGCGCGTCGGTATCGCGCGCGCCGTGGTCAACAAGCCGCCGCTGCTGCTCGCGGACGAACCCACCGGCAACCTCGACAGCAAGCTGGCGGATGAAATCCTCGACCTGTTCCTGGATTTCAACAACCACGGCGTGACGGTGCTGATCGCGACCCACGACCTGCATCTCATCGACCGCGCGCGCCGGCGCGTCATCGAGCTGAACCACGGCGAGCTCGCGCGCGACACGGGGGCGAAAGCGTGATCCGGAATTATTTTCTGCGCCACGCGCAGGTCTTCTTTTACACCCTCGGGCAGCTGTCGCGCACGCCGGTGGCGACGTTCCTGACCGTCGCGGTCATCGGTATCACGCTGGCGCTGCCGGCCGGGCTTTACGTCGCCATCGAGAACGTGCAACGCGTCGCCAGCGGCTGGGAGGACAACGGCCAGATCTCGCTGTTCCTGAAACAGGACCTGTCCGAGCCGGCGATTGAAAAACTCTCCGACAAAATCCGCAAACTGCCGGCGGTATCGTGGGTGGATTACGTGTCGCGCGAAGCGGCGCTGGCCGAATTCAAGAAGCTGTCCGGCTTCGGCGAGGCGCTGGGCGCGCTCGAGCGCAACCCATTGCCGCCGGTGCTGGTGGTGCACCCGTCGACCAAACACAGCCGGCCCGAGGCCCTGCAGGCACTGCTCAACGACCTGCGCCGCTACAACGAAGTCGAGCTGGCGCAGCTCGACCTCGAATGGGTGCAGCGGCTCTACGCCATGCTCGACGTGGCCCGGCAGGGCGTGCTGATCCTGACGGCGGGCCTGGCGGTGGCGGTGCTGCTGATCATCGGCAACACCATCCGCCTCGCGGTGCTGAACCGGCGCGACGAAATCGAGATCATCAAACTCATCGGCGGCACCAACGCCTTCATCCGCCGCCCCTTCCTCTACGCCGGCACGATTCAGGGCCTGCTCGGCGGCATCCTGGCCTGGCTGCTGGTGGGGATCGGGCTGCTGTTGCTGTCCGGCCCGGTGCACCGCCTCGCCAGCCTCTATGGCAGCCTGTTCAGCCTCGAAAACCTGGGTTTCCTGGCCACCCTGGCCCTGATCGGGACCGGGGGGCTGCTGGGCTGGCTGGGCTCGCGGCTGGCGGTCGGCCGGCACCTGCGGGCCATCGAACCCCGCTGAAACCCTTGCAATGCCCGGTTTCCGCCCCATAACAGGGACAAACGAGCGAACTTTTCCTCCGTTTGGCACTCTCATGCGCAGAGTGCTAAGATTCTTTACCCAAGAGAAACCGGAAGGATGAGCAGCAGGAGGTATCCAGACATGACATCGACCAGCCAGGCACTGTCATTGCCCATCAATCTCTACCCCGAAAAGGGGCTGTCGGCCTATTTGCGGGCCGTCAACGCCCTGCCGGTCCTGAGCGTCAGCGAGGAACGCAAGCTGGCGCGGCGCTACCGCAAACACAACGATCTCGACGCGGCGCGGCAGCTGGTGCTGTCGAACCTGCGCTATGTGGCGCGCATCGCGCGCGGCTTCTCCGGTTACGGCCTGCCGCAGGCGGACCTGATCCAGGAAGGCAACATCGGCCTGATGAAGGCGGTCAAGCACTACGACCCGGCGCGCAAGGTGCGCCTGATGTCGTTCGCCGTGCACTGGATCAAGGCCGAGATCTACGACTACATCCTGCGCAACTGGCGCATCGTCAAGGTCGCCACCACCAAGGCGCAGCGCAAGCTGTTCTTCAACCTGCGCAAGTCGCGCGACCGCCTCGGCTGGATGACGCGCGGCGAAGTCGACGCGCTGGCGGAAAACCTGGACGTGTCGCCGGAAACGGTGCAACAGATGGAAGGCCGCATGAGCCACGCCGACGTCGCCTTCGACGCCGATAACGACGCCGATGACGAGAGTTACCGCGCCGCCCCGGCCGGCTACCTGCAGGACATGCGCTACAACCCCGAGGTGCTGGCGAGCCAGTCCGACCAGGAAGATTCGCGCCACACCCAGCTGCAGCAGGCGCTGTCCACGCTCGATGCGCGCTCGCGCGACATCATCCAGCGCCGCTGGCTGGACGAGGACAAGCCCACGCTGCACGAACTGGCCGCGGAATACGGCATCTCGGCCGAGCGCATCCGCCAGATCGAATCGAAGGCGCTGGACGTGATGAAGGGCAGGCTCGAAGCGTAACGGGCGGTTCTACAGAGCAAATAAAAAGGGCTTCCGAAAGGAAGCCCTTTTGTTTTTGATCAGACCCGGAAGATCATTCTTCGTCATCGTCCAGCCAGCACACCAAATAATACAGCCGGAATCCCTCAGAAGAGCGGGACGGCCCAATGACCCGGGCGGGATAAAGATTCTTTTTGGGATCGGCGCCTTCGAGCACGGCGGCCTCGGATTCCATCACCGTGACGCAATTCTCCGGAAACCGGTCACGCGTGCGGCCCGGCGCGTAAATCAGCGCGAACACCTCGTTGACCACCTTGCCTTCCGGATCGAGACCGATGCGCGCCATGAGGAAATACCCTGAATCAGCTGTTGAGGGAAGGATTATCACACCCGGTCCCGGAGCCAACAACCATACAGATTTACCGGAAACGCCGGGGGACGTAACATGCGCCCCCATCCCATGACCGCCACGCGCCCATTCTTCGCCACCTGCCCCAAGGGCATCGAACCGCTGCTGGCCGATGAGCTGCGCGGACTCGGCGCCGAAACGGTCAAGGAAACCCGCGCCGGGGTGAGCTTTGAAGGCGATCTCGCCACCGGTTATCGCGCCTGCCTGTGGTCGCGCCTGGCCAGCCGTATCCTGCTGCCGCTGACAACTTTCCCGGCGTCCACGCCGGAGGCCCTCTACGCCGGCGTGCAAACCATTGCCTGGAAGGAACATCTTGCCGCCGAGGGCACGCTGGCGGTGGACTTCACCACCTCGCAGTCGGCCATCACGCATTCGCATTACGGCGCGCTCAAGGCGAAAGACGCCATCGTCGACCAGTTGCGCGATGAATTCGGCGTACGCCCGTCAGTGGACACCGCCCAGCCCGATATTCGGGTGAATATTTACCTGCTGCGCGACCAGGCCACGGTCAGCCTTGATCTCTCGGGCGAATCGCTGCACCGGCGCGGTTACCGCACCCAGACGGTACAGGCGCCGCTCAAGGAAAACCTCGCCGCCGCGATCCTGCTGCGCGCCAACTGGCCCGCCATCGCCAAACAGGGCGGCATGCTGGTGGACCTCATGTGCGGCTCGGGCACGCTGCCGATCGAGGCGGCCATGATCGCCGCCGACATCGCGCCCGGGCTGGCGCGAGAATATTTCGGCTTTACTCGCTGGAAACAGCACGATGCCGCCGTGTGGGCGGGGCTGCTCGATGAAGCCCATCAGCGGCGCGAAGCCGGTTTGACGCATCTGCCACCGATCCACGGTTATGATCACGATCCGCTGGCGATCCGCGCCGCGCGCGACAACATCAAGCGCGCCGGGCTGGGCAACCTCATCGTCGCGCAGCAGCGCGAGCTATCAGACTGCACTCCGGAAGCGGCCCCAACCGGGCTGGTGATCGCCAACCCGCCCTACGGCGAGCGTCTCGGCCCGAGCTCCGAGCTGCCGGCGCTGTACACCGAACTAGGCACGCAATTCAAGAAATGCTTTCCCGGCTGGCGCGGCGCGGTGTTCACCGGCAATCCCGAGCTGGGCAAAGTCATGGGCCTGCGCGCCGGCAGGATGCACACGCTCTACAACGGCGCCATCGAATGCAAGCTGCTGCACTTCGAGATCACACCGGAGAATGTCGTGGGCGAGCGCGCGCCGAAACCGTTCGAGATCCGCCCCGGTTCGAGCGCGGAAATGTTCGCCAATCGTTTACGCAAAGATTTACAGCATTTCGGGCGCTGGGCGCGGCGCCAGGAAATCTTCGCTTATCGTTTATACGATGCCGATCTGCACGAGTACAACCTTGCGATCGATGTTTATGAATCCGATAAACGCTATGTGCATGTACAGGAATACGAGGCGCCGGACACCATCAGCCCCGACAAGGCGCGCCAGCGCCTGCAACACGCGCTCGGGGTGATCCCGCTGGTGCTGGAAATCCCGCGCGAGCAGATGTTCTTCAAGGTACGCAAGCGCCAGAAAGGCGGCGCGCAATATGAGAAGTTCGATGAAACCGGAAAGTTCCACGAGGTCCGCGAGGGCCCGTGCCGGTTCCTGGTGAACTTCACCGACTATCTCGACACCGGATTATTCCTCGACCATCGCGACACGCGCACGATGCTGGGCGGGCTTGCCAGGGGGAAAACCTTTCTCAACCTGTTCGGCTACACCGGCACCGCCACGGTGCACGCGGCGCTCGGCGGGGCCGTCTCCACCACGACGGTGGACATGTCATACACCTATCTCGACTGGGCGCAGCGGAATCTTGAGCTGAACAAGTTACCGGGGAACAAACACGAACTGGTCCAGGCCGACGTGCTGGTGTGGCTCAAGGAAAACCGGCAACGGCGCTACGGCCTGATTTTTCTCGACCCGCCGACGTTCTCGCGCTCCAAGCGCATGGAGGATACGCTCGACGTGCAGCGCGATCACGCAGTGCTCATTGCCGGCACCGCCGCGCTGCTGGAGCCCGGCGGAACGCTGATCTTTTCGACCAACCTGCGCCGCTTCAAGCTCGACCGCGAAGCGCTCGCGGGCCTGCAGGCCGAGGACATCACGCGCAAGACGATTCCCAAAGATTTCGAGCGTGATCCGAAGATACACCAGTGTTTCCGGATCACCCGGAAATGAAATAACGCTCAAACCGTGGCGCGGCGGATGGTGCGCTTGAGGGCGTGGATCTGCCGCAGGACACCGCTGAGTTCCTTGCGGTCCTTGGTCGCCAGGATTTCATCGCGTTTTTTTCTCAGGGCCCGGATTTTGGTCTTGATCGCGGCCTTGTCGATGCCGACCACCTCGTGGTGCTCGTGCATCTCGATATTGAGCGCCGTGCACAGGCCCTTCAGCAAATGGTCCTTGTTCATCTGCGTCGCGCCCTTGACCGCCTCGTGCTCCATATCCTTGGCGATCTCGCGCAGCTGGGCGACGGTCATTTCCTTCAGTTCGTGATAGGTATGCGCCATGTTGCGGCTCCTTGTCGGTGATGTGTCGGGAACGGACCGGGACAGCTTATAAACCCCCGCCCGCGGCATCAAGCGGCGGCCCCGCCGTCCCGGGGCCGGGACCGCCTGAGCGGTGGGACGTCCC
>JBFMBB010000064.1:0-14505 GCA_040755435.1 Pseudomonadota bacterium | reverse complement strand
GCGGGAGTCGGATGTCGCCATGTACCAGGCCAAGCAGAGCAAGAGCGGCTATGCCTTCTTCGACAGCGTGCGCGATCATCACAAACTGCAGTTGCTGACCCTGGAACGCGACCTGCGCCAGGCGATCGAGAACAACAGTCTCGAACTGTATTACCAGCCGATGGTGGATATCCGCACCACCAAGGTGAGCTGCGTCGAGGCGCTCGTGCGCTGGCGTTATCCCGATCTCGACCTGACCTCGCCGGACAAGTTCATCCACGTGGCCGAGCAGTGCGGCCTGATCCAGCCGCTCACCCGCTGGGTGTTCAACCGTGCGGTGGAGCAGTGCGCCCAATGGCGCCGGGCGGGGTTCCTGTTCGACGTGTCCGTGAACCTGTCGGTGATGAACCTGCACGAGCAGGACTTCGTCGATTACGTCATGAACACGCTGCGCCGCTGGGACGTCGAGCCGTCCTGGATCTCGCTCGAGGTGACCGAAAGCGCGGTCATGTCCGATCCGAGCCACGCGCTCGACGTGCTGACGCGCCTCGACGCCATGGGCGTGCGGATTTCCATCGACGATTTCGGCACCGGCTATTCGTCGCTGGCCTACCTCAAGCGACTGCCCGTGGACGAAATCAAGATCGACCGTTCCTTCGTCATCGACATGAAGCTGGACAGCAACGACGCGGTCATCGTGCGTTCCACCATCGACCTCGCGCACAACATGAGCCTGCGCGTGGTGGCCGAGGGCGTGGAGAATCCGGAGACCCTGCGATTGCTGACCGCGCTCGGCTGCGACGTGGTGCAGGGTTTCTTCGTCAGCCGGCCGCTGCCCTACGACGAGCTGATCCAGTGGCTGAGCAATTCGGCCTGGAGCGCCAAACAGCGGCCGCGCGTTTCCGGCGGCGGCAAGGGAAGTTCCGTAGTGATGCTGCGCCGCCCGCGCCCGGGGCCGTCCCGCTGACGGCCGGTTATTCGCAAAACATCCGCCTGTCTTCAAGTCCGTATCCCGTCCGGGTTTCTGCACCGGGCCGGTCGCGATTTGCCGCGTGTTGGCGTTCTATTGATGCCGGACGCCGGCGCAAGTATCGTGACCGGTTATCCGGCCCATGACCTGCTTCAGGAGAAATAATGAACGCGCCGAAAATCCAGACGGCCATACCGCAGCGACGCTACCAGTTCGGCGAATACACCGGCGTGGTGCTCGGCGACATCGAGAGCGGTGACGACGTGAAGTATCGCTACATCCTCGCGCTCGTGCGCGAGGGGGAAAGCCGTCCGTCGTTTTACGTGACGACGGAAAAGAACCCACGCCGCCGCGCGCACGAGGGCTCGCACCGCCTGCGCGTGATCACGCAGGGTCTGGACGAGGAAATCGGATGCTCGGACGCGTGGGAGGATCTCGACGCGTTTTGCGCGGAGGCCTTTGCCGTGGCCGCCAAGGTGCTGGGCCTGGCGGACGAACAGCCGGTGGCGCTGGCCTGACCGGCGCGGAAAGCGCCGGCCGCCCGGCGCCGGTGGCGGCACCGGGATTCCCGGATTCAGTGGTGGTGGCCGCCTTCGCCGTGCACGTGACCGTGCTCGATTTCCTCTTTCGTGGCGCTGCGGACCCCGGTGATCTCGACGTCGAAATGCAGGGTTTTGCCGGCCAACGGGTGGTTGGCGTCGAGCACGGCCCCGGTATCCGTGAGTTCGACGATCATGAAGGTGATGGGCCCGTTCGGTCCGTCGGCCGAGACGCGTGCGCCGACCTCGAGCTTCATGTCGGGCGGAAAGTGTTCACGCGGGGCCTCGAAGATGGCCTCCGGATTTTTCTCGCCATAGGCTTCCGCCGCCGCCACCGTGACCTTGGATTTGAAACCGGTGCTCGCGCCTTCGAGCGCCTTTTCCAGGCCCGGAATGATGTTGCTGTGGCCGTGCAGATAGTTGAGCGGTTCGCCGCCGCGGCTGGAATCGAGCACCGCGCCGCTGTCATCGGTCAGGGTGTAATGCATCGAAACAACCATACCCTGGGCTGCCTTCATTATGGAATCCTCATGGAATTGGGTGGGAAGAGGGCGCCACTATATCGCAGTTCGGGGCCGCCACCCAAGGCGAACCGGCAACACCCGTTCCACGCGGGGATTTTGCCGGAAACCGGCGCGACAGTCCTTGTGGACCGGCTTATACTTCCGCGTGCATCCGCATATTCCGGCGAACCAGAATGAACCCAGGCAAGCCCCGCGTCGAGATCGAATACTGCAGCCAGTGCCGTTTCATCCTGCGCGCGTCGTGGATGGCGCAGGAACTGTTGACGACGTTCGCCGACGAGCTGGGCGAAGTGGCGCTGGTGCCCGGCACCGGCGGCATCTTCGAGGTGCGCCTGAACGGCGAACGCCTGTGGAACAAGAAACAGGCCGGACGCTATCCCGAACCCAAGGAGATCAAGCAGCTCATCCGCGACCGCATCGCGCCGGGGAAGGATCTCGGGCACAGCGACCGAAAGGAAATTTCTGATTCCTGATTTCTAATTTCTGATTGCAGCTTTCAATCAGATGCCAGAAATCAAGAATTGGGAATCAGAAATCAGAAATTAGAAATCGTCCCCATGATCAAGCATCTCAGCATTAACATCCCCGGCCAGGGCCTGCACGAAATCACCGCCGATATCGAGGCGGCGGTGCGCGAGGCCGGCCTGAAAGACGGCCTGTGCACGCTGTTCGTGCAACACACCTCGGCCAGCTTGCTGATTCAGGAAAACGCCGATCCCGCGGTACGGCGCGACCTGGAGCACTGGTTCAACCGGCTGGCGCCAGAAAACGATCCGCTCTACACCCACCAGAACGAAGGCCCGGACGACATGCCGGGACACATCAAGTCGGCGCTGACGGCGACGCATCTGTCGATTCCGGTCTCCGGCGGGCGCCTCGCGCTCGGCACCTGGCAGGGGATTTACCTGTGGGAACACCGGCGCGCCCGCGGCGCGCGCAAGATCGTGGTGCATCTGGGCGCGTGAATCTCCGCCAGGCCATCGCGCCGTACGGTTCCTGGAAATCGCCGATCACCACCGGCCGTGTCGTCGGCAGCAGTGTCGGCCTGGGACAAATCGTTCTCGATGGTTCCGATGTCTGGTGGAATGAAATGCGCCCGGTCGAAGGCGGGCGTTATGTCATTCAGCGCTGGCGCGCCGGTGTCACCGATGAGATCCTGCCCGCGCCCTTCAGCGCGCGCACGCGGGCGCATGAGTACGGCGGCGGGGCTTTCACGGTCGATGACGGCACGCTGTATTTCAGCCACGACCGCGATCAGCTCTTGTACCGGCTCGCGCCGGGGAGTTCGCCCCGCGCGATTACCCCGGACTCAAACCGGCGTTATGCCGATGCCGTGGTGGATCGCCTCCGGCATCGTATTCTCTGTGTTTGCGAAGATCATGGCGCCGGCGGCGAGCCGGTCAACACGATCGTGGCCGTCGATCCCGAGGGTCGCGGCGAAGCGCGCGTGTTGCTGTCGGGGCAGGATTTCTACGCCACTCCGCGCCTGAGCCCGGATGGCCGGCAGCTGGCGTGGCTGTCGTGGAATCATCCGGACATGCCCTGGGACGGCACCGAACTGTGGCTCGCTGACCTGGACGCGGACGGTCTGCCGGCCGATCCGCGCCGCGTCGCTGGCGGCCGCGAGGAATCGGTTTTTCAGCCGCAGTTCGCGCCGTCCGGCGCGCTTTATTTTGTCTCCGATCGCAATAATTGGTGGAATCTGTATCGCTTGCGGCAGGGGCGGATCGAAGCGCTGGCGCCGGGGGAGGCGGAGTTTGGTCTGCCGCAGTGGATTTTCGGGATGTCCACCTATGCCTTCGATTCGGCACGGCGGCTGGTATGCGCCTTCAATCGCGCCGGCGCCTGGCGGCTCGCCGTGATCGACACCGATACGCTCCGGCTGGAGGAAATCGAAACGCCATTCAGCGACATCAGCCATGTCACGGCCGGTAATGACATCGCGGTTTTTGTCGGGGCCTCGCCCGATTTGCCGGCGTCCATCGTGCGCCTCGATCTGACGACGCGCCAATATGAAATCCTGCGTGCTTCCACCGCCGATGTTCCCGATGCCGGTTATTTATCCACGCCCCAGGCGCTGGCCTATCCCACGGCCCGCGGCACTACGGCGCATGCCTGGTATTACCCGCCCGCGAACCGCGACTTCCTCGCGCCGGAGCACGGGAAACCGCCGCTGCTGGTGCTGAGTCACGGCGGTCCGACTTCGGCTGCCTCCCCGGCCTTGAGCCTCCGGACGCAATACTGGACCAGTCGCGGATTTGCCGTGCTCGATGTGAACTACCGCGGATCGACGGGCTATGGCCGTGATTACCGGCGCAAGCTCGACGGCCAATGGGGCGTGGCCGACGTGGAGGATTGCGTCGCGGGGGCGCGGTATCTCGTGCAGCGCGGCCTGGCGGATGAACGGCGTCTCGCCATCCGCGGCGGCAGCGCCGGCGGATATACCACGCTCTGTGCCCTGACGTTTCATCAATGCTTTCACGCCGGCGCGGTTCATTACGGCGTGAGCGATCTCGAGGCGCTGGCGCGCGACACGCACAAGTTCGAGGCGCATTATCTCGACCGCCTGGTCGGGCCCTATAAGACATCACGCGCGCTTTATCGCGAGCGCTCGCCGATTCATCACGCGCAGCGACTGTCCTGCCCGGTGATCTTCTTTCAGGGCCTGGAGGACCGGGTCGTGCCGCCGGACCAGACGGAGAAAATGGTGCAGGCCCTGCGCGCGCGCCACATCCCCGTGGCCTACGTGCCGTTCGAGGGCGAGCAGCACGGCTTCCGCCGCGCGGAGAACATCCGGCGCGCGCTCGAGGCGGAGTTTTATTTTTATTCCCGGCTGTTCGGGTTCACGCCGGCCGACCCGATCGAGCCGGTGGCCATCGAGAATTTATGAATAATTCTTAACGCAGATGAACGCGGATGATAAAAGATGATAAACGCAGATCAGTCAGAGAGTTGATGTTTTATCTGCGTTCATCATGATAATAAATCTGCGTTGATCTGCGGAAGATTTTTTAAGGGGTCAATCCACGCGGCTGGTGACCAGCTGGTTTTCGGGGAAATTGCTGTCGCGCAGATATTTCTTCACTGACGCCAAAAAGGCCTCGGGCCCGGCGGCATAGATATCGAAACCGCCGAGATCGGGGTGATCCGCCGCGATCTGTTTGAGCGCCGCGCCCGCCTGGGCCGCGCCCGCGACCAGGGGCGTGTAGTGGAAATTATCCAGCGCGTCGGTCCACGAACGGCACAGGTTGTTGAGGTAATGGTCGCCTGCGTCGCTGATCCAGTACAGATGCAGGGTTTCCGCCACGTCGCGCGCCATGGCGTGCTCGATCAGGCTCTTGACCGGGGCGAATCCGGTGCCGTGGGCGATAAAGATCAGGGAGCGCGGCGATTCCTCGTTGAGCGTGAATTCCCCCTTGGGGCCGGCGAGCGCGACGATGTCGCCGCTCTTCAGTTTCTTGAACACGTAATCGGTGAAGCGGTTGTCGGGGAGGCGCCGCACGTGAAACTGGAGATTGCGGTCGTCGCACGGACAGCTGGCCACGGGGTAATCCGCCTCGGCGCCGTTGGCGGCTTCGAGCGTCACCGCCTGGCCGGCGAGGAACTGCAGCCGCTTGGTGCGCGGGGTCTGCAGATGCAGCAGCGCCATGTCTTCCCCCAGCGACTCGATTTTCTTGACGCGCGTGGCGATCTGTTGTGCCGGGATGTCGTGTGCGCCGCCGATCTGGGGCGCCTCGATCTCGAGATCGGTTACCGCCGTGTGGGAGCAGAGCAGCACGTAACCCTGGTTTTTCTCGGCGTCACTGAAGGCATAATCGGAATGGCGCATCGGCAGCGTCTTTCCGGAAACCACCCGGGCCTTGCACAGGCCGCAATTGCCGTTGCTGCATCCGTAACGCAGGGAAATGCCGGCGCGCAGCGCGGCATCCAGAATGGTGTCCGAGCCCTCCACGAAGAATTCGCGCTGGCCGGGAACGAGGCGGACATGGGCGGTCATGAGCCGGAGGAAGCTTTCCTTGACGACGTAGGACTGAAGATAGTCGCTGGGTGACCGCTTCTCCAGCTCGTGCCGCAGCCACAGCTTGAGCGGCCCCATGACGACGCGGATGTCCTGGCTGCCCGTCCGTTCGTACTCGCTGAATTTGTCAAACAACCAGTCGGTGATGGTCTTATAGCGCTCCACCTGCGCCCGGGTCCTGGCCAGTTCCTTCCCGAGGCCGGACAGGCGTTCCGCCAGCACCTCGGGTTCGGGCAGCATGCGCTCGCGCACGCGGTGGGCGAAGGCCTCGTCCTTGATGTGCGTGAAACGCTCCAGTTCGCTGGCGTTGTCCAGCTGTGTATCGGGATAGACGCGCAGCAAGTCCTCGGGCCTGACCATGCCCTCGAACGTCGGCAATTCGCCTTTTTTGATCTTGTTCTGGAGCGCGCCACGGGAGACACCCACGAGGCGCGCGGCGCGCGTCAGGCTGAGCAGTTGCGCGCCATTATTGGACTGGTCTGGCATGAGTCGATCCCACCAACGCGTCCGAGCCGTGTCAGTCGGAATAAGCTACCCGACTGCTGCCAGCGTGGCAACGCGCTGGCGCATCTTGCCATGTCGAAAGAACCGGCAAGCGGGGACAGGCCGCGGTCCGGCCTGTCCCCGCCGTGTCGTCCGGCATGGATATCCGGATTGAAACTATCCGGTCAAATCACGATTCGGGAGGACTAGTAACCGCGTCGTCCGCCGCCGCCACCGCCGCCACCACGATTGCCCCAGCCGCCGCCACCGCCGCCACCGCGATTGCCGAAGCCGCCACGCCCGCCGCCACCGCCGCCACCGCCGCCGGGGCGATCCGTCTTGGGCCGGGCTTCGTTCACGTTAAGCGCGCGCCCTTTCAGGTCCTTCTGGTTCATGCCGTTGATGGCGGCCTGCGCCTCGGCCTTGGCCGGCATTTCCACGAAGCCGAAGCCGCGCGGTTCGCCGCTGAACTTGTCCTTGAGAATGGTGACCTTGCTGACCTGCCCGAAGGCGCTGAAGGCCTGGCGCAGATCCTCTTCCGTGACGTCACGCGACAGGTTTCCTACGAAGATATTCATGTCTTACTCCTGGATTGAAAGGGTGAGGCGTCGAGGACCGTGCTTCGCTTTCGGAAACAGTGGCGGTGAAAGTGCGCGGCCGGATAGGCGAATGATCGGGCGTGAACCAGCTCCTTGGTTTCAGCGTAAGACAGGGTGGGTTTCAGTGACCCAGCTTCTTCGGCATCCGCGGAGAATCATACGCCGGAGTTTCTCCGGCGTCCAAGCACCCGCATGACGTCACCCGATCTTCGGTCCGCCGGCGCGCCGGCTAGCCGAAGGTCCTGGTGCCGCGACCGCCGCCCGAACCATGACGCTGGCCCTGGCCGTGGCGCGGGTGGTTCCCGCTGTTTTTGCCCTTGAAATGGCGGGGCGCGCCGTCCGGGCGCCGCGGTGGGTGGCCGGATGGGCCGCCGCGGCGGTGACCGGAGGGGGCCTGCTGTCGCGGACGGATGGTCGGCTCCAGCCCGGGAATGACATGGGCTGGAATCGACTGGCGGGTGTAACGCTCGATGTCGCGCAGCTCCCGGAAATTGTCCGGCGCGGCGAACGAGATGGCGACGCCCTTGGCGCCGGCACGGCCGGTGCGGCCGATGCGGTGCACGTAATCCTCGGCGCTTTTCGGGAGGTCGAAATTGATGACGTGCGTGATGCCGGAAACGTCGATGCCGCGCGCGGCCACGTCGGTCGCCACCAGCAGGCGCACCGTGCCGGCGCGCAGGTTGCTGATGGCGCGGTTGCGCTGGTTCTGGTTCATGTCGCCGTGCAGTGCCGCCGCCGGGTGTCCCTTGGCGTACAGAGTCTTGGCCAGGCGATCCGCGCCGCGCTTGGTGGCGGTGAACACGATGGCCTTGTCCATATTAATGTCGTCCAGCAGGTGCGTCAGCAGCCGATGCTTGTGCGCGCCGTCGTCCACGTGATGCAGGCGTTGCTCGATGTGCTCGTGCCGCTCCTGCTGTGTCGCGATCTGGATGCGCTTCGGGTTTTTCAGCAGGCGGCTCGCCAGCCTGGCGATGTTGCCTTCGAGCGTCGCGGAAAACAGCAGTGTCTGGCGCGTGGCCGGTGTGGCGGCCGCAATTTCCTCCACCGCGTGAATGAAGCCCATGTCGAGCATGCGGTCGGCCTCGTCCAGCACCAGCACTTCCAGGCGCGAGTAGTCGATGCGTCCGCGCTCCATGTGGTCCAGCAGCCGTCCCGGCGTCGCCACCAGGATGTCGAGCGGCTGGGACAGCAACCGCATCTGCGGCGGGTAGGGCATGCCGCCGACGACGCTGCCGATGCGAAAGCGCATGTGCTTGCCGTACTTGATGGCGGCCGCGGTCACCTGGTTGGCCAGCTCGCGCGTCGGTGTCAGCACCAGCACGCGCGGGCCGCGCGAATTTTTCGTCGAGGGCGTGCCCAGCCGGTGCAGCGACGGCAGCACGAAGGCCGCGGTCTTGCCGGTGCCGGTCTGGGCCGAGGCCATGAGGTCATGGCCTGCGAGCGCCTGCGGGATCGCCTGCGCCTGGATCGGGGTGGGAACGGTATAACCGCTCTCGCTGATGGCCTTGAGGATGGACGGATGCAGCGTCAGTTTTTCAAAAGTCACGATATTTCCTTGAATAAGATAAAAGGCGCGTGCAGATAAGCGCAACCGATTACCTGCCTCAGGCAACGGTGGTGACGAAACTGCTGGCGCGAACACATCGTCGCCAACCGTTTGCGCTGAAATTCCAGGGAAACTGAAACCAGAAGGTGGGTCAGAGAGCGATGAACTTGGGCCGGATCAGACTCAAAATGCTGTCTGGATCATTCAGCCGGCGCGAACCATACAGGAATACCACGAGAAAAGCCAGCGCATGCCGCGCGCCGGCTCTGCCGGATTATTCCTTGACCAGTGGCACCCACCGCACGTGCAGGCCGATCATCAGCGCCAGGCCGATCAGGCTCAAACCATAAACCGCCAGGTCGGAATCGAAGAACAGGGCGGCGATCATGATAGCCGCGCTTGGCAAGGCGGCCTTGAGCCAGTCCGGGAAGCTGACCTTGACGGTCTTTTCACAGGACTGGCAGGGAACGGGCGCGCCCGGACCCAGAATGACCTTGCGCCAAAACGTGATCGCGGGTTTTCCGCAATGAGGGCACTGATACATTTTGCTCCACCCCGTGTCGCAGCGCCGACACTATATATGTGTTTGTCGGATGAAACCGCTGATTAGCCGATATCAGGCGAGTGAGTTCGATCAGCGGGCAGGAATACAATATCCACGGGAAAGACAAAAGGCAAACCCGTCCGGCGTAGCCGTCAATGAAAGCTCATCCCAGACAGGCATGGCCAACCGGCATCACCGAGGCGCGGGCGATCCAGGAATCGCTGCGCGGCAAGGTGGTGGCGCGCGACCGGCTCGGCAAGATCCGCACCGTTGCGGGCATTGACGTGGGTTTCGAAAAAGACGGTACCGTCACTCGCGCGGCCGTGGTGGTGCTCGACTTTCCCGGCCTGGCGCCGGTGGAACAGGCTGTCGCCCGCCGGCCGACCTGTTTCCCGTACGTTCCCGGCTACCTGTCGTTTCGCGAGGTGCCGGCGGTGCTGGCGGCCATGAAGAAGCTGCGCACCCGGCCGGACCTGTTGCTGTGCGACGGCCAGGGAGTGGCCCACCCGCGGCGTTTCGGGCTGGCCTGTCATCTCGGGCTGCTGCTGGATATTCCCAGCATCGGCGTGGCCAAGTCGCGGCTGATCGGGACGCACGGGGATGTGCCGGAGCAAAAGGGCGGCTGGACCGCGCTCGAGGATGATGGCGAAGTCATCGGCGCGGTGCTGCGCACGCGCGCTGGCGTGAAACCGGTTTATGTCTCCGCCGGACACCGCATCAGTCTCGCCACCGCCATCGATTACGTGCTGCGCTGCACGACGCGCTACCGCCTGCCGGAAACCACGCGCCACGCGCATCGGCTGGCTTCCGCCCGTTGATCGCCGCATGCCGTCGGTTTGACGGGTGTCAACGAATAGTTTCGGCATCCGTTTATGCTCCTGTTCCTCTTCATTTCCCGGACCACGATCATGCCGGCATGCCTTCGACGATACACGAGCCTGTTTCCGGCGCTGGCCTGCGTGCTGTTCTATGGCGTAATGCCGCAGCCTGCGGGCGCCGGCGAAACCAGTGTCAGCCTGGGCGCGGAATACACTTCGGGCGATTACGGCACTTCCAGCGACACCACCATGTGGTATTTCCCGGTGACGCTGCGATATGAAACCGAAATCTACATGCTGGCGCTGACCGTACCCTATGTCGTGGTCGAAGGCAGCGGCAATGTCGTGGCGGGCGGCAGCATGCACGGCTTGCCGCGCACCACGACGATCACCACCAGCCGTACCGAGTCCGGCCTGGGCGACATCGAGCTGGCAGGTTCGTACGCCATCGCGCGGGATGCCTACTCGCGCGTGGGGATAGGCGGGCTCATCAAGTTCGGCACCGCCGACGAGCAGGACAACCTGAGCACGGGCGAAGACGATTACGCCGTTCAGCTGGAAGCCGAGAAAACCGCCGGCCACAACACGCTCTTCGGGACCGCCGGATACAGGATCCTCGGCGATCCGCCGGGAATCGATTATGACGATGTCTTTTACGGATCGCTGGGCCTGTCCCACCGGCTCGCCGACAACCGCAGTGCCGGCGCGGAATGGTATGCGCAGCAGGCGCCGCTGTCCGGGATGGATGGGAAGTCGGAATTGACGCTGTTTCTGAGCGGCAAAACCGGACCGCGAACCCGGCTTATGGGTTACCTGATCGCCGGCTTTGCCGACGGCAGTCCCGATTGGGGCGCGGGCGTCGTCCTCAAGCTGAGCCGGTAACGCCGCGGATCATCGCCTTTTCTGCTGTTCCCGTTTCTGCTCGACTGCGATCAGCCGCGCGAGATCGGCGATCTGTTCCGCGAACAGGTCGATCAGGTCGTCCACCGTCAGGATGCCGGCCAATGCGCCGTCGTCGTCGATGACGGGCAGGCGCCGGATGCCGCGGGCGCGCATGAGCTTGAGCGTTTCCAGCAGGTCGTCGCTTTCGCGCGCCGTTGTCAGCTGGTTGCTCATGATGTCGCCGACGCTGATGTCGCCCATCTCCACGTCCTCGGCGATGACCTCGATCACGAGATCGCGGTCCGTGAGCATGCCGACGGGAACGCGTTTACCGGATTTTTCCCGTACCACCACCAGTCCTCCGACGTGATGCTCGCGCATCAGCCGCGCCGCTTCCGCAATCGAGGTCTCCGGTTCGACAAAGACAACCTCGCGGTTACAGATTTTTCCGACGAGCATGGTTGCCTCCTTGGTTTAAAATTATTCTAGAACCACGACACCATGTCGTCTTGATCTGCGTCAATGTGCCGGAGTTCCGTTTCTGCCAAAGTGCGCGCGTTATTGCCGAAGTCAAGGCAATCCGCCGCCCGGCGTCTCCGCACGGTCATCACTTCTCCCTGGTGGCCTGATTTTGGGCGGCGGAATTTTTTTTGCCCGTATTTTCCCCCGCCGATCCGCGCGATACCCCCCTTTCCGCAAAGCCGGTTTTGCGTAATGCCGCGCAGGCGCTAAAGTTAGAATCATTCTTGGCGTGGAGGGGAGGCCATGTTCAACCTGTTCGTGGATTCGCTGATTATCCTGCTCGTGGTCGTCGATCCGGTGGCGGTCGCCCCGCTGTTCGCGGCGCTGACGCACGGCGAATCCGCGGCCACCAGGCGCCGCATCGCCATCCGCGGCACGGCCATCGCCGGCGGCATCCTGGTGGTGTTCGCGCTGGCCGGCGGGCTGCTGCTGGACGCGCTCGGCATCGGCATGCCGGCGTTCCAGATCGCGGGCGGAGCGCTGCTGTTTCTGCTCGCGGTGGACATGGTGTTCGCCCGCCATTCCGGGTTGCGCTCGACCACCGAACGCGAACAACGCGAGGCGGAGACGAAAAAGGACATCTCGGTTTTTCCCCTGGCGATCCCGCTCATCGCCGGTCCGGGCGCGCTGACTTCGGTACTGCTCATGGTGGGCGAGCAGGGCGACGATCCGGCCGTGATCGGCACGGTGCTGGCGGTGATCCTGCTGGTGCTGCTGGTCACGCTGGTTTCGTTGCTGGCCTCGGCGCGCATCATGGCCTTCATGGGCGAGACCGGTGCCAACGTCGTCAGCCGCGTGCTCGGCGTGGTGCTGGCGGCGCTGGCGGTTCAGTTCGTGCTGAACGGCTGGCTCGAAGGATTCATGCTGATCGAGGATAACGCGTCGCAGATGCTGACGGTCTGAGGCGAGCGATCAGGCGGCGACGTTGGTGACCGAGAGGTAATTGACCGGATTGATGCCGTACACGCCCGGCTCGAGCACGCGATCGATCTCGCACGGCCTGCCGTCGCGCGTCTTGTAGTCCATGAGGTCCACGGTCGTCGCCCCCGGCACCGGGTGGTAGTCGGGTTGCAGCACCAGCGCCACCCGCGGCTTGAGGCGGCGCACGCGATTCATGGTGACGACCACGCCGATCTCGCCGGTGTTGAGCTCCACCACGCTGCCGATGGGATAAATCCCCATGCACTGGATGAACTGCTCCACCATGCCGGGGTGGAAGTCGCGGTGGCGCCACTCGTACATCTTTTTGAGCGCGGCATGTGCCGACATGCCGGTGTGGTAGGCGCGGTCGCTGGAGATGGCGTCGTAGCAGTCCACGATGCCGCCGATCATGCCGAACATCCCGATCTCGTCGCCTTTCAGGCCGCCGCTGTAGCCGCTGCCGCTGTAGCGCTCGTGGTGGCAACGCGCCACCTCGATGGCCGGGCGCGGGATGCCGGTGGATTTTTCCAGGATTTCCACGCCGCGCGGCACGTGGCTTTGCATCAGCGTGTACTCGTATTCGTTGAGCTTGCCGGGCTTGTTCAGGATTTCGTTCGGCACCTTCATTTTCCCGATGTCGTGCAGCAGCGCCCCGATGCCGAGCAGGTTCAGCTCATGCCGGTCGAGTCCGAGGTGGCGTCCGAAGGACAATGCCAGGATGCAGACGCGCATGCTGTGTTGCGCGGTGTATTCGTCCTTCTTTTTCAGCTGCGCGAAGCTGGTGAGCGCGTCCGGATTGCGGATGACGCTTTCCGCCAGCTCGCCGACCAGTTTTTTGGCGGCCAGGCTGTTGATGTTCTTGCCGAGGCGGACGTCTTCCAGCAGCGTATAGACCAGCTCGCGGGTTTCGCGATACAGCTCGTGGGCGACCTCGACCTCTTCTTCCAGGCTGGTTTGATCGTGATAGACCGGCTTGAGCAGCGGGTGGCTGGAGACCTTGATCAGCAGGTCGCGCTCGACGTGCTTGTGCTGCAGCAGCTCCTCGGTGACGGCGCGTTCCGCCGGGGTGCGCGGCGCCGGTTTCTGGTAGGTCTCGGGGGTGTCGATGTAGACGTGCTGGCAGCAGCGTTGCAGCTCGCGGATTTCGTCCTCGCTGCTTATTTCGAAGCCCTGGAAAAGGAAAGGGGTCTCGCGCCAGGGACGGTCCAGTTCCCGGACATACATCCCGACCTTGAGCTGCTGTACGTCGAGTTTCGTTTTAGTCATTTTGGCAACCCGCCGGCTCCCTGCGTTTCCGTCATTCGGTGCGAAACCGCTGCCACAGCTGTATAGACAGTAATTGTAGGACAGAATATTCCGTTCCCCCAAGAAAGACACCAGGCATTCCCCGGGTTCGCCGGCAGCGGACAGAAAACGGAGAAACTGCCACAATGGGCCTGTCCCTACACTCCATGGAGGAATTCGAGCATGAGCGAGCATGTCTATAAGGTGGTGGAACTGGTGGGTTCGTCGACCCAGGGCACGGACAAGGCCATCCAGAACGCCATCGCCCGCGCCGCCAAGACCCTGCGGAACCTGGACTGGTTCGAGGTGGTCGAGACCCGCGGCCACCTGGCCGACGGCAAGATCGCCCACTGGCAGGTCAAGATCAAGGTCGGCTTCCGCATGGAGGGCTAGGCGGAGCGGCATGCTTCGTCTTTGTACCGCGGCCAGCCTGCCCGAGGCGCATCTGCTCCTGCACCGGCTGGCGCATGCCGGGATCGAGGCGCGCGTGCTCAACGAGCACGCGCAAGGCGGCCTCGGCGAAATTCCCTTCACGCATGCTTATCCGGAAATCTGGATCATGGAGCCGGAGCAGGAAGGGCGGGCACGCGAAATTCTCGCCGAGTTCGAGCGCCCGCCCGCGTCCTCGGTTCCGCTGCGGTGCGCCGGCTGCGGCGAGATCAATCCGCCGGGGTTTGAAATCTGCTGGCAGTGCGGCAAGCCTTTGCCGACATCCTGAAAGACGAAAAATTATTTTTTAAGATTATGAACCCGCAGATGAACGCGGATAAACGCAGATAAAAATAAGCAAAGATTCCACTTTGTGCAGTTATCCGCGTTCATCTGCGTTTATCTGCGGTTCCATAAAAATTATAATCTTGTGCTGAGATCGGCCTC
>JBFMBB010000063.1:0-14884 GCA_040755435.1 Pseudomonadota bacterium | reverse complement strand
GATCAGCGGCGCGTGGTCGGAGAAGCGCCTGTCCTTATATATCTTTTCCTTCCGTGCCTTCCTGGCAATACCCGGGGTGGCGATCTGGTAGTCGATGCGCCAACCGACGTTCTTGGCATACGCCTGGCCGCGGTTGGACCACCAGGTGTACTGATCCGGCTTGTCGTTGAGGGTGCGGAACACGTCCACCCAGCCGAGCTCGTCGAATACCTGCGTGAGCCAGGCACGCTCCTCGGGCAGGAAACCGGAATTTTTCCGGTTGGATTTCCAGTTTTTCAGGTCAATTTCATTATGCGCGATGTTCCAGTCGCCGCAGAGAATGTATTCGCGCCCGTCGCGGCGCAGTTTTTTCAGCACCGGGTAGAAGTGCTCCATGAAGCGGTATTTCGATTCCTGCCGGTGCGGGCCGGCAGAACCCGACGGCAGGTAGAGCGACACGATGCCGAGCCTGCCGAAGTCGGCCTGGAGGTAACGCCCCTCGTCGTCGTGCTCTTTCGAGCCAAAACCGGCGCGCACCTTGTCCGGCTCACGCCGGCTGTACAGCGCCACCCCGGCATAGCCCTTCTTCTCGGCGCAGTTGAAAAAACCGTGAAAACCCTTCGGCGCACGCATCGGTTCGGTCAGGTCGGTCTCCTGCGCCTTCACTTCCTGCAGGCACACCACGTCCGCCTGCTGGCGCGGCAGCCATTCGAACAGGCCCTTTTTGGCCGCGGAGCGGATGCCGTTGACGTTGAGCGTGATGACGCGCATGGCGCCGGATGATACCCGACTTTCCCGGCTCCGGGGCGACGATTACAATCCGCGTCATGAAGGACTACCAGCGCGAGTTTCTCGACTTCGCCGTCGAATGCCAGGCCTTGCGCTTCGGGGAATTCACGCTGAAGTCGGGGCGCGTCAGTCCGTATTTTTTCAACAGCGGCCTGTTCAACACCGGCCGCAAGCTGGCGCGCCTGGGCCGCTTCTATGCGCAGGCCGTGGCCGACAACGGTATCGACTTCGACATGCTTTACGGCCCGGCCTACAAGGGCGTGCCGCTCGCCTGTGCCACCGCCATGGCCATGGCCGAAACCGGCGAGCGCGACGTGCCGTACGCCTTCAATCGCAAGGAAGTGAAAAAATACGGCGAGGGTGGCAACATCATCGGTCACCCGTTGCAGGGCAAGGTGCTGATCGTGGACGACGTGATCTCGGCCGGCACCTCGGTGCGTGAATCGGTGCAGATCATCAGGACCGCCGGCGCCGCGCCGGTGGGCGTGGCCATCGCGCTCGACCGGCAGGAACGCGGCGAAGGCCCGCTGTCCGCGGTGCAGGAAGTCGAAAGCACGCTGGGCCTGGCCGTGATCAGCATCGTCAAGCTGGAAACGCTGCTGAAATATCTGGACGGCAAGGACGGCGGACGCCGTTATCTCGACGCCATCACCGCCTACCGCCGCGCCTACGGCACCTGAACGGCTGTTTCTGTCTGAAACGGAGGGGTCGGCATGATCGCCGTTTCCCGCGACATCTTCATCGAGGCGCCGGTCGAGCGCGTGTTCGCGCTCATGGCCGACCCGGCGGCGCGCAGCGCGCTCGCGCCGCACGCGAAACCCATCCAGGCCGAAATCGAGGATGGCGAAACCCTGCATGTCGGCAGCGTGTGTCATTTCCGGCTGCAGCTGGGAAACCGCATCGTCGATTACCACACGCGGGTGCGCGAGTTCGCGCCAAACCGGCTGATCGTTTCGGTCTCCGACACCGCCGTGCCTTTCCGCATCAGCCTCGAAACCTGGCCGGAGAACGGCGGCACGCGCCTGACCCACACTGAAGAGTTCGAGCCGACCGACGACATGCTGCGCCAGGCCATGCCGCCCACGCTGGCGAACCTGATGCTGGAGAAGATCTACTGGATGCTGCCGTTCCTCGACACGGATTATGCCGAGCGCCTGCAGCGCGAGCGCGAAGAGGCGTTGGCGAACCGGCTGGGGGGAAATCTGGAGCGATGGCTGGCGGCCATCAAGCAACATCTCGAATCCGGACGGTGCTAGTCCTCGCCCCTGTCTTTGGGCGACGCCTCGCGGCGATCGACGAAGCGCGTGATCTGCGTCTGCTTGGCCATACGGATGCTGCCTTCGTGCACCGCGCCGCGGGCGATGGCCACCACCGGGCTGGAGATCTTGCCGTGCACCTGCGCCGTGCGCGCCAGCTCCAGCTTGTCCGTGGCCTGGATGTCGCCGTCGACCCGGCCGGCGACCACCACGCTGGTGGCGCGGATGTTGCCCTTCCAGCGGCTGCCCTCGCCCAGCACCAGGATGCCCTCGAGATCGCATTCGCCCTGCACTTCGCCGTAAACGATATGATTGTCCTTGCCCTGGAACACGCCCATGTACACCGAGTCGGCGCCGATCATGGTGGTGAAGTTCTCGATGCGGTCGAGGGTGCGGCGGCGCTGCTTGCGCCCGAACGACTTCAGTATCTCTTCGATCTTCAAGGCGGTTCCCGGTGGTTTGTTGTCAGGTCGGTCCTGGACCTCTCCAAATACTAGCAGGCCAAAAACCCGCCGCGAGGTCAGAAAATGAGCTTGAGCCCGACCAGCAGGGTGACGATCTCGAAGCTGCGCTTGATCCAGAGATTGCCCTTGATAATGGACCAGTGCGCGCCGAGATAACCGCCCAACAGCGAGCCTATCAGCAGCGCCGGCAGCCACGACCACCTGATCTCGCCCAGCATGCCCAGGGTGACGGCACCGGCGCCGTTCCAGAACAGCCCCACCAGCACCAGCGTGTAGGCCACCGCCCGGCGGTAGTCGAGCCCGAACCAGCGCACCAGCCACAGGGTGCAGAACAGACCGGTGCCGGAGGTGAGCGAGCCGTTGAGCACGCCGACCGCGAACAGGCCGAGCCCGCCCGCGATATAACCGTGACGCGTTCGATGCCTGGGAGCGTGCGTCAGGCCCAGCTGCCGGTTGAAGAACGAATAGAGCCCGAGCCCGATCGTGAGCACGCCGAGCGCGAGGCGCGCGAGCGCGTCCGGCACGTCGAGGATGAAGGCCGCACCGACGATCACGCCCGGCAGGCCGGTGGCGAGAATGAACAGCGAGAATTTCCACTCGAGCGATTTTTCGCGCAGGTGCCGCAGTGTCGCGCCCACGCCTAGCGCCACGCTGGCGACCTTGTGGGTGGCGAGCGCCACGCCGAAGGGCAGGCCGAGAAAGATCAGCGCCGGAAATTGCAGCAGGCCGGCGCCGCCGCCGGCAAACGCGGAGAACACATTCGCCACCAGCGACACCAGCAGCAGGATCAGCTGCTCGGTCCAGTTCACCGGATTGCCGTCCGACGGGGTTTCCCGGCAGTCATGGCCGCGGATTATGGCACAGAAACCGCGCCGGCCACGGTCACGGCGCCGCCCTTGCCTCCCGGCGCCGCAACCGGGACATTCCAGCGCCGCTTCGCGTTGCCGCCCGGCGCCACTGCTCGGCGGCCGCCTGCCGGACGGCGGCTGCGGTTGACACATCCGCAAACCGGGGCCTATCTTGAAAGTGTGCTATTTATGGAGTCGTTATTGCATGTCGCCGAAAAATCTCTCCTGTCTGCTGGCGCTGAGTCTGTCCCTGATTGCCGCGGGCGCCCACGCCGCCGAAACCACGACCATCAAAAAATGCAAAGACGCCACCGGACGCTGGCACTACGGTGACACCGCCGCCGAGGAATGCGCCAAATCCAAGATCACGGTGATGAGCGACGAGGGCACGACCAAGAAAGTGATCGCCGCGCCGCCGACGGAAGAGGAATTGAAGCAGCGCGAGGCGCAACGCGAAACCATCGAGGCGGAACAGGCGCGCGCCGCGGAGCGGGCACGCAAGGACACGCTGCTGCTGTCCACCTACAGCGTGGAAGACGACATCATCTACATCCGCGATCGCAAGATCGCGCAGATTGAGGCCTCCGTGAAAGCGAGCGAGGAAACGCTGAAACCGCTGCGCGCCGCGCTGGCGCGCATGCAGACCCAGGCCGCGGAAGAAAGCAAGGATGCCAAGGCGGCGCAGGTCACCGCGGACAACATCGAAATGACCCGCAAGCAGATCGCGCGGCATGAGGGCGCGATCGCGGCCAAGCGCCAGGAACAGGAAGCGCTGCGCAAGCAATACACCGAGGAACTCGAGCGCTACCGGGAACTGAAGAAAAAATCGGTGGCCGCCCCGGCTGCAACGAAACCGTAAGGCGCAAGCAACTGCAGGTTGGGGTGAGCAGAGCGGACCCCAACGGACATGACGAACGGCAAAATACGTTGGGGTTCACTGCGTTCACCCCAACCTGCAAAATTCAGTCCTTTTCCTGCTCCACCCAGCGTCGTCCCCGTGGCGTCAGTTCCTGTTTCCAGAACGGCGCGCGCGTTTTCAATTCATCAATAAGATAGCGGCAGGCGGCGAAGGCGCTGTCGCGGTGCGCCGCCCACACCGCCACGCACACGATCGGGTCGTTCGGGCGCAACTCGCCGTAACGGTGGATCAGCAGCACGTCCTCGACCGGCCAGCGTGCCTGCGCCTCGTGCGCCACCCGTTCCAGATGCTTCTGCGTCATGGGCGCATAATGCTCGAGCGTCATGGCCTGCACGGCGTCGCCCTGGTTGAAATCCCGCAGCGTGCCGACGAATACCGCGGTGGCGCCGAACTTCCCGGCCAGCGCGGGCTGTCCTGCTTGATGCCGCGTTATTTCCTGCCAGGGATCGAACGCCCTGTCCAGCAACAGGATTTTCACCGCGTCCCTCCGGTCACCGGCGGGAAGAATGCCACCTCGTCGCCGTCGCGCACCGGCTGGTCCGGCCGCGCGTATTCCATGTTCACCGCCACCAGCATGTTGGGGGGCAGCGGTATACCGGCCGACCTGTTCCACGCATCGGCGGCACAGGTAATACCCTTGCTATCGATAGTGTCTTGTTCCTTGCCCAGCTTTTCGCGAATGCTGGCAAAGTACCTGACTGTAATACTCATGTTTTAAATCCCATGGGCGAACCACCCCTCACAAGGATGGACGCCACGGCAAACTGCGATAGAATAGCCGGCCTCCCTAAAAGGGCCCGCTGCGGGTTCGCCGGCGCCGGCGCAACGCTCCGTGGCATGGGCAGCCCTCGCTTCCGGGGATCGACGCCGCAACACCCGCCGTAAATAAGTGAAACTTATGAGCGGTCCCAGTAATTCTGATTGGGTTTGCAGACGTCAACACTATAGAGTTTCGCGGCTCGGTTGTCAGGTCGTCATAAATTTCAACCATAAATCAGGCTTGAAGGGGAAACGTGTTCCCGTTCATGTCCAAACGCACAAAGCAGGACGATAACCATGTCTAAACTTGTCAATCCACACGGCGGCGGCGAACTCAAACCACTGCTTCTGCAAGGCGCGGCGCTCACCGAAGAAAAGAAACGCGCGCAAACCCTACCGAAAGTTAAAATGACCTCGCGCGAGACCGGCGACGTCATCATGATGGGCATCGGCGGCTTCACCCCGCTGACCGGTTTCATGACCAAGGCCGACTGGCAGGGCGTGTGCGACGGCATGAAGATGGCCTCGGGCCTGTTCTGGCCCATTCCTATTACTCTCTCCACCGACGACGAGTCCATCAAGGAAGGCGCCGACATCGCGCTCGCCGATGGCGAGACCGGCGAGATCATGGCCACCATGAAGGTGACCGAGAAGTACGCGATCGACAAGGCCCACGAGTGCATGATGGTCTACAAGACCACCGACACCGAGCATCCGGGCGTCAAGATGGTCATGGCCCAAGGCAAGTACAACCTCGCCGGTCCGGTGAAGGTGCTGTCCACCGGCAGCTTCAAGGAAGAGTACGGCGAGCAGTTCATGACCCCGGCCGAGACCCGCGCCATGTTCCAGAAGATGGGATGGTCCCGGGTGGCCGCCTTCCAGACCCGCAACCCGATGCACCGCTCGCACGAATACCTGGCCAAGATCGCCATCGAGACCATGGACGGCGTGCTGGTCCACTCGCTGCTCGGCGCGCTCAAGCCCGGCGACATCCCGGCCGAAGTGCGTTCCGAAGCCATCAGCGTGCTGATCAAGAACTACTTCGCCCCCAACACCGTGATCCAGGCCGGCTACCCGCTCGACATGCGCTACGCCGGTCCGCGCGAGGCGCTGCTGCACGCCCTGTTCCGCCAGAACTACGGCTGCTCGCACCTGATCGTGGGCCGCGACCACGCCGGCGTGGGCGACTACTACGGCCCGTTCGACGCGCAGAAGATCTTCGACGAAATCCCGAAGGGCTCGCTCGAGACCGTGAACATGAACATCGACTGGACCTTCTGGTGCAAGAAGTGCGGCGGCATGGCCTCGCAGCGCACCTGCCCGCACACCAAGGACGACCGCATCCTGCTGTCCGGCACCAAGGTCCGCGCCATGCTCTCGGAAGGCCAGGATCTGCCGGTCGAGTTCAGCCGTCCGGAAGTCGCGGCGGTGCTGAAGAAGTACTACGCCGGTCTCTCCGCCGAGCAGAACGTCAAGGTGGAGCTGAAGGGCCATTCGGCCCGATAGATTTTTGAAACAAAAGTCAGAAACAACAGTTCGTTAACCGTCTTAAACCGTTTTTTAATTGCAACCTTAAGCTAGATGGAGTGACACCATGCCAACATTCGTACGTACCGACAAATGCGATGGCTGCAAGGGTCAGGACAAGACCGCTTGCATGTACATCTGCCCCCATGACCTGATGAAGCTCGACAAGGACGGTTCCGAAACCGGCCATGCGATGAAGGCCTGGAACCAGGAGCCCGAACAGTGCTGGGAATGCTATTCCTGCGTGAAGATCTGCCCGCAACAGGCGATCGAGTGCCGGCACTACGCCGACGTCGTACCCCTCGGCGGTTCGGTGCAGCCGCTGCGTGGCACCGACTCGATCATGTGGACCATCAAGTTCCGCAACGGCAACATCAAGCGCTTCAAGTTCCCGATCCGCACCACGCCGGAAGGCTCCATCAAGCCGTATGAAGGCAAGCCCAAGGCCGACATCAGCAAGATCGACGATGTCGAGTTCTACTCGGCCAACAGCATCCACAAGACGGATCGCAGCCAGCTGGTGAACGGCTGAACCATTTCAACAACCAACCGGCGACCGGCCGCGAGGGGACGAGTGCCCCGGCCCGATCGCCGAATCTAGAAGGTGAACATCATGGCAGAAGGAACATTTGGTAATCCGCAGGTGGTCGAGGAAGAAGTCGACATCCTCATCATCGGCGGCGGCATGGCCGCTTGCGGCGCCGCCTACGAAATCGGACAGTGGACCGAGGCCGCCAAGGCCAAGGGCGTCAACATCAAGGTGAAGCTCGTGGACAAAGCCGCGCTCGACCGCTCCGGCGCCGTGGCGCAGGGTCTGTCCGCCATCAACACCTACTGCGGCGAGCAGGATCCGGCCGACTACGTGCGTTACGTGCGTAACGACCTGATGGGCATCATCCGCGAAGACCTGGTGTACGACGTCGGCCGCCACGTGGACGACTCGGTGCATCACTTCGAGGAATGGGGCCTGCCGGTGTGGAAGCAGCCCGGCGACGAAGGCAAGCCGCTGACGCAGGGCGGCAAGCCGGTGCGTTCCGGCAAGTGGCAGATCATGATCAACGGCGAATCCTACAAGTGGATCGTCGCCGAAGCCGCGAAGAAGGCCCTCGGGATGGAAAACATCCAGGAGCGCATCTTCATCGTGCGCCTGGTCAACGACAAGAACGACCCGAACCGCGTCGCCGGCGCCGCCGGTTTCTCGGTGCGCGAGAACAAGCTCTTCATCTACAAGTTCAAGGCCTGCCTGCTGGTGTGCGGCGGCGCGGTGAACGTGTTCCGTCCCCGCTCCGTCGGTGAAGGCACGGGCCGCGCCTGGTACCCGGTGTGGAACGCCGGCAGCACCTACGCCATGGCCGCCGAGGCCGGCGCCGAGCTGACCATGATGGAAAACCGCTTCGTGCCCGCCCGCTTCAAGGACGGCTACGGTCCGGTGGGCGCGTGGTTCCTGCTGTTCAAGGCCAAGGTGATGAACGGCGCGGGCGAGGACTACAACGCCCTGCGCGGCAGCATCATCAAGGACGAGAAGCGCTTCGGCAAGTACGGCCAGGGCGTTCCGGGCACCTGCCTGCGCAACCACATCATGTTGCAGGAAATGCGCGACGGCCGCGGCCCGATCATGATGGACACGCCGACCGCCCTCGCCAACCTGGCGAAGAACATGACCCCGAAGGAAGTGCAGCACCTGCTGGCGGAAGCCTGGGAAGACTTCCTCGACATGACCATCGGCCAGTGCGGCATCTGGGCCGGCGAGAACATCGAGCCGGACAAGAAGCCTTCCGAAATCATGCCGACCGAGCCGTACCTGCTGGGCTCCCACTCCGGCTGCGCCGGCATCTGGGTCTCCGGTCCGACCGACGTGGGCGCACCGAAGGAATGGAGCTGGGGCTATCGCTCCATGACGACCGTCAAGGGTCTGTTCACCGCCGGTGACGGCGTGGGCGCCTCCGGTCACAAGTTCTCCTCCGGTTCGCATGCCGAAGGCCGCATCGCCGCCAAGGGCATGGTCAAGTTCGTGATGGACAACAAGGACTGGAAGCCGGAAATGGCCCGCACCGTGCAGGAACTGGTGGACGAGATCTACCGCCCGGTGAAGACCTATCTGGAGCACAAGGACTACACCACGGCGATCGACGTCAACCCGCACTACATCACGCCCAAGATGCTGCAGTTCCGTCTGCAGAAGATCATGGACGAGTATTGCGCGGGCGTGGCGACGTACTACCAGACCAACGCCAAGCTGCTCGAGATCTGCGAAGCCAAGCTGGAGATGCTGAAGGAAGACTCCCTCAAGATGCGCGCCAAGGACCTGCACGAGCTCCTGCGCGCGTGGGAGAACTACCACCGCATCCTCACGGCCGAAGCGCACATGAAGCACATCCAGTTCCGTGAAGAGACGCGTTATCCGGGCTTCTACTACCGCGCGGATTACAACTTCATCGACGACGACCACTGGAAGGTGTTCGTGAACTCGAAGTACGACCGCAACACGCACAAGTGGGAGCTGAAGAAGGTCCCGTACGTGCAGCTGGTCAAGTAATCGGTCCGTAAGGCAGTAAATGAAGGGGTCCGGGGAAACCCGGACCCCTTTGTCTTTAGCGAGATGAGTTTAAAATGCCGGCTGAACGCCCGCCGGCCCGTATTCGAGGTGATGCCATGAGCCAGGATTTCAAAGACCCCACCATCCACGACCCGCGCCCGTCGAGCCCGGTCGTGCCGATCAAGCTCGGCCTGGACGACAGCTTCCAGTTCCGCTGCCGCAAGGGCATCGCCTGCTTCAACAAGTGCTGCCAGAACATCAACATCATGCTCACGCCCTACGACATCCTGCGGCTGAAGAACCGCCTCGGGCTGACCTCGGCGGAGTTCCTGGAGAAACACACGACCACGTTCGACATGGACGCGCACGGCATGCCCGGCATCCGCATGATGACCAAGCCCGGCACCGCCGAATGCCAGTTCCTCACGCCCGAGGGCTGCGGCGTGTACGAAGACCGCCCGGCCGCGTGCCGCTACTACGCCCTCGGCGCCACCACCATGCGCGCCACCGGCTCACCCACGCCGGAGGAGTTTTATTTCGTGGTGAAGGAGGAGCACTGCCTCGGCCACGACGAGCCGCGCACGCTCACGGTGCGCGAGTACCGCCAGGAACAGGGCGTGGAGCAGTACGACGAGATGACCCGGGAATGGCGCGAGATCGTCCTCAAGAAGCGCTCCAGCGGCCCGACCGTGGGCGCGCCGTCGCAGAAGAGCATGGACCTGTTCTACCTGGCCAGCTACGACCTCGACAATTTCCGCGTGTTCATCGCCAGCCCGTTCTTCCACGACGTCTACGACGTCGAACCGGCATTGTTCCAGAAGCTGCTGACCGACGAAGTGGAACTGATGAAGTTCGCCACCCGCTATCTCAAGCAGGTGCTGTTCGGCGAAAACTCCATCCCCGAGAAACCCGACGCCATCGAGAAGCGCCGCAAGCGCCGCGAGGAGATCATGGCGAAACAGCGGGAACAGATGCAGCGCGACATGGAACGGGAAATCGACACGCCGGAATAGTTTTTCCCAAAAAAAAAAGACCCCGCCTTTCGGCGGGGTCTTCATTTCAGAACCTGCTTTCGCAGAACTGAATCAGGCCGGCTGAACGTTCGCCGCCGACGGGCCCTTGGGGCCATTCTGCAGCTCGAATCTCACCTGCTGGCCTTCGGCCAGCGACTTGAAGCCGCTGCCCTGGATGGCGGAATGATGCACGAAGACATCCTTGCCGCCGTCGGACGGGGTGATGAAGCCGAAGCCCTTGGCGTCGTTAAACCACTTTACTGTTCCATTAGTCACGAAAATACCTCTGTTGGTTGAATTGCGATGTTTTGCAGTTCATTCCTGAATTCGTTTGCGGGAGTAACTGCCGGAGAAACTGGGAGGAACCACCGAAGTGTCTGCAAGAAGTGCGCTGCAACCCGGGCACTATACAGGAGCCGGCACAAATAGCGAGGATTATTATCGGGACCGCCGGAACGCCCGATGCCGGGCGATCCCGGGCCTTTTTCGCGAGCCGCGCGCCGCCGATCAGTCTTGGCAGGCCGCCAATCGGGGCGAATGGAAACCTTCGCCGCGAGTCTGTTACTAATACCTAGCTTCGTAAATACCGGAAGCAGTTAACAATCCACTCGACAAAGGAGGTCAACATGATCAAGAAACACACACTCGCAGCATTGGCACTGATGACGGTCTCGGGTCTGGCCTGGGCCGGCAGCGGCGCCGCTTCGTTCCAGGATCTGGATTCGAACCGCGACGGCCAGCTCACGCTGGACGAGGCCAAGAAATCACCCGAGGTGAAGAACAAGTTCACCCAGGCCGATGCCAACAAGGATGGCAAGCTCGACGCAGCCGAGTTCGCCGCCATCGAGACCATGCCGAAGGAAACCAAGTAATCGTTTGTCCCGTCTCCCCCTGGAAGTTGAGTAGTAGCCACACCCCATTCCCCGCGTTGCGGGGAATGGGTTTTTTTATGCGTCTTGTCCTTTAAAAAGCGTTGTTTACACACGATCCGCGCACCGGCGCGCCCCGTTTCCTTGATCTTTGCGCCAACCTCCGCTATTTCCTATTGAAGGTACTGAAGCATTACGCGACACCGCGCGCCGGAGACCCAAGCCCGCCGCGCTCATGTGGGGAAGCATGTTCTCATCCGCGCTACATCGTTCCTGTCTGGCCCTCGGGCTGAGCCTCGCCGTGTCCCCGGCGGTAGCGGGCGATTTCGGCGTCACGGTACCGATGCACGACAAGGGCCTGGCCACCTATTACGTCCACGCCCAGATCGCCGATCTCGGCATGAGCGAGTTCATGGTCGATACCGGCTCGGGCTACCTGACCATCAACGAACAAACGCTGGCGGCCCTGCAGGAACGCAAGCAGGCGCAGTACGTGAAAGAACTGCGCGCGATCCTGGCCAACGGAACCGAACTCGTCATCCCGGTCTACGCCATCAACCAGCTGCGCATCGGCAGCTGCACCATCCGCGATGTCGAGGCGGCGGTATTCCCGGCGCGCACGCGCCAGATCCTCGGCCTCTCCGCCCTCAACAAGGCCGCGCCGTTCACCTTCTCCGTCGACCCGCCGGAACTGGTGCTGAGCAATTGCACCCAAAGCGTTGATGCGCCGGTGGCGCGGCCGGTCCTGGCCGAGGCCAGCACCACGGAACCCCCCGTGGCTTCAGGCAGCGCCGGCACCGCACCGCTCCGGCCGTAACGGCACCCTCCGTCAATCCCGGCTGACACCCCAAAACCGCCTGGCAGGCGGTTTTTTCGTGTCCCGGCCGCGCCTTGATTACTTCCCGTCCAGGGTCTTAACTCAACTTGTCCTGTTTGGGATACCTGAAGGGAGAAATTACATGGTCAAGAAGAAACACCTGTTGTTGGGAGCATTTCTGGTTGTCGCCAGCGTCATGTCCGGCTGTGCGTCCGTGCCCATGGCCAGCGATGAAAAAGACGTCGCCGCCAAGTCGTTCAAGGTCCAGCCCGGCAAGTCGAACATCTACGTTTACCGCAATGAATCCATGGGTGGCGCCGTGAAAATGGAAGTCGACCTGGATGGAAAACAGGTCGGGACCACCGCCGCCAAGACTTACCTCCTGCTGACAGTGAACCCCGGCAAGCACACGCTGGTCTCGCATGCCGAGAGCAACAGCACGCTGGAAGTGGACACCAAGGCGGGCAAGAATCACTTCGTCTGGCAGGAAGTCAAAATGGGCGCCCTGTACGCCCGCTCAAAACTCCAGCTGGTCGACGAAAAAACCGGCATGGCCGGCGTCGGCGAATGCAAACTGATCGAGATGAACAACTCACCGTAAATAAACGCTGTCTCATTCAAAAGCCGCCCGATGGGCGGCTTTTTTATTGGGCGAGCCGTCGCGCGGCAACCAATGACCGCGGGAGCGGTCACAAGACGCACGGACCAAACCGCAAGGGTCTTCCGATGCACAAGACATCATCAAAGTTTGTCACGACACTGGCCGGTCTGGCGCTGGGCGTGGCGCTGGCAGCCACGGCGGCGGAGCCGGCAGCAAAGGCCAAAACGGCGACAGCCACGGCGGTGTTCGCCGGCGGCTGCTTCTGGTGCATGGAGCCGCCCTACGACGCGCTGCCGGGAGTGATCGCCACCACCTCGGGCTATGCCGGCGGACAGAAAGCCGACCCCACCTACGAACAGGTTTCGGCGGGCGACACCGGACACATCGAGGTGGTACAGATCACCTACGATCCGAAACTGGTCAGTTACGAAAAACTCCTGGAAGTCTTCTGGCGCAATGTCGATCCGCTCGACCGGGGCGGGCAATTCTGCGACCGCGGCAACACCTACACCACGGCGATCTTCGTCGGGAGCCAGGAAGAAAGAAAAGCCGCGGAGCAGTCAAAGGCCACGATCGAGAAGCGGCTCGGGAAACCGGTCGTGACCGCGATCCGCGCCGCCGCGACCTTCTACCCGGCGGAGGAGTACCATCAGGATTACTACCGGAAGAACCCGTTGCGCTATAAATATTACCGCTACTCCTGCGGGCGCGATCAGCGCCTGGAACAGCTCTGGGGCAAGCCGGGCTGATACGGTCAGGGCCTATATGTAGGTTGGGTTGAGGCACAAAGTGCCGAAACCCAACAACGACGCCGAAGTGTTGGCGTTCGCTTCGCTCACCCCAACCTACCGGGGGTAGATTCTAGAAATCGAAGTCGAGGAACTGCAGGGCCATGCCCTCGTCGGTCACGCGCACGACCCGGGCGCTAAGAGTTGAAAATTTCTCGCCCCACAGCGCGCCGGACATGCGCACCGACACCACCCGCCCCACCGGCAGGCATTGCTCCGGGGCCAGCAGGATGAACGCGCCGGTCTTGCTGAGATCGCGGGTATGGAGCTGGACCTTGCCGAGATGCGGTGGATCGAGGATTTCCACGGAAAGCGATACGACCTGACGCTCCTGAACACGCCTTTCCAAAACTCCCCCTTCTTATTGTCGCGATATCGTTTAACCTTAACAGGCTTTCGGGGCTTTTCCAGCCAGGACGTCCTGATTATCGGAAAGAATTGCATGAACCGGGCCCGGGTCATTCATACCGCGCAACGCGCGTTCCTGATTATTTTTTCAGCAATGGTGGCGCTGGGGACCCTGTGGCTGCTGCCGCCGATCGCGCAGGACCCGGCGTATCACGATTTCGCCGACCGCCGCGGGCTGCTGGGCATCCCGGGATTTCTCAACATCATCACCAATCTTGCCTTCCTTGCCGTGGGCGTCGCCGGCATCCTGCTGTGCGCGGCGCGGGAAGGCCTGGGCGCGCGCCAGGCGTGGATCACTTGCTTCAGCGGTGTCGTGCTGGTGGCGCTGGGATCGAGCTACTATCACCTCTCGCCCGACAACGGCACGCTGGTGTGGGACCGGCTGCCGATGAGCATCGGCTTCATGGCGCTGTCGGTCGCGGTGCTGGCCGATCATGTGAACCCGCGCCTGGAGAAAATCCTGCTGGCACCGGCCATCGTGCTCGGGCTCGCCAGCGTCATCTGGTGGCATTACACCGACGACCTGCGGCCGTACATGCTGGTGCAGTTCCTGCCCCTGCTCATGCTGCCGGCGGTCCTGGCGCTGTACCGCGGCGCGCAGCAGGACCGCGGCTTTCTGCTGGCGGCATTGGCGATTTACGCGCTGTCAAAGCTGGCCGAACATTACGACCAGGCGTTGTTCGCGCTGTCCGGGGAAATCGTCAGCGGGCATTCGCTCAAGCACCTGCTGGCGGCGACGGCGCTGGGCGTGATTTACTGGATGCTGCGGCGGCGCTCGCGGCCGGCGACATCCGTCTTCAGCTCGTCACGTATTTCGTGAGCTGGCGGATCAGTTCCTCTTTTTCCTCCAGCAACAGCACCAGCAGGTCGCGCAGCGAGATGATGCCGACGAAGGCGTCGTTGTCGTAGACCATGAGATGGCGGCAGCGGTACTGCTTCATGAGCTCGATGCATGTCTCGCCGGTCTCGTTCGGCGCCACCCGCGGCACCATGGTGCGCATGACGTCCTTGATTTTGACCTGGTCCGGGTCGCGGCGCTCGCGGATGACGTGGCTGGTCAGGTCGCGCTCGGTGAACAGGCCGATGACGTGCGAGGCGCGCGTCACCACCACCGAGCCGATATGCTTGTCGACCATGAGCGCAGCCGCCTCGCGGGCGGACTTGTTTTCATCCAGCAGCACCACATGGCGTTCCACCTTCGGGCTGATCATGGCCATGGCGAGACCTCCTTTTGCGGGACGGCATGAATGGAGATATGGCCCGTGGAGCGGAATCGGGCCGGCCGGGGCTTGCGATGCGGATCATTATAAG
>JBFMBB010000062.1:0-15208 GCA_040755435.1 Pseudomonadota bacterium | reverse complement strand
GACACCGGCACGAACACCGACGGCGAACCGAGGCCGCCGTCGAATTTGGGAATTTCATACTCGAGAATGACGTGATCGCGAAACGTGTTCCACACCAGCTCGCCCACCACGCGGTGGTCCTGGTGCAGGTCATCGCGGTAATGCGCGAACACCACGTCGGGCGGCATCATCCGCTTCATTTCCTCGAAGAACTGCTTGATCTCCAGCAGTTGCGACGGGAACACGCACTCGCGAAAATCCTTGATGGTCACGCGCGCGTTGCGCACGCCGCGCAACAGCGCCTGTGAGGCCTGGCGCGCCTCGCGCGCGCGCACCGCCCCGGAACTCAAAACCACCCAGTGCACCTCGGCGCCGGGATAGGCCTTGAGCAGCTCGATCGCCGTGCCGCCGCAGCCGATCTCGATATCGTCGCAGTGGGCCCCGATGAACAGGAAGCGCGGCGCGCGGCCTTTCGGGAGATTGAGCAGAAAGTCGAGCATCAGTCCTTGTTCCAGACCATCCAGGGGCAATTGCCGCGCGCTTCCATGCGGTCGTAGGCGATTTTTTCCCTGAAAGTGTCCATCTGCTGCCAGAAACCCTTGTAACGATAGACCGCCAGCAATTTGCGATCAATGAGCCGCTGGAACGGTTTTTCCACCAGCTCATCGCCGTCCTCGATGTAATCGAAAATGTCCTTGCGCAGGCAGAAGAATCCGGCGTTTATCCAGAACTCCGATTCGGCCAGTTGGCCGAAACTCGTCACCACCCCGCCGTTGTCGGAATGCACGCAGTGGAAGCTCTGCGAGGTGCGCACGGCAATGAAGCTGGCGGTGGCTTTCTTGGCGTTGAAATCGGCGATGTGCTTGTCGAGCGGCAGATCGGTCAGGCCGTCGGCATAGTTGGCCAGAAAGGCTTCTTCGCCTTTCAGGTACTCGCGCACGCGCAGCAGGCGCTGGCCGATGTTGGCGTGCAGCCCGGTGTCCACGAACGTGATGCGCCAGTCCTGGATATCGCTCTTTTCGAGTTCGATCTTGCGGCCGCCTTCCGACATCACGAAATTGTTGGTCAGCCACTCGTTGTAATTGAGGAAGTACTCGCGAATCATGTCGCCGCGATACCCGAGGCACAGGATGAAATCCTTGTGTCCATAGTGGGCGTAATAGCGCATCAGGTGCCACATGATCGGCCGGTTACCGATATTCACCAGCGGCTTCGGGATCGTATCGGAGTGCTCGCGCAGGCGCGTGCCCAGACCACCGCAAAACAATACTACTTTCATGGACGACTCCTCGGGATTTCCATTTCGTATGACGTGATTCGCATAAGTTGCACGATTTGTTTTGCGGTCATCGGGCGCGGTCTTGCGCGGCGCGGGCGATGCCGGTTGTTGGTCATGCGCTATCCGGAAACGGGAAAGCGCTGCGCCTGTTCGGCGCGCAAACGGTCGCAGATTCGCCCGGCCGGCAATTCGACATCCGCATAGGTGAGGGGCTGGTCCTTGGGTATGTCGCGCCTGAGACGGCAGTCCAGCGAGATGGCCATCGGCAGGTAATTCTCGCGGCTGCAGATCGAATATCGCTCGACCAGCCCGTAGCACGTGAACCCTCCCATGCCGTCCAGGCGTTCGCCGGCCTTCAGGTCGCGCTTGGCGTAGGCGATCGTGTCGCACACCGGCGCGCCGCGCGGCGTGATCGTGGCATCGTTGAACAACACGGCGCGCGCCACCGAATGCGCGATCTGCCAGGGCGGCAGATGGTACGGGGTGTAAAACATGTACAGCGGACCCTCGCCCATCTTGAGATAGGCCATGAGACGGCGCTTCTCGGGATGATCATTCATGCACATCACGAACGCGCCGGTGTGCGGCGCGGCGCCGAGCGCGTATTCCACCTGCCCTTCGTGGGCGAAGTCGTCGGCGCTGAATTTCGTCAGCATGTCGTTGACATGGGCGCACGGGTAACCCTGCATGCCGCGCACCCTGGGAACGAAACCCGTGGCATTGCCCATGATCGCCGCTTCCAGCGCCAGCTTGGAGCCGTCGGCGAACGACGCCATGACGTACGGGTTTTGCCCGTGCCTGGCGGCGAAGTCGCGTTGCGTGTCGGGCGTGCGGTAACGGTCCAGCATCCCCTTGAGCTGTCCCATGAGCACCGGCTTGTAGCCCATGCTGTCCAGGAACCGGTAGAGGTTCATGCCGACGCCCGGCTCGTCACCGTCGGTATAACTGAATACGACGCCCGACCGGTCAGCATAGGTTTTCAGGATCGGGCCGACGGATGCATCGACCTCCGCGCTCATGAGCACGACGTGCTTGCCGTTGCGCAGGGCCTCGAACGAGACCTGCGTGCCAAACTCCACGTGCCCCGTCGCCTCGATGATCGCATCGACGCCGCCCGCGCGGCAGACGTGCATGGCGTCGTCCGTGACCGCATACTGGTTGCGTGCGATGGCCTGCTCCAGGGCGGCGACCGAATCGACGCGCCTGACGTCGGTGACGCCGGCTTCGCGGTAGGCGGCTTCGGCCTTGCTCACCGTGCGATTGGCGATCGCGACCAGGCGCATTCCGCGCACGGCGGTCACGATTTGCAGGGCGATACAGCGCGCCATGTAGCCGCCGCCAATGACGGCAACGCGCACGGGATTATCGGCAGCGTGCCGTTTGGCCAGAACCGTATCGACGAGTATCATCCCCCACTCCGTTTATTGCTGCGTTGTCGTCGAAACCGCCTCGTCAGGACCGGGTGTGCGGCTGTCCCCGGGCGACTTCAAACGCAAGTTATCTTGTTGTCAGGTCTGCAATTATACCTTGAATGCCCGACCGGCTCTCCCCGCCGGTGAACCAGCGTGAGCGACTGCCCGGCCCGGCGACATTTTGGCACCGGCAAATCCGGATCCCGTAACGGGCCGGATGGGCAATCCGCTGAAACCGCCGTGCTCCAACATGGTGCACGCGGACATGTCGCGCGCGTTCAGCCCAGCAGGCCGAGCTGAGCAAGACCGTCCCGCGCGGTGCCAAAGCGGAACTCGCCGAGCAGGCGCTGCAAGCGGGCTTCGCATTTTCCCAGATTCGTATAATGACGAAAGCGCGACAGCAGGCTGGCGGGGACACGCGGTTGCTCCGGATCGATCTCCCACGGGTGCAGGTAAAAAATGAACGGCCTCTGTTCGTTGCGGTTGATGGAAGCCAGCCCCCAGCGCGTCAACCAGTATGGCAGCAGCCTGAAATAACCACCCCCCGCCACGGGCAGCCTGTAACCGAACAGGTTGGCGGTGGACAGCGGCCACTCCACGATGTCTTTCCTGTTCGGTGTCAGCAGGCGATGCGGTATCCGCGGCGCATCCGGAATGCCGTAGCGGTCATGATGCACGGGAAAGATGCTCGAGTCATAGGCAAATCCCAATTCCGCCAGGATATCCAGGGCCCACAAGGTTTCGCGGATGATCGAATAACTCGCCGCGCGATAACCGATCACGGCGGATCCGGTGATGTCCTCGAGCAGATGCTTCGAGCGCCGCGTTTCCTCATGGAACACTTCCGGAGTCTGCTCGTACACGAGGCTGTGTGAATATCCATGGCAGGCGACTTCGTGGCCGGCGGCGGCGATGTCCTTGATCAGCCGGGGATAGCGTTCTGCCACCCATCCCAGGACGAAGAATGTCGCGCGCACGTCGAACTGCCCGAAGATGTCCAGCAGTTTCCGGGTGTTGCGCACCACCCTGGATTCCCGCGAGCCCCAGCTGTCACGGTGGATGCTGGGCGCGAGCGCGGCGACGTGAAAGTAATCCTCCACGTCAATGGTCAGCGCATTGGGCGCGAGCATCGGTGAAACCTGGTTGCCGTGATTCATGAGATCGTCGTTATGGCGCCGCGACCCGGTCCTCGGGATGCGCCGGGGCGCAACTGGCCTAGTTGATTCTGATGCCGGCTCCGGCTGCCGCCAGTTCCGGATGCGCAGGCATCAAGGCACGCTACCGCCATGCAAAGCATGGCTTCGCACTTCATTTTTTTACGGCCGTTCCCAAACGACGGGAACCACGACCCTGTGCCGTTACCAGCCTGCTTTCAACGCCGTCATCGGCCCGAAGCCCCGCTTGCCGTTGCATGCCGTATCCCTTGCTGGTCCTGTGACAATTCATCCTGCATCCGTTCCTGATGTCGCCGTTGCCCTGTCCTGCCGGACAGGGCGATCAGAAACAGTGGAGGCCGCCGGATTTTCCGTTGCGCCCCGTCGCGATGCCTGCCGGCCTGTGCCACCGGTCCGCAAGATTACTTCTCCTGCTTGATATATTTTTTTCTGGCAGTCTCGGCGTCGGTCTGCGTGGACTCGAGAAAATCCGCTATGCGCTTGAGATGCGACTCGATGGTGGACAGCCTGCTCGCGAGCGAAGTCAGCGCCGGCGCCACGGAATCCATGCGCAGGAACTGCCTGTCCAGGTTTGCCAGCGCCTTGGTATTTTCATGGAGCAACGTCTCCATCTCGGCCCTGCCGGGCACGCCGATCCCGGCGCGCCGCCGGTTCACGCGCTTGGCATACGGGAGCCACTGCAGCTCCTCGATGGCCGAGTTCAGGACACTCAACGAAACAGTGCGGAGATTGTCGGCGAAGGCCACGGTCATGGCCGTGTCGCACAGGGTGTTGATGAGGCGCGGCAGGCCGCCGGTGTATTTGTAGATTACCGGGAACGTGTCCTGCGCGAAGAGAGTCTCGGGGTCCGCGGCACCGGCGATTCGCAGACGGTGATGAATGTAATCGCGCATGTCGTTCTCGGACAGCGACTTGATGTGATACCGCAGCCTGACGCGCTGCACCAGCTGCTCCATTTCGGGGGTGTCGAGCATTTCGCTGAGCGCGGGCTGCCCCACGAGAATGACGTGCAACACCTTTTCCTTGCGCGTTTCCAGGCCCGAGAGCATCCGGATCTCCTCGAGCACCTTCAGGCTCAGGTTGTGCGCATCGTCGACGATCAGCACCAGCTGCTTGAGCTGGAGATAATTGTCGATCAGGAAGGTGTTGAGCATGTCGATCAGCTCCACCTTCTTGGCATTGAACGGGTTCAGGCCGAACTCGACCAGCACGGCCTGCAGGAACTCGACCTCGTCGAGCTGGGTCTGGAAGATCTTCGCCACCAGCACGTTCTCGTCCAGCTCCGACAGCAGTTTCTGGATCAGCGTGGTCTTGCCGCAACCGATCTCCCCCGTGATCACCACGAAACCCTCGCGGTTCCATACGGAATAATCCATGTAAGCCTTGGCGCGCGAGTGCGCCCCGCTCATGTAGAGAAATTCCGAATCGGGCGTGAGCCGGAAAGGCAGTTCCTTCAGCTTGAAATACTCGAGATACATCCTTCATCACCTCCTGTAGACAGGAGTGAACAGCGGACTGCTCCTGTACAGAATTGAAAGATACGCGCGATTGTCGACGTATTCCGCCTCCGGGATGGTGCTCGACCGTTCCTCGCGCCGCCCCTCCAGGGCCAGCGTGACGTTCCGGGTCATGCGGTAATCCAGGCGGAGACCCGAATTCCGGTCGCTGTCGCGCCGGACAATATCCCGGTATTCGGTGCGGATCTGGTCCGTGGACAGCGTCACCGACGTGGTTCCGGACAGGAAAAAAATCAGATTGAGAATCCCGCGGTTCTCCTTGCGGTCCTGCAGGCTGGTCTCGTAATCCAGGTCCTGCGTATACATGAACAGGTCTATCCCGTACCTGGCGCCACGGCGGTTGTAGAAAAGACTGCCGCGCTTGACGTAATACACGTCGCTCGTGATTTCACCGGCCGTCAGGGCCGCCGCGGTGGTGGTGGCCGTCGATGACGCCGTCAGGATATCGGCGCCGGCGTCACGGAATTCCCCGCTGGCCGACATGCCGAAATTGGAATCCGTCGTCAGCTGGCGCGCCCATGAAAATCTCGCCAGCGTGCCATCCAGATCCTCGCCGCGGTCAGTATTGATCCTGGTCGCGCCGAGATCGACGCTGTATTGCGAACGGGAAGGACGGTAATCGGCGCGGAGAAACATGTTGTGGCTCGAGTAATCGCTGTTGAGCGCGGCATCGTCGTACTTGACGTCCAGGAGTTCGTAATTGAGCGAGTAGGTATTGCTGGAGGTCGCCTGATACAACCAGCGCGCCGACCCGCTGAAGCGGTCGTTGTCGGCATTGGCCTTGCCGGTGTAGACATTGCCGGCGCGCGCGCCAAGGGCGAGCGTCTGCACCGGGCTGAACCGGACGTAGACGTCGGGACCGGTGCTGAAAACGTTTACATTGGCGCGGTTATCCGGCGTATCCGGGGCGGTGGTGCTGATCAGCGTCTGCTCATAGGTGTCGTCCACGGTCCAGGTGAAACGTTGCGGCGACAGCGTCCAGACCAGGTTGGATTTCATGTTGTAGAGACTCTCGTCGCCGTAGGTATCGTCCTGATACTTGCGAAGCTCGGCCTGGGCCAGCACGCGGGCATAAAAATTCGTGGAATTCTCGGAAAACGCGAAACCGGCCAGATAGCTGTGGATGATATCGCTGCGCGCGGCGGCGTCGTCGGGGGTGCGCGTGATGTTGTCGCTGTGGGTCGCGGAGTAACCGATGCCATAGGCGAACTCCGCCGCCCGAACGGGGGAAACCGCCGCAAAAAAAACGATCGCCAGCGCGGCCCGCCTGAGCCCGCTCCCCCTTCCTGTTTTTCTGCCCATTTTTTTGTTTGCCGTTGGGTAACTGCCGCGGTTTATCGTGAAAAAAGCGTCCGCAGCGCCGCGAACGGATTCAGCTGCATTCGAAGCCAGCGAAGATCCGGTGGCGACGGCTCGTCATTGAATACGGTTCCGATCAGCTTCTTCTCCCCGATCGCCTTGATACAGCCGTCAATCTGGGCATGCGTCACGCGCCCGTATGGAACCACCAGCACGACGTAATCGCACAAGTCCGCGAGAATCTGCGTGTCGGCCGATTCCGTCATGGGCGGCGCGTCAATGAGGACGTACCGTTCCCGGTAACGCTGCTTGATGCTTTCCAGCAACCGCTTCATTTTCAGGGAGGTGAAATATTCCGCGGGTATTTCGCGCCTGCCACCCGAGGGGATGACGCGCAACCGTTCGATGCCCACCGGGTGTATGACATCGCCGACGTCAATATCCGGGTTTTCCATGAAGTCGGTCAGGCCCTGGGCGTCGTCGCGCCCCATCAGGCGCTGCAGCGAGGGATTCTTGAGATTGCAGTCCAGCAGGAGCGCGGTTTTGCCGGCATCGAAGGCAAACGCCACCCCCAGGTTGAGCGCAACAAAACTGCTCCCGCCGCCGCCGACCACCGAGGTCACCATGACGATGGCGTTGTCCCCCCGGGATTTCTGGATGATCTTGGTCCGGATTTCGCGGAAGGCGCGCACGGTCCCGTTTTCACCGAGCTCGGGATAGATCACTCGATTATGGGCCAGGGCCTGCTTGCTGAGCGGAGCCCTCTCCTGCATGCGGGCGATGGCCTCGCTTGAGCTGGCGCGCTGCTCGACCAGGGCCGTCACGCCGCTCGCGGCGGACAGGTCTCTGGAAGTCTTTTCGGAAGACGCCGGCTGGGGCGACACGACTCTCAGGGCGCCCGTGGTGCGCGCCTTGTTCAGGGCTTGTTCGATCTTGCTCATGTCATATCACCTGCGCAAAACGCAATACGCCCGTTGCCACAACGACAAGCAGCGTGACGTTCAGCACGAGCGAGAGCCACGCCAGCTCCCGGCGCACGGCTTGAGTTTCCGTCGGCGCCCACAAATGCGGAACCGCGGCCAGCAACGGCACCTTGTGCTTTTCCGAAATCATCGTCGCCAGCCGCAGCCGCGGATCGAGCTGGACCTTGGCGTAAACCATGCCAATCGGCGCCAGCAGGCCCAGCAACAACCCGCCGATCACGAAGTGCAGAAAACGCAGGCCGCTCGGCGTCAGCGGCATTACGGCCGGTTCCTGGATCTTGATGGTGAGACCCTGCTTCTCCTTGTCGAGGCTCATGGAAACCCTGGCGTTTTCCCTGCGCCGCAGCAGGTCCTGGTAGATATCGCGATTGACCTGATAGTCGCGCGTGAGTTCGGACAGCGTCGCTTCGCCGCCATGTACGCGTCTGCCGCGTTCCAGTTCCTGCTGCAGCTGCCGCTTGGCTTCGCCGATCCGCGCCGTGAGCATCTCGATATTGACGCGCGTCTGGGAAAGCTCCTGCTTGAGCTGCTGATACATCGGGTTATTGATGACGCCCTCGTCGATAACGACCTTGCCGCTGGCCTTGGCGGCCTCGCGACGCTTGCGCTCGTCCGCAATGGCCTGGGTCAGGTCCTGGATCTGGTGCTTGAGCTGGACGATGTCGGGATAATCGTCGTGATAATTCAGCCGCAGGGTCTCGAGCTGCGACTGCAGGTCCGCAATGCGGGAACGGAACTGGCCTTCGCGGGAGAGGGCCGTGGCGACTTCAGCCTCGCCGGAGAGCTGTTTTTCCAGGGACGTCTTCTTGACCTCGGCTTCCTTGAGGTCCTGTCCCGCCTGTTCGATGCGCGTCTGAAGCAGGTTCAGGCGCGCGCTGATGTCCGCGTCGGTGCCCGGCCTGGCGTCCAGGTTGGCGGAACGGAATTCCTTGAGCTGCTCCTCCGCCTTGAGGAGCTTGTCGTGATATTCCTTGGTCTGCTTGTCGATGAAGTCGAACGCCGCCTGGCTTTCCTCGGACTTGACGCCCAGGCTTTCGAAAATAAACAGTTCGGCGGCTTTCTGGGTGACCTTGAAGGTCCGCTCCGGCTCGCTGTCCCTGTACTCGATCTTGATAAGGTCCTTGCCGACGTTGGTGATCGCCATGCGCTTGGTCAGACCCTTGATGAGATCCTCCTGCTGCGCGGGCGTGGGATTCTTTTTCATCCAGCCCCCATGCTCCAGCAGCTGGCCCATGATTTTCCGGCCGAAGATGACTTCGCGTGCCAGTCGCGCGCGATCCGCGACTTCGGTGGAAACCGCCGCGCCCTGCATCAGGGGCTGGATGATCTTTTTGTCGTCGACAAGGATGGTGGAGGAAGACGTGTAGCCCTTCGGCCAGATCAGGCCGATCGCCAGCATGAAAAGATTGATGAACAGGAAAGCGACCACCAGGGCCTTCCGGTAATGGAAGGCCTCGTGGACGAGTAGCTTGATGATTTGCTCCGGACGCAGGCTCATGTTCGTCTCCGCGTCAGAAGATTCTTTCAGGCACGGTCACGACATCGCCGGGCTTGAGGTCAAAATTGGATTCGAGCTTTCCCTTGGTAAGGATGTCGGCGAGATCGATGTCGAAGACCTCGGTTTTGGTCTTGCTCTTGCGGTACAGCTTGGTGCGGTTGGGCGCGGCAAAATCATTGGTGCCGCCCGCCTCCAGCACCGCGTCGAGCACCGTCATGCCCGGACGATACGGCATGGACCGCGGGGTGCGCACGGCCCCCGTTACCCGCACGCGCGAAAGAAATTCATGGCTGCGCAGCTCCGTCAGAATGACCGCGACATTCGGTTCACGGATGTACGCCGACAGCTTTTCCTTGATGATCGCCGCAACCTGGATGGGGGTGTTGCCGCCCGCCTGCACGTCGCCGATCAGCGGCACCGAGATTTTTCCGTCCGGCCGCACCGGCACCGTGGTCGACAATTCCGGATTGCGCCAGACCGTGATCTGGATGCGGTCATCGACGCCGATGCGATAATCGCCTTCCAGATGCGAGGCGAACCGGTTCACCTCCTCGCCCCCCTCGGCAGCATCCGGTACTGATTTGCAGCCCGAGACCAGCAAAACCGCCCCTGCCAACAATGCGGAAATAACACGGAACCAATTCATTTTTACCTGCTTATGCATTATGCCCCAACAAAATGCGCCGTGAACCGGCCTGAATCCCCCGATAGGTTCAGCTTTGGCGCAATTGTTATTGGTATTACGAGGACGGTTATTATGTCGGTGTGTTTGCCGGCCAGTACAAACCGGTAGATCAACCACCGTTAAAACGGTGCTGCAGCTTCCTGTCCTACCGCTCCACAAACGACGCGGGGGATTATACAGTTAATCCCGATAAATGTGATCTGCCGCAAAACGTCAGTTAAATTTCATAGCGAAACATGGAGTTATATTTCCGCCCTGATAAACCGGCAGCAGGCGGCGTCGGGTAAAATTTGCGCCCCACCCTTATAATTCATAATCCGGGCCGCGACCTTGCCGTAGAGGCTGCCCGGGAACCCGGGCACGACCACCTGTCCTTGGCAACCGCCTGAAAACCCATGCAACGATGCTCCGGCGCAAGATGTAGCTCATGACCGACAACTACCTTAAAAACTACCGCGTACTCGGGGTTCAGCCCGGGGTCAGCTGGAAACAGTTGCGCCAGGCCTATAAGAAAATGGTCAACACCTGGCACCCGGACCGGTTCCAGCAGGACGCCCGCCAGAAGAAACTGGCCGAGGAGAAAACCAAGGAAATCACCCAGTCCTACAAGGAACTGGCCGAATACTACGCGAAGTTTGGCGTCCTGCCTCTGCCCGTCGAGACGGAGGAGCCGCCCGTCGCTGCAGAGAACCCCGCACCGGTCGTCCCCGCGGAGGGCGTGGTTGCCGGGGCCGAATCAGCGGAACCCGCACCGGCGACAAGGTCCACCGGCGACATCAAGCCCTGGATCACCAGGCATCGCGCCCGCCTCATCGCCGCCCTGGCGGCGGTCGGATTCTTTTCCTACCTCTGGCAATTCTCTCCCCGGGATGAGACTGGCCACGCTCCGATCGAAACCGGGCCCGCCGCTCAGACCGACCTGCCGGCGGCAGGGAGAGAGGCCGAAGCAGCCATGCCGACGACCAGGTATTTTACGACCGGCTCCTCGCTCGGCGAGGTCTATGCAATCCAGGGCGTGCCCACCCGCACCGAACACAATATCTGGTACTACGGCAACTCCAAAATCTACTTTTCCGCCGGCAAGGTCACGGGCTGGGAAGAAAGCATGGACAGCCCGCTGCGGGTCAGCCTGGTTCCCGGGCACGCAACGGCCGAAAACCTTTACTTCGGGAAGGGCTCAACCAAAGCGGAGGTCATGGCGGCGCAGGGGACGCCCGATCGCGACGCCGGAAACGTCTGGGAATACGGCGCCTCGCAGGTCTATTTCGAGGGCGATCGCGTGACAGAATGGAGGGAAGCGCCGCTGTATCCGCTCAGGATAAGACCGTAGTTTCTCCCGCGCCCGATGCTTCAGCGCGCGCCCTTGCCGAAGAGAATCACCTGGGCGGTCTGGAAAAGAATGATCAGGTCCAGGAACAGGGTGTGGTTTTTCACGTAATAAAGATCGTACTGCAGTTTCTGCACGGCATCCTCCACGGTCGCGCCATAGGGATAACGTATCTGGGCCCAGCCGGTGATCCCCGGCTTGACCGTGTGCCGTGACGGATAATAGGAAATCTTCTTCGTCAGATCCTCCACGAAATACGGCCGTTCCGGGCGCGGGCCGACGAAACTCATGTCGCCCTTGAACACGTTGAACACCTGCGGCAGTTCGTCGATGCGCAGCAGGCGTATGACGCGGCCCACGCGCGTCACCCGGTCGTCTTTTTTCCTGGCCCACTGCGGCACGCCGTCGCGCTCGGCATCCTGGCGCATGCTGCGGAATTTAAGCACCCTGAAAACCCGGCCGTTCTCGCCCACGCGCTCCTGGCGGTAAAAAATCGGGCCGCCGCTTTCGAGCCAGATCAGCAACGCCGTGATCAGCATCACCGGCAGGGTCAGCAACAGCAGCATGCCGCTGGCGCCGACATCGAACATGCGCTTGGACACGTCCTTCAGCGGGCTGCGGCTGAAGCCGTCGGAAAATATCATCCAGCTCGGATTCAGCGACTCGACCTGGATCTGGCCGGTCTCGCGCTCGAAGAAGGACGACAGATCGACAACCTCGATGCCGGCAAGCTTGCATTCCAGCAGCTGGTCCGCCGGCAGGCCGCCGCCCCGCCGCTCGCGCACACCGACCACGATTTCGTCGATCTTGTACTTTCTGGCGATGGAAAGGATCGACCCCTTGTCGTGCAATACCCGGGTGCGATCCAGGCAACATTCCGAATTATTCAGAGGCAAACAGCCCACAAGATTGAACTTGCGCTCCCCCTGCTCGTCTCGCTCCAGCCCCTCGATCTTGGCGGTGCGGCTGCCGGCTCCCAGAAGCAACACGCGCCGGCGCATGGCATCGAGCTTGAACAGTCTTACAAAAACCAGCCGGGTCAGCGCCGTGCCCACAAAGGCAAGGAGGAACACGATACCGAACGCGCCGCGTCCGAGATGCAGGTGCGGGACAACGTAGAAAACCAGCAGCATCACCACCAGGCCGACGAGAAAGCTGGCCACGAAGCGGACGAGACTTCCCCATTCACCTTCCTGCTTGACGTCGCGCCGATGCAGGCCGAACGCCGTCATGATGCCGAGCATCACGATGGTAAAAATCAGGGCGCGGGGGAATATGGGACCGAGGGATTCGATGTCGCTGGGGTCTTCCCAGGAGAAACGCACCGCCGCGCCGATATACATGGAGGCAAACAGCACCACCGCCTCGGTAACAGCCATGAGGAAAAGCGGTAACGGCACATAGTGCTTGAACAGTCGAATCATAGAGCGGGTCTGTCGATCCCTTGCAAAGTCCCCGTCATGTTGACGATTTCCGGCGGCGAAAATTCCGGTCCGTCGTGACCGGCATCCTCCGGGCATCGGGCCGCCCTCGCGGACTGCCCCGAAATCATTCGGTTACTTCGCAGGATTCAGCAATTACTGTGCCAGACGTGCAAAACTTTCTTGTTTTCCAGAATATTACCGACATTGGGCCGGCGGGGGCCAGCCACATCCGTCGAAAAAAAACAAAAAGAGGGCCCGTGAGCCCCCTTTCGTTATGGCGCGCCCGGAGAGATTCGAACTCCCGACCCTCAGGTTCGTAGCCTGATACTCTATCCAGCTGAGCTACGGGCGCAATTTAAAATCTTCCATTCGTTCAACATGTCCCTGGTGTCCTAACAGCCGGTCATCCATGACCCTGGCGCGCTACCCGTCACCGTGGCTCACTCATGCGGGCGCAAAACCAGCCTGAAACAGGCGGCGCATTATACTGGACACGGAAGGGAATGAAAAAGGCCGGATTGGCCGGGAAATGCTGAACCTCTTCTCAGGTTCAAATCCATCAAATTACACTCTTTATCCCAAGGGGCCGAAAAACGGCCCCTTGGGATAAAGCTGGCGGAGAGAGAGGGATTTGAACCCTCGATACGCTTTTGGCGTATACACCCTTAGCAGGGGTGCGCCTTCGACCACTCGGCCATCTCTCCTTGCAAGCGCAAATGCGCCTGCAAGGATACCTGCGCGTTCACGGCAGGTAAAGCAGAAACCCGGCGGGTTTCAACCTTTGCCGCCGCCGTGCGCCAGGCCCGGCATGGGATGGACCTGGCCCGATTCTTTCTCTTTCTTGATGCGCTCGTAGATTTCCTCGCGATGCACGGGGACCTCTTTGGGCGCGTTGACGCCGATACGCACCTGGTTGCCCTTGATGCCAAGCACGGTGACCTGAACATCGTCGCCGATGTTGAGGGTTTCGCCAATGCGTCGAGTAAGTATCAGCATTGTTCTGCACTCCTTTCGGTATTACCTGATTCCATAACTTTCCCTTTCCGTTTACCCGATCGCCCACCCCTGGCCGAACCGGCTCCTCAAGATCGCTTGCCGGCGTCTCCCTGACGAATTTCCGGCAAAGTTTCCCCTTGGCGGCAGGCGATACGACATAGTCGGCGTTTCTGGCACGCGCCCACGGCCATCCCGGCCGCAAGGCGTAGTGCTAACTTACGGATATCGCAGGAAAATCCTGCCTATCCGTCCGTCTTCGCCTGCCTTGCCTGTATCTATGCAGCTTCTATGCCAGCTTTGGAGGGGTTAAAACGCGGATGTTTACTTGCTTTTTTCGAGTCCGAAGGCTTTGTGCAGGGCGCGTACCCCCAATTCCAGGTACTTTTCGTCCACCACCACGGAAATCTTGATCTCCGAGGTGGAGATCATCTGGATGTTGATGCCTTCGTCCGCCAGGGTCTGGAACATCTGGCTGGCGATGCCGGCATGCGAGCGCATGCCGACGCCGACGACGGAGATTTTCACGATCTTGTCGTCGCCACTGACCTCGCGCGCCTTCAGCTCCTGCGCCACCCGCTTCAGGATTTCCAGCGCCTTCTTGAATTCGCCGCGGTGGACCGTGAAGGTGAAGTCGGTGGTGCCGTCGGCACCCACGTTCTGCACGATCATGTCGACGTTGATGTTGGCCTTGCCGATCTCGTTCAGGATATGGGCGGCGATGCCGGGCTTGTCCGGCACGCCGCGCACGGTGAGCTTGGCCTCGTCGCGATTGAAGGCGATGCCTGAAATGACTGGCGCTTCCATATTGTTGTCCTCATAGGTAATGAGCGTGCCCGGCCCTTCCGCGAAGGAGGACAGCACGCGCAACGGAACCCGGTACTTGCCGGCGAATTCGACCGAGCGGATCTGCAGCACCTTGGAGCCGAGGCTCGCCAGTTCCAGCATCTCCTCGAAGGTGATGCGGTCCAGGCGCCGAGCCTCGGGCACGATGCGCGGATCGGTGGTGTATACGCCGTCGACGTCGGTGTAGATCTGGCATTCGTCGGCCTTGAGCGCCGCCGCCATGGCCACGCCGGTGGTGTCCGAACCGCCACGGCCCAGCGTGGTAATGTTGCCCTCCTCATCCACGCCTTGGAATCCGGCGACCACCACCACGCGCCCCTTGTTCAGATCGTCGCGCACGCGCGACTCGTCGATGTCGAGGATGCGCGCCTTGCCGTAGACGTTATCGGTGCGGATATGCACCTGGTGGCCGGTGTAGGAGCGCGCCGGGCAGCCGATGTTCTCCAGCGCCATGGCCAGCAAGGCGATCGTGGTCTGCTCGCCGGTGGCGAGCAGCACGTCGAGCTCGCGCGGCGACGGATCGGCGTTGATGGACCGGGCCAGCTTCAGCAGCCGGTCGGTCTCGCCGCTCATGGCGGAAACCACCACGACCAGGTTGTCGCCGTTCCTGCGCATGCGCGCGACCTTCTCGGCCACGGCGGCGATGCGCTCGGGGCTGCCGACGGAGGTGCCACCGTATTTCTGAACGATGAGAGCCATGATTTCCGGTTCAGGGAGACAGCAAAGGGCGCAAATTAAACCCGCTTTTCTGGCGGGAGTAAACAGCCCGGAAGACATGTAGGTTGGGGTGA
>JBFMBB010000061.1:0-15282 GCA_040755435.1 Pseudomonadota bacterium | reverse complement strand
GACAAACTGGTCGCAGGTTGATTCTGCGCCGAGTGGATGCGGGGCAAGACGATGCAAGGTCCGAATCGCCCCGGCTCGTGGCGAAGATAGGAATCGGGAGGGTAAGACATGAATATGGAAGGCTGGGGCATGGGATTCGGCGGAATCGGGATGATCCTGTTCTGGGTGCTGATCATCGCGGGCATCGTGGTTTTGACGAAGTGGTTAGCCGATGGACCACGAGGCAGCGGTTCGCCGCGTGAGAAATCCGCGCTCGACATCCTAAAGGAGCATTATGCCCGCGGTGATATCAGCCGCGAGGAATTCGAGCGGAAGAGGCGCGATCTCGAGCAGTGACGAGCATTGAAGGAGATGGACATGACAAGACTCAATCCGTGGACGGTGGGTACGGCACTGGCGCTGACGCTCGCGGCGCTCTATAGCGCGTGTGCCGCGGCCTTCACCATCGCGTCGGCGGCGACCATCGATTTCTTCAATGCCTGGTTTCACGGGCTCAACCTCGCCGGCCTGCAGCCCGGCGCCAAGCCGTTCACGTTGGGCGTGTTCGTCTATGGCCTCATTGGTCTTACGGTGTCCACCTTCGCTGGTGGCGTGGTGTACGCCGTGCGTTACAACCTGATGCGTCTTTGTCCCGATTGTCGTGGCCGGGAGTGGAACAACGTTATGAAATCTTAACGCCATGGCCGGATGCGTCTTCATTAAACGATGTATAACAAAACTCGGTACATCCGATTAACTCAAAAGGAGCAAACCATGAAACACACGATGTTACGCAAAGTTGGTGCAGTGTTGTTGATCGCGGGAATCGCCCTCGCGGTTCCGGTCTATGCCGCAAAACATGGCGGGCCGGGCATGATGGACGGCAAGAACGGCGGCATGGGCGGCCCTGGCATGCAACAGATGTCCGGCATGATGCACGACATGTCGGGTGAAATGATGGAAATGTCCAGCATGATGGAACGCGGCCAGATGAAACCGGACGCGATGAAGAAAATGTCGGGCCAGATGAAACAGATGGGCGAGATGATGGAGATGATGTCCGGCATGATGGGCAAGGGCATGATGATGGACGCCGACCAGCAGAAGCAAATGGGCCAGATGCGCATGCAGATGGACCAGATGCGGAAGGACATGCCGATGGCGCCGGCAAAGAAGAAGTAAGCCGGAACCGCCCCAGCGGCTTCATCGCCGCTGAGGATCACCCGGAGCGGGATCGATCCGGCTCCACGCGCGTCAAGGAGCGCCAGGTGAAATGTTCGTAGACACCCGACCAGTAAAGACCGAAAGCGATGGCCCAGGCGAGTTCTTCAATGGGCATGCCGAGGACAAGCAGACCGGAGAGCGCGGCCAGATTCCATACCCGCTCGATATAACCGGGCGCGGACCATTCGAGTCCGAGGAGGAACACGACGTAGTAGCCGAGGAACAGCAGGCCGCCGACCCAGGTCTTGGTCTTGAGGTCGGGACGACAGAGCACCGTGGTCACGGCGCCGATCAACATGGCGACGATGCCCGCGTAGATCGGATTCCACGGACAGAAGTACAGGAGCGGGAAGACGATGAAAGGCGTGGCCAGCGCCTTGTGGTGATGACGGTGTAGCGGCTGGCGTTTCTCGTGCGTGGCCATGGACCGGGTGCTGCGTCCGGTGAGCACGGTATAGAGCACGGAGGTAACACCGCCAATGGCGAAGGTGAAGATCAGGCTTTCGATATCGAAGCCGATGCGTTGTGCGAGATTGAACAGGCTCGGCGGGTTCCAGTACGCCGGCACGAACAGCGGCTCTGTAAGTCCGAACGGCGCGGTGAACAGGCTGGCCCACAGCATGGTCTTGCGCTGTAGGGGGAGGGCGAGATAGAGCGCCGCCCAAGGCACGAGGAAAGCGGAGGCCCACGTGAGCCATACGTATTGTTCATTGATCATGCCGTGAGGTTAAACCCCGAATTCCTGAAGTACAACCGGGAAGGAGCAAAGATGACCAAGCATTATCAGAGAGGAGACGCGGGAGTCGCCATGCTGGTTGTGATGGTGGCGCTGATGATCGGATTTTTCTGGCACGGTGGCGATCGCGGCGGCCATATGTCCACCGTCTCGCCAGCAAGCGAGGCAGCGAAGTCGCCGTTGTATCTGCTGGATGAGGCTTACGCGCGTGGCGAGATCGGCCGTGAAGAATATCTGCAGAAGCGCGAGGACATGCTGAAGCGCTGACGAACAGCTGAGTCAGTGATTTCTCGAAGGATAAGGAATGACGATGGCAACCGATCCGGTATGCGGCATGACAGTAAGGGAAAGCGAGGCGGCAGCACGCATGGAGTATGCCGGGGAGACTTATTATTTCTGCTCGCCGGCCTGCCATGACAAGTTTCACGCCAATCCGGGCGGCTACGTGAAACCGGGTGAAGCGGTTGCTTCACCGGCGCGCGAGCACGTAGTGATCCCGGTGACCGGCATGCGCTGTCCCGACTGCTCGCAGAAAATCGAACGCGCCCTGACCGCGCTGCCGGGCGTGGCGCATGCCGCGGCCAATCTCTCCACCGGCGTGGCCGCGGTGGATTATGACCCGGCCCGCACCACGGTCGCGCCATTGCTCGAAGCCGTCCGCAAAGCCGGTTTCACGCCCGGCACCGCGCGTCTGCGGCTGGCGATCGAGGGCATGACCTGTGCTTCCTGCGTGACCGCGGTCGAGCAGTCGTTAACGCAGACGCCCGGCGTGCTTGAGGCCAGCGTCAACCCGACGCTGGCGCAGGCGGACGTGGTGTACGAGCCACGGGTGATCGACTTCGAGGGCTTGAAACGCGCGATCGAGGCCTGCGGTTATGAGGCCAGGGAGGCGCCGGCCGCGACCGAGACCGGCGTCGACAGGCAGGAGCAGGAGCGGCAACAGGAGTATCGCACGCTCATGCGCAAGTTCTGGTTTGCGGCCGTGATCTCCCTCCCGGTCATAGGCTTCAGTTACCCGGACCTGATCCCCGGCCTGCGCGAGTGGATGCCCATGGGCAGCGTGGAACGGCGCGTGGTGTGGAGCTTGCTCGGGTTGATCACTCTGCCGGTAATGCTGTGGTCGGGCTCGCAGTTCTACACCGGCATGTGGTCGGCGCTGAAGCATCGGTCGGCGAATATGCATACCCTGATCGCCATCGGCATCAGCGCCGCATTCCTTTATTCCGTCGTGGCGGTGGCCTTCCCGCAACTGTTTCCGTCAGAGGCACTGGCCGAGGTGTTCTGGGATGTCACTGCAGTCGTGGTTGCACTGGTGGTGCTGGGAATGGCGCTCGAGGTCAAAGCCAAGGGGCGCACTTCGGAGGCGATCAAAAAGCTCATCGGCCTGCAGGCCAAGACCGCGCGCGTGGTGCGCGATGGCAAGGAAATTGATTTGCCGGTCGAGGAGGTCATCGTTGACGATATCGTCGTCGTGCGTCCAGGAGAGAAGATCCCGGTCGACGGCGAGGTGATCGAGGGATCGAGCGCCGTGGACGAATCCATGATCACCGGCGAATCCATCCCGGTGGAGAAGCACGCCGGCGACGAGGTGATCGGCGCCACCCTCAACAAGACCGGCAGCTTCAGGTTTCGCGCCACCAAGGTCGGAAAGGACACGGCGCTCGCCAACATCATTCGCATGGTGCAGGACGCACAGGGTTCCAAGGCCCCGATCGCGCGCGTGGTCGACAAGGTTTCGGGCTACTTCGTGCCGGCGGTGATGATCCTCGGTGTCACTTCGTTCGTCGTCTGGTACGTGATCGGTCCCGAGCCACGTTTCGTCTTCGCCACGATCGTGCTGGTGACGACGCTCATCATCGCCTGTCCGTGCGCACTGGGACTCGCCACGCCGACCTCGCTGACCGTGGGGATCGGCAAGGGCGCCGAGAACGGTATCCTCATCCGTTCGGGCGACGCGCTACAGACGGCGAAGCAGCTCGATGCCGTCGTACTCGACAAGACCGGGACCATCACGAAAGGAGAACCGGCGCTGACCGACGTCGTGGTCGCACCGGATTTCAAGGACGCCGAGGTGTTGCGGCACGCCGCCTCGCTCGAGCGTGGTTCGGAGCATCCGCTGGGCGAGGCTATCGTCAAAGGGGCGGAGGTGAAACAGATCGCGCTCGTCGCCGCGGCGGAGTTCGTCGCCATCCCCGGCCACGGCGTGAGCGGCAAGGTGGACGGACGCATGGTGTTGCTCGGCAATGCCAAGCTCATGCGCGATCGCAACGTGGACATCGGGGAGTTGGCCCCGGATTGGGAGCGTCTCGCCGAGGAAGGCAAGACACCCATGTACGTCGCCATCGACGGAAAGCCCGCGGGCCTGGTCGCCGTCGCCGACACGGTAAAGCCCGACTCGAAGAGCGCCATCGCCGCGCTGCGCACGATGGGACTCGAGGTCATCATGATCACGGGCGATAACGCGCGCACCGCCAACGCCATTGCGCGCCAGGTCGGCGTGGACCGGGTGCTGGCCGAGGTGCTGCCGCAGGACAAGGCGCACGAGATACAGAAGCTGCAGCTTGAGGGAAAGCGCGTGGCCATGGTCGGTGACGGCATCAACGACGCGCCGGCGCTGGCACAGGCGGACGTGGGTTTCGCCATCGGCACCGGCACCGATGTCGCCATCGAGGCGAGCGACATCACGCTGATCAAGGGCAGCCTCAAGGGCGTGGTCACGGCGATGGAGATCAGCCGCGCCACCATGCGCAATGTCTATCAGAACCTGTTCGGCGCTTTCGTCTACAACACCCTCGGCCTGCCGGTCGCGATGGGCGTGCTGTATCCATTTCTCGGTCTGCTGCTCTCGCCCCTCATCGCGGCGGCGGCCATGGCCTTCAGCTCGGTCACCGTGGTGACCAACGCCAATCGTTTGCGTTACTTCAGGCCAAAGGAGAGCGCCGCATGACACCGGACCGCTGGATCGTGACTTTGCTGGGCGTTGCCCTGATCGCCTTTATCGTGTGGTTCTTCTGGCTCAAGCGCATGAAGGGCACGCGCGCTGCCGCGACTTCCGGCGGTTACCAGGAGGCGATGATCCTGGTCAAGGGTGGCTACACGCCGGACGTGATCGTGGTCGAGCACGGCAAGCCGGTGCGATTGAACTTCCGGCGCGAGGAGACCGCGGCTTGTTCGGAGATGGTGTTGTTTCCGGATTTCAGCAAGAGCGCGCGCCTGCCGACCGGCGAGACGGTCCCGGTCGAATTCCTGCCGGACAAAGCCGGTGAATACGAATTCGCCTGCCAGATGGGCATGCTGCGCGGCAGGCTGATCGTGGAGTGATCACGCGCGCGGGTGCGAGAGGGAAGTCATGGTGAACAGCCTGGTGCGGTGTCGTACCCGCACCGGCAGGAGTGATTGACATGAGTGTGTGGCATACAAGCGGCATGTGTTGGGGCCTGGCGATTTTTGGAACCGCGATGGCCGGGTTGGCGGTATGGGCGTTCCAGCGCTACGGCGTTTCGCTCGTTGCGGCGGTGGCGGCAATAATCGCGATCGCCTGCATCGCGGCGATGCTTTATGCCTGGCGGCTTGCGCGCCGGGCGTTGCGACCGCTCGACGCCGTCCCCGGGGGCCAGGCCGACGCCCGGAGGCAGCCATGAATTGCCTCCCGATTCGCCTCCTTATGGCTTTCCCGGCTGCGTTCGCGGTCAGGCGCCAAGATGAGAGCGCGCCCCGGCGCCGCCGTGAAAGCGGCATCCGGAGCGCGTTGATTCCCCGCATGTCGACGACCGTTTTGCGTGGGTGCCTGAGCTGCTCAACCGGACGTTTGCTGCGGGTCAGGCGAGACGTAGACCTTGATCGAACGACCGTCGAGCATGCCGGCAGGCGCGATCTTGTCGAGTTCGAACACCGGGCTGGTGCTGAACGTATCGAAGCGCCAGGAAAAGCTCTTGCCGCCCACGACGAACTTGATCGTTTCGCCCCCGGTCACGTTGACCCACTTTGCGTCCGCGCCGAGCGCGATGGTGCGGTCGGCGCTTCCATCGTGTACCGGTGTCCCCAGATTCGGGCTGGCCATGGGGTGGTTGGCGAACGCGGGCGCCGCGGCAGTGAATGCACCGGCGATGGCGAGGGAAATGAGATGGGTACGCAGCGTCTTCATGATGGTCTCCTCAAAAAAGTGTTAAAGGTGAACCTACCGGATATCTCCGATAGCAAGCCCATCGTAGACGATGCACGCGAACGCCAGCCTGACCCGGAGATTACATTTTTGCAAGGTTGCAGGGCGCCTCGCCGAGAGGTGTCAGAATGGATGCAATAACATGCGGGTTCTGATCGTGGAAGACCAAATCAAGACGTGCGATTACCTGCGGCAGGGACTCACGGAAAACGGTTTCGTGGCCGATGTCGCGCGCAACGGCCTCGATGGCCAGCACCTCGCACTCACCGGCGAATACGATATCGTCGTGCTCGACGTGGTGCTGCCGGGCGTCGACGGTTGGCAGGTGCTGAGCGAGATGCGTCGCCAGGGCAAGCAAACGCCGGTGCTGTTCCTAACCGCGCGCGACAAGGTCGAGGAGCGGGTGAAGGGGCTCGAGCTGGGCGCCGACGATTATCTCGTCAAGCCATTCGCGTTCTCGGAGCTGCTGGCGCGCGTGCGCGCGCTGATCCGTCGGGGCGTGGCGCACGAGCCCGAGATCCTGCGCGTGGCGGACCTCGAGGTCGACCTGCTGCGGAGACGGGCAATACGCGCGGGCAGGCGAATCATGCTGACGGCCAAGGAGTTCACGCTCCTCGTGTTGCTGATGCGCCGGCGCGGCGAGGTGCTCTCGCGCACCCTGATCGCCGAGCAGGTATGGGACATGAACTTCGACAGCGATACGAACATTGTGGAGGTTGCCGTGCGCCGACTGCGCGCCAAGGTCGACGATCCCTTCGCGCGCCGGCTGATCCACACGATCCGCGGCATGGGGTACGTGCTTGAGGAGCGGGAGGAGTGACGATGCTCGAACGCACTTCCATGACGCTGCGCCTGAGCCTGCTGTTCGCGCTGTTGTCGACGGCGGTTCTGGCAGGCACCGGCCTCTACCTGTATGGCTCGCTCGAGCGCCATTTCGAGGAACAAGACAGCGTGGAACTCGCTGGCAAGGTTGACCTGTTGCGCCACATGCTGGCGGGGATGCGCACCCGCGGAGAAGTTATCGCCAGCGAGCAGCGAATTCGCGATGCGCTGGTGGGCCACGCCAGGCTGCATGTGGCGCTGCTCGACCGCGATGGCACAACGCTGTTTTCGAACACGCGCCTGCGCCCGCCGCCGGAACAGGTCGCCAACGCGGTTCCGGCCGGGATGACACCGAGGGCAACCGGGGTGTGGGACAGCGCCTGGGGCACGCGGTATCGCACGCTCAGCGCGTGGGCCGACTTGGCTACCAACGGCGAATCCTTGCTCCTTGCGCTCGCGCTCGACACCGTCGAACACGAGGGACTGCTCGCGGCCTACCGTGGCAACCTTCTTCTGGTCCTGCTGCTGGCCGGCGTGGCCGCGGCGCTATCGGGGTTTGTCGTCGTCCACCGCGGGTTGCGCCCACTGCACGCCATGGCCGGTACGGCCTACCGTATCTCGGCAAGCCATCTAGGCGAACGACTGGATGAGGCCCATTCCCCGCCGGAGCTACGGCAACTCGCCGTGGCGTTCAATGCGATGCTCACGCGTCTCGAGGATTCGTTCGGGCGTCTTGCGGGCTTTTCGTCGGACCTCGCGCACGAGCTGCGCACCCCGGTCAACAACCTCATGGGCCAGACGCAGGTGGCGCTTACGCGCACGCGCACCACGGATGAATATCGCCGCGTGCTCGAATCCAATCTCGAGGAACTCGAGTGCCTGTCACGCATGATTACCGACATGCTGTTTCTCGCCAGGGCGGACCACGCGCAGGTGACGCTCCGAACCGAGACGATAGACCTGCGCGCCGAGCTCGAAAAACTGGCTGATTTCTACGAGGCGCACGCGCAGGAACGCGGCGTGCGGGTCATGTGCGGGGGCGAGGGGCGCGTCACGGCGGATCGTTTGCTCGTGCAGCGCGCGGTGAGCAACCTGCTGTCTAACGCCATCCGTCACACTCCATCGGGTGGAGAGGTCAGGTTGCAGGCCGCGCGTGACGACGGTGGCGTGGTCACGGTAAGCGTGAGCAACGTCGGCCGCGGTATTCCCCGCGAGCACCTCGGTCGCATTTTCGACCGCTTCTATCGCATCAACAGTGCGCGCGACGGTTTCCACGACGGCATGGGTCTCGGGTTGGCGATCACACGGTCGGTCATGCTGTTACACGGCGGCCGCGTGAGTGTCGAGAGCGTGCCGGACGGCGTTACCACGTTCACTCTGCAGTTTCCCGCCGCCTTCGCGGACGACCGGCACGTGCCGCGCGAAGCCGCCTGGCAGCGTGCCACCACGGGCGGTCTTCCATCGCAGGCGGGCGGCGATACAAATCTGATGGCCCTGGACAACCGGCAATCCGGCCGACCCGGCTGAAACCGTGGGAGACGAAGATCATGGATCACTCGCACGACGAACGACACGGCAATGAACCCCGGTCCCTGTGGCGCTCGCGCAGCGGGCTCGCGCTGCTGGGTTTTCTCGCGATCGCCGCATTCTTTCTTTTCACCGAGCACCGCGCCCATGCCCTGGGCATCCTGCCGTTTGCGTTGTTGCTCCTCTGTCCACTGCTGCATTTCTTCGGCCACGGCGGGCATGATCACGGCGCGGAGAAAGGAGACAAGCCATGAACCCCGCCACCTCCGCCCCTGCCTACGGCCTGTGGTCGCTCGTGGTCATCAATTCGGCCGTGTTCATCATTTTTCTCTACAGCTTCGCCAAGCCGCAGACCAAGCGCGACTGGCGCTCGTTCGGCGCCATCTCGGCGTTCCTGGTGGCGCTGTTCACCGAGATGTACGGCTTTCCGCTCACGATCTATCTCCTTTCCGGGTGGCTGCAGAGCCGCTTCCCGAACGTCAACTGGTTCTCGCACGACGCCGGGCATCTGCTCGAGATGTTGTTCGGCTGGAAGGCCAATCCGCATTTCGGGCCGTTTCACCTGCTGAGCTTCGCGTTCATCGGCGGCGGTTTCATTCTGTTGTCGAACGCCTGGCGTGTGCTGTATGCGGCGCAGAAGAACCGCACGCTGGCCACGACCGGCCCGTACGCGCGCATGCGCCATCCGCAGTACACCGGTTTCGTGCTCATCATGCTGGGCTTCCTGGTGCAGTGGCCGACGATCCTGACGCTCGCCATGTTTCCGGTGCTGGTGTTCATGTACGTGCATCTTGCCCGGCGCGAGGAGCGCGAGGTGGAAGCGGAGTTCGGCGCGGAGTACCGGCGCTACGCGGCGCGCACGCCGGCGTTTATTCCGCGCTTCGGCATGAAGCGCGCGCTGCCGTGAGAACGCGGTGTCGGTACGGCGGCAATGATTTCGGAACCGGTTGATCCGCAAAAGGAGCGTCCCGTCACGGGACGCAATAACGATCGGGGAGCAATCCCCACAGCAATGGAGCAAAACCATGAAACAGTCGACGTGTAACAGGTTGGGAGCGGGCCTGCTGGTGCTGGGGCTTGCGCTGGCGCTGCCCGCTCATGCCCAGATGGGCGGGGGCATGATGGGCGATCAGAAAGGCGGCATGATGGACGGCGGCAAAGGGATGGGTTCCGGTGCACAACAGAATGGCGGTGGCAAGATGGGCGGGCAGCAGGGCATGGGCGGGCCGGGCGCACAGCGGATGTCCGGCGTGATGCACGACATGAGCGGCATGATGACGGACATGTGGGCCCAGATGGAGGGAGGCAAGTTGAGTGCCGAGCAGCAAAAACAAATGGCCGCGCGCATGAAGCAGATGTCGCAGATGATGGAAATGATGTCGGGCATGACGGGCAAGGGCATGATGATGGACGCCGACATGCAGAAGCAGATGGATCAGATGCGCAAGCGTCTGGACGAGATGATGAAGCCATCGGCTGGAGGTTCGAAGAAGTAGGTGGTGTTGCCGGCGGTTGGAAACCTCCGACTGCTGCTGTTCCTTATGGAGGTGCATCATGACGACGGCATACGTAACAAGACTTGGGTGGCTGCTCGTGGGGCTACTGGTGATCGTACCCGCCGCCGTGGCGGCGGGTGGCTATCGCCAGGTCGTGGACGGCGTTGCCGTTTATTTCGGCATCTTGCCGGCCGAGCTGGTGCGCGGGCATCCGCCCGGGCATCCCGAGAGCGAAATGCACGGCGGCGTGCCGGTGGGCGAGAACCATCTCACGGTCGCGCTGTTCGATGACAAGACCGGCGCGCGCATCACCCGCGCCAAGGTCAGTGCGACGCTCACGGGCCCGGATCGTTTCAAGGTAACGAAGAAACTCGAGCCCATGATCATCGCCGGCAGCGCCACCTATGGCAATTATTTTTCCATGCCGGGCCCCGGTCCTTATCGCATCGCGCTGCATATCCAGGCGCCGGGCGCCAGGGAAGGCATCGAGGCAGTATTCGCCTGGACGCGGTCGTAGGCGGCGGGCGTTGTCGGGAAGCATCCACATCTTTTACTCACGGAGGTTTGACCATGACTGAGCGCAACAGCATCACTACCACAGAAAAGCCTTCATCTTCGAGACAGGCCGCGCCGGGTTCCGCCGCCAAGGCCACGCGGCGCACCAGCGATGACGTGCGCCACGCACCTATCAGTGCCGAGGAACGCGAGCGCCTGATCGCCGTGAAAGCGTATTACTGTGCCGAGCGCCGCGGTTTCGCTCCGGGCCACGAGCTGGAGGATTGGTGCGAGGCCGAGGCTGAGATCGCAAGGCAGTTCGCGCGCGAGTGAGCGCGCCAAAGGCCGAAGGACGACGTGCATGCCGCGTATCCCGGCAGTGAAGGCCGGTCATGGATAACGCCGTCGCGCTGGTGCAGGCCTACCTGCAGGTGAACGGTTACTTCACCGTCACCGAGTACCCGGTGCTCGAAGCGGCGCGGCACGGCATCGAGACCGCCACCGATCTCGATGTGCTGGCGTACCGTTTTCCCGGCGCCGGGCGCCTGCTGCCGGCCAAGACGGGAGGCCGCGAACGCTGGATGACGACAATTGATCCGGCGCTGGGCTGTCCGGCGGATCAGGTAGACATGATGATCGGGGAGGTCAAGGAGGGGCGCGCCGAGCTGAACCGTGCGGCGCGCGATCCACATGTGTTGCGCGCCGTGCTGGTAAGTTTCGGTTGCTGTGCCGAGCAGCATGTCGCGCCGGTCGTCGAACGCTTGTTGCGCAACGGCGTGGCCAGCTTGCCGTCCGGTCACCAGGTTCGTCTCGCCGCCTTCGGTTCCACGGTCGAAGCCGGCAGCCATGGCTATCACGCCATGGAACTTGGCCACGTGGTCAAGTTCCTGCAGCAGTACCTGCGCGACTATTGGGACGTGTTGCGACACGCCCAGTTCAAGCACCCGGCGTTCGGGTTCTTGATGACCCTGGAAAAGGCTGCGCGCGGCGGTAACCGGTAGCGGGGCGACGTAATGAACAGAGATCAGGTGATTCTTACCGTCAACGCGGGCAGTTCCTCGCTGCGACTGGCGGCGTTTGTCGCGACGGGTGAAGCGTTATCGCTGTTGGCGCGCGGGCATTTTTCCGACGTCCGCAATGGCCTAGTGGGTATTCTGCACGGCTTTCTCAAGGATCACGGCATCGAGGAGGTGGCGGTGGTGGCACACCGTATTGTTCATGGCGGACCGCGCCTCGTTGCATCTTGCCTGTTGGACAGAGAGACAGAAGCCGAGGTCGAGCGCCTTATCCCATTGGCGCCATTGCACAATCCGCCGGCACTCGCGGGGGTACGTGCCTGTCGCGCGCTCTTCGGCGCGGACATGCCGCAAGTGGCAGTGTTCGACACGGCGTTCTACACGGATCTGCCGGAGGCCGCGCGCAGCTACGCGATCCCGCATGACCTCGCATACAAGCACGGGTTGCGCCGCTACGGTTTCCACGGCATCGCGCACCAGGCGCTGTGGCGGCGCTGGAGGGAATTGCGGCCGGACGTGCCCGAGGGCGGACGCGTGATCTCGATCCAGCTCGGCGCGGGTTGCTCCATGACCGCGGTCGAACGCGGCACCCCGCTCGACACGTCGATGGGTTTTTCGCCGCTCGAGGGTCTGATGATGGCCACCCGCGGCGGCGACACGGACCCGGGCGTTATCACCTGGTTGCAACGGCGCGAGGTATTCAGCCCGGAGGTGATCGAGCGCCTGCTCTATTACAACTGCGGCCTGCAAGGCGTGGCCGACGAAAGCGACATGCGCCGGCTGTTGGCGCGCAATGACGCGGAGGCGCGGCTGGCGATCGATATGTACTGTCACCGCGCACGCAAGTATCTCGGCGCCTATCTCGCGGTGCTCGGCGGCGCCGAGGCGATTCTCTTCGGCGGTGGTGTCGGCGAGAACGCCCCGCCTGTGCGCAGGAAGATTCTGACCAATATGGAATGGGCTGGCATCATGTTCGATGCGCAGGCGAATCGTGCGACCGTGGGAGTCGAGGGATGCATCAACCGATCGCAGAGCCGGACGGAGATTTGGGTTATCCCGGTGGACGAGGCCGCCATCCTGGCCCGGGAGGCCGTGGCCGTGACGCGGCCGCATGAAGCGATCCGTCGCAAGGAGGACATGTCATGAATGAGGTAGCAATTCAGGTCAAGGTCGAGAAGGGTCCGCTGTCCGCGAACGAACTGGGCCGCATCGACGCTTGGTGGCGGGCGGCGAATTATCTTTCGGTCGGGCAGATCTATCTGCTCGACAACCCCTTGCTCAAGGAACCTCTGAAGCTGGAACACGTGAAACCGCGACTGCTCGGGCACTGGGGCACGACCCCGGGACTCAACTTCATCTATGTTCATCTCAACCGCGTCATCAGGCAGCATGGGCTGAACGCGATCTATATCGCCGGCCCCGGTCACGGCGGGCCGGGGCTCGTCGCCAATGCCTGGCTCGAAGGCAGCTACAGCGAGTTCTACCCCAGCGTGCCGCAGACCGTCGAGGGCATGAAGCGATTGTTCAAGCAGTTCTCCTTCCCCGGCGGCGTGGGCAGCCATGTCACCGCCGAGACCCCGGGCTCGATCCACGAGGGCGGCGAGCTCGGCTACGCCCTGTCGCACGCCTACGGCGCCGCCTTCGACAACCCCGGTCTTCTCGTCGCCTGCGTCGTCGGCGACGGCGAGGCCGAGACCGGGCCGCTCGCGGCCGCCTGGCATTCGAACAAGTTCCTCAACCCGGCCACCGACGGCGCGGTGCTGCCGATTCTGCACCTGAACGGCTACAAGATCGCCAATCCCACCGTGCTCGCGCGCATCCCGCACGCGGAACTCGAAAGTCTGTTCCTGGGCTACGGTTACCAGCCCTATTTCGTCGAGGGGGATGAGCCCGAGACCATGCATCAGCAGATGGCGGCGACGCTCGATGCCGTGATCGGCGAGATTCGCACGATCCAGCAACGGGCGCGCGCCGGCGGCGTCATCAAGCGCGCGCGCTGGCCGATGATCGTTCTCAAGACGCCCAAGGGCTGGACCGGCCCGAAAGAGGTGGATGGGAAGAGGACCGAAGGCTCTTGGCGCTCACACCAGGTCCCGTTCGGTGAACTTGCCGACAAGCCCGGGCACCTGAAACTCCTCGAACAGTGGATGCGGAGCTACCGGCCCGAGGAGCTGTTCGACGACAACGGCGCCCTGAAACCGGAGCTCGCGGCGCTCGCGCCCGAAGGCGCGCGGCGCATGGGCGCCAACCCGCATGCCAACGGCGGCCTGCTGCTCAAGGATCTGCGGCTACCCGATATCCGCGACTACGCCGTGGACGTCCCGCAACCGGGACAGGCGCTGGCCGAACCGACACGCGTCATGGGCCGGTTCCTGCGCGATGTCATGAAGCTCAACCGCGAGGCGCGCAATTTCCGTGTCGTCGGGCCGGACGAGACCGCCTCCAACCGTCTGGGGGCGCTGTTCGAGGTGACCGATCGCGCCTGGGTGGCCGAGCGTCTGCCCGAGGACGATCATCTCGCGCCCGACGGGCGCGTCATGGAAATCCTCTCCGAACACACCTGCCAGGGCTGGCTGGAAGGTTATCTGCTCACCGGCCGGCACGGGCTGTTTTCGTGCTACGAGGCCTTCATCCACATCGTGGACTCGATGTTCAACCAGCACGCGAAGTGGCTCAAGGTGAGCAAGGAGATTCCGTGGCGGCGGCCGATCGCCTCGCTCAACTACCTGCTGACGTCCCATGTGTGGCGCCAGGACCACAACGGCTTCTCGCACCAGGACCCCGGCTTTATCGATCACGTGGTGAACAAAAAGGCCGACGTCATCCGCGTCTACCTGCCGCCCGATGCCAACACGCTGTTGTGCATCACCGACTGTTGCCTGCGCAGCCGCCATCTCGTCAACGTGATCGTTGCCGGTAAAAATGACCAGCCACAGTGGCTCGCCATGGATGCCGCCATCAAGCACTGCGCGGCCGGGATCGGCATCTTCGAATGGGCCAGCAGCGACGCCGACGGGGAGCCGGACGTGGTCATGGCCTGTGCCGGCGATGTGCCAACGCTCGAAACGCTCGCGGCGGTCGATCTGCTGCGCCGCCATCTTCCCGATCTCAAGGTGCGCGTGGTAAACGTCATCGATCTGATGACGTTGCAACCCCGGGAGGAGCATCCGCACGGGCTCACGGACCGGGAGTTCGACGGGCTGTTCACTACCGACAAGCCGATCATCTTCGCCTACCACGGTTATCCCTGGCTCATCCACCGGCTCACCTATCGCCGCACCAATCACAAGAACCTGCACGTACGCGGCTACAAGGAAGAGGGCACGACCACGACTCCGTTCGACATGGCGGTGCGCAACGACCTCGACCGCTTCCATCTCGTGGCCGACGTGATCGACCGCGTGCCGAAGCTCGGCTACAAGGCCGCCAACCTGAGGCAGCAGATGCGCGACAAGCTCATCGAGCACCGTGAGTACATCGAGCGCCACGGCCAGGACATGCCGGAGATACTCGAATGGAAGTGGCCGGCCGCGCCGGGGAGGTCTGTGTGAACGCGCTGACCGGACATCTGGCCGCGCGGGGGCTGGAGCGCGGTGCGGTGGTCGCGGAACGCGAGTGCCGGCGCCAAGCTGTGCCGCAGTTCATTGAGTCGTACGCGCGCGGACGCGCAACCTGAGGAGACAACCATGCTCTACGAGTTCATCCACGAACCGCGCACCGCCTACTTCTCCATGGAGATCGCGCTCAAGAACGAGATCCCGACCTACGCCGGCGGTCTCGGGATGCTGGCCGGCGACACGCTGCGTTCCGCCGCCGATCTCAACC
>JBFMBB010000060.1:0-15298 GCA_040755435.1 Pseudomonadota bacterium | reverse complement strand
TCGAGTGGAGATCCGCCTGGTTCAAGGATCCGCCCGGAAGGAGGGCAATCCTGTCGTGGTATGATCGATTCTACAAATCTTTTTGCGACACGCTCTCGGCCCTGCTCCAGAGCAAGACTTTATATATACCTGTGGAGGCCAACCTGGGGGTCGCGCGCAACATCGTGCTGGAAAAGGCGGCACGACTCGCTTGCCGGCATTCCGGTTTTACCCTGCCATCGTCCTTCGGCTGGCTGGGGAAAAAATACATCAACGTCCAGTACCGGTTCAACCGGTTCGCGTTCGAGGTTCCGTTCGTGACCACGGACATTCCCGCGGTCCTGATTGAAAGGTTTGTGCGGATGCGGCGCATGAACGACTGCATCAGGCGGCATACGCCGCATTTCCTGGTCCCGGCGTCATCGTTGCGCATTTTTTAGGGAGCCATGAGATCACCGGCAATCGACGATGCACGCGCAACAATGGGTCGCCTCGTGGCGCCGTTTTCGCAATCCATTGCGGAACCGCCGACCGGGATTCGCGTGATCGCATCGCCGGACGCGGGCTGGAGGCATGTCGGTCCGCCGCCGGGAGCGGTTCCGCTGGAAAATCTGAAGACCGGATTCCGGACATGAAGGTAGAGTGGCTTATTTCCGGCTCGGCGCCGGTATGGGTGGAGCAGAACTATCAGGATGGCGGCTATGTCTACGACACCCATGCCAGGAACATAATAAAGGATCTGCATGACGTGCAGGTTCTTTACCTGTCCAGGGGAAAATCCAGGTCAAGGCTGAGACGGATCGCCCAGCTCGCCGGGTATATCCTGAAAGCAGGAAATACCTCGTTCAAGGGGGAAGTTGTCGTCAGGGACATGTACTCGACGGCGTTCGCCCCCTTCGATCGGGACCGGAAGCATCTGGTGATTTTTCATCATCTGGATACTTCCGGTTTCGATAACCGGATTTTCAACGGCTATTTCACGAGGAAATTCTACAAGAAGATCGCGCTTGCGGACACGGTCATCGTCGTCTCCGAATACTGGAAGAACCTCCTGCAGGAGGCGGGATGTTCCAACGTCGTGGTGATTTATAATTCGTTTGACTTGGCGATGTTCGACTTCAGCCGGGAAGAGCTTGTGTCTTTCAGGCAAAGACACGGGCTGATGGATGACAAACCCCTTGTCTACCTTGGAAACGCGCGGCCCGGAAAGGGCTACCTCGAGTCTTACCATGCGCTCAGGGACCTGGATGTCACGTTCGTAGCCACCGGAAAGGGCGGAACGGATCTTCCCATCCATCAGCTGTATCTGCCTTACCGCGACTATCTCAGGTTGCTGAAGGCATCAACTCTGGTTCTCACCATGTCGCAATTCAACGAAGGCTGGTGTCGCACCGCCCACGAGGCCATGTTGTGCGGAACCCCGGTTGTCGGTTCGGGCAAGGGCGGAATGCGGGAGCTGTTGGACAAGGGGGGTCAGTTGATATGCGACGATTTTGAAAAACTCGGTCCTCTCGTCGCCGATCTGCTGAACGACCGGCAGAAGCTCGCCGATATGGCGGTCAGCGGCAGAGAGTATGCCGGCCAGTTTACCCTGGATTACTTCAGGAAGAGCTGGGTCGATCTGTTTTCATCGCTCGAGACATCGGTGCCTGACACCCGCCGTGGCCCGGGGAATGCCGGCACCGGAGGCGACCGGCGTCACGGGCGATGACGGCCGGCAATGGATCCCGGTCGTCTTGTCGGCGCGGGATTGAAACCGCGGCGATCGTCGGGTCGGCGGGCGCGTTTGCATGGCAACGCGACGGCTTGTTCCGGCCGCGCACAGGTCACAGGAAGCTTCTGCGACGCGGCAACCAGCCACCGCCGCTGACCGGGACCGCAGGGTCTGCGCGACAACGTTGATCTCCCCGTCCGCGGGAGAGGCAAGTTCCTTGATTCTATGGAATGTTTTGAGTTGAATTTTTCGGGTGTTTACCCTATGCTGGCCCCGGCTGGACGATAATTATTGTTTTGGAGGAGATTTCGGCCCGGCGGCACATAAATAGAAATTTATCCACGGCGGATCCCAACCCTGTCCGGCGGCCTTATCCCAATACATCCCTTAAGGCCAGTCCTCGCGCAAGCCGCCGTTACTTTGAAAGTCACGCTATTTGACCGTAACGGATCGACAATCAAAAGCCGTCCTGATGAACCCTTTTCCGTAACGGATATTTCACAACCTCAGCCCGCATCGCAACCCTGAAAGGTTGTCCGATGCTATCGGTGTGTTTCCAGGCATATGTGCGGCATCAATGGCATTTACAATTTTTCCGGGATCGCCCTCCGCGATGAGACCCGGCTGATCCGGCAAATGAACGCCGCCATCGCACATCGCGGTCCGGACGATACCGGCATCTGGAGCGACCCACGCCAGGGAATATGCCTGGGCCACCAGCGGCTCAGCATCCTCGATCTTACCAGCGCCGGGCACCAGCCGATGATGGGCCGTCACGGATCCGTGGTGGTCTTCAACGGAGAAATTTACAACTTCCGGTCGCTCAGGGACTCGATGCCCGACGAACGCTTCCTGTCCGATTCCGATACCGAGGTGCTGCACGTGGCGTACGACCGCCAGGGTGAGCACTGTCTGGACGAGTTCAACGGCATGTTCGCTTTTGCCATCTGGGACGCGCAGAAGGAAGAATTGTTTCTGGCCCGGGACCGGATCGGGAAAAAACCCCTGTATTACACGACGGCGGGAGGCGTCTTTGCCTTCTCATCCGAAATAAAGGCGCTTCTGACCTTGCCCTGGGTCAGGGCCGAACTCGACGAAGAGGCGCTGTATCATTTCCTGACCTTCAACGGGCTGATGGCGCCGCAGACGATGTTCAGGAACATTCACAAGTTCCATCCCGGCTACAAGATGCGGGTCGGAAAGCAGGGCATCAAGGCGTATGAGCCGTATTGGGAGATTTCATACCGCAACCTCGATCAAACGCCCGCCGATGAACTTGAGCATTATCTGCTCGAAGAACTCCGTCAATCGGTGCGCTTGCGGATGGTCAGCGACGTGCCGGTCGGTGCATTCCTGAGCGGCGGCGTGGATTCGAGCGCGATTGTCGGGCTGATGACGGAACAGAGCTCGATTCCGGTCACGACCTACTCCATCGGCTTCGAAAATGCGGCGGGTTACGACGAACTCGAGCATGCGCGCGGGATCGCGAGACAGTTCAATACGCGCCACCACGAAAAGATGGTCCGGCCGGACGACCTGCGCGATCTCCTGCCGAAAATCGTCGAAATCTTCGACGAGCCGCTCGCGGATGCGACGGCCATTCCCATTTACTTCATTTCGCAGCTTGCGCGGGAAAACCGGACGATCGTGGTATTGACGGGCGACGGCGCCGACGAGCTTTTTTGCGGCTACCGGCACTGGCAGCAATACGCACGTTTCTATCCTTACTACCGCCTGTTCGCCGGTCTGCCGGCGACACTTAAAAGGACGGCGGTTTCCCTGTTCCGGCATTTTGACGAGAGTTCGCCGTTCTACGAACTGCTGAGCCGCGCCGCTATCGGGCAGGAGTTTTTCTGGGGCGGAGCGAGCGGTTTCAAGGAAGCGACGAAAAAGAGCTTCTTGAGCCGGGCCTATGCCGAGCGCATGGCGGCCCTGGATTCGCACCAGCTGATCGCGCGTCTTCGCGCGCAGTTCGAGCAGCTGCCGCTGCATGGCAGGCACAGCGGCTACGCGGACTGGATGTCGTTTCTTGGCCTTAAACACATCATTCCCGACCGTTTCCTTTATCGCGCCGATCGTCTGGGCATGGCCAATTCCATCGAGATACGTACCCCGTTCCTGGATTACGGGCTGGTCAACTACGCCATGTCGGTTCCCGGCGGCATGAAGATCAGGGGCGGTGAGCCAAAATATGTCTTGAAAAAGGCGCTCGAGCCGGTTCTTTCGCGCCAGACGTTGTACCGTCGCAAACAGGGGTTCTGTGTGCCGCTCTATGAGTGGACCGGGGACGTTATTCTGAACTACGTCGAACAGAATCTCCCGCGGTTCTGCCGCGACACGGGACTGTTCGACGAAGAGAGGCTGCGCGCGCAGGTTCGGGCCACGAAGGCCGGCAATCAGAACTACATCTTTACGTTGTGGAACATCTATTTTCTGATGGCGTGGTTCAGGCGATGGATTCCGTGAGGCATGTCAACGCGCCAGCCCGGACCATGGCAGAAAAGCGGGGTTAAACGATTCGTGACCGAAGCGGCAAAAGCATTGCTGATAACGAACATACCGAACCCTTATCGCGTTCCGCTATTCAACGAATTGCGCCGACAGCTCGAAACACAGGGGATCGGGCTGTTGGTTGTCTTCGGCGCTTCCGGATACGAGCGCAGGAAATTCCGCCTCGATATGGGCCAGTGTGAATTCGCGTATCGCGTTCTCGAGAGCGACGCGATTCATTACGCTGATGCGGAAAAGGTGAGCTTCACCTACAAGGGGCTGCTCGGTGTCATTGCCTCCGAGTGCCCGGACGTCATCGTCACAAACGGGTTTTCGATCGCCACCATGAAAGTATGGGCAAGATCCTGGCTTGACCGCACGCCGTTCCTGATATGGTCCGGGGCGACCCATCATCCCGCCCAGCGCGTGCCGGCGTGGCGCGCGATTCAGAGACGCGCGCTGGTGCGCAGGGCAGCGGGGCATATCGCCTACGGATCTTCCGCGAAAGAATATCTCGTCTCGCTGGGCGCGCCGCCGTCAAATGTGGAAATCGGTATCAATACCGTCGATACGGAGTATTTCAGGTCGGAGGCAAACAGGTTGCGTGCCGCGGGCGCGCGCGGCAGCGTCATCCACAATCTCCTGTGCATCAGCTATCTGACGGCGCGCAAGCGCGTCGACCAGCTCCTGCAGGTGGCCGCGTCGCTTCGCCGCCGACGCTCCGACTTCCGGCTGACCGTATTGGGGGATGGTCCCGAACTGGATACGCTCAAGACGATGGCCGTGCGTCTCGGCATCGCGGACTGCGTCGAGTTCAGGGGCTTCGTCCAGAAGGACCAGATTCCGGCGTATTTGGCCGCAACGAACTGTTTTCTGTTTCCCACCGATTACGATATCTGGGGTCTGGTCCTGGTGGAGGCCATGGCGGCGGGCGCCGTCTGCATCGCATCGGTGAACGCCGGCGCGGTACGCGACCTTGTCAAAGACGGCGAGACGGGTTTTGCCATGGATCTCGCGGATCACGAAGCCGTGGCGGGTAGAGTGGACTGGATACTGAACAATCCGGATGCGGCCGGCGAAATCGGAAAGAACGCGGGCCTGTTCATACGGAACAACGTGAACCTGGCGCGGTCGGCGTCGGGTTTCGTGCGCGCCATCACGAAAGCGCTCAACGCCGGCGGACCCGATCCCGCAAGCTCCAGGCCCGGAAAATGAAAAGACATTGTCCGTTTCCATCGGGAACCAAACGCCTCGCATGACTGCCAAGATCATTTTTCTCGGCCCGGTGCCGCCGCCTTACATGGGGCCTTCCGTGGCGACACAGATCATTCTCGGGTCCGCGCTGAAAGACAAGTTCAGGCTGATCCACCTGGACACCTCGGACCACAGGGATCTGTCGACCCTGGGCGCCGTGGATTTCGGGAACATATATCTGGCGCTGAAGCACTACTGTCAGCTGGCGTGGCTCATCCTGAGACATCGGCCGGCCATCGTGTACATCCCGATCAGCCAGACCACGATCGGATACCTCCGCGATTCCGTGTTCATTGTGCTCGCCAAGATTTCCGGGAGAAAAGTCGTATGCCACCTGCGCGGGGGAAATTTCCGCAATTGGTACAATGGGGCTTCTGCGCCGACCCGGTGGTACGTGCGGACCGTGCATCGTTTCGTGGACGCGCAGATCGTTCTGGGCGAAAAATTGAAACCTCTGTTTCAGAGTCTCGTGCCCGAGGACAGGATTTTTGTCGTGCCAAACGGCAGAGACTTCGAGACCCCGCCCGGCTCCGGGACCGCAAACCGCGCCGATCGGGTCACCCGTGTTCTGTATCTTTCCAATTTTGTGCGGACCAAGGGCGTTCTGGATGTCATGCGGTCGATACCCCTGGTTTGCCGCGACCGCAAGGACGTGGAATTCATTTTTGCGGGAGACTGGAATGACGATGCCGTCAAGCGGGAGATGGAGGAGCTGATTCTCCGGTATCGCGATCATCGGATCAGGGTCGTCGGCAAGGTGTCGGGCAGCGCAAAATACGATCTCCTGAGGCAGGCAGACATGTTCGTGTTTCCGACGTACTATCCTCCGGAAGGCCACCCGTGGGCGATTGTAGAGGCCATGGCGGCCGGATTGCCGGTCATCTCGACGGACCAGGGCGCCATTACCGAGTCGGTCATCGACGGGAGAAACGGTTTTATCGTGGAAAAGCGCGATGTGGAGGGCATCGCCGGCAGGATATTGTTCCTGTGCAACCATGCCGACGAGAGAAAACGCATGGGGGAGGAGAGTCGGAGGCTCTATGAGCAGGAATTTACCGAACGCCGGCTGGTGGACCGCATGGCGGACGTGTTTCATTCCGTTCTGGCGGGCGGCAGGCCTGGGCGATGATCCCGCCAGCGCGGATCAGGGGCCGCCGTCTCGGACCCCCGGGCCCGGCAGATGCCTGCACGCGGCCCCGCCTTGGAATTCGGGGCTTGTGCTATTATTTTCGGACCATTGGCGCCGCAAGAAAACCACGAAATACCGCAGATTTCAGGGGGTGGCGCCGGGTTCTGGACGGACGACCAGGGAGAGTCGCCGGTGACATGACTGGAGGCGGCCCGGCGGTGACTGGCGCAGCCATCCCCCAACATCGATGCAACAGTTTATGAAGACTGCTTCAGCCAGCAACATTCCAGCCGTTCCGGTGTTTGGTGGAAACACCATGGCTGCGAAGCGGTCCAGTTTCATCACCATTTCCCTCATCGTTCTGTTCCTGACGAAACCCGCGATTGACCTGTTCTGGAACAAGGCGCTGCTGACCGTCGGCGGCCGGCCCTTTTCGCTGTTGCATATCGCCGGCGTATTCGTGTTCGTCTACTTCGGCAGGTACCTGCTCACGTACGCGCGCCACAGCGCGCCATACGCCGGTCTCTTCAAGGTTTTCATTGCGTGGAACGTGGTCTCGATCATCGCCACTTTTTTCGTCGACGAGATTTCCGCGATTCAGATCGTCGATCTCATGCTGCGGATCGCGGACTCGTACATCATCTACAACGTGGCGTTCTTTGCCGCTCGCGGGAGCGTGGAGCACGACCATTACCGCATCGTGAGGGCAGTGTCGATAGGCACATGCATCGCGCTGATCGTCAACCTGATCGCCATCGTCATGGGTTACGGAGGCGTTCGGGCGGGATCGAACATGTCCATCAGGGAGTACGGGCTGTATCACGATCCGGGAACGCTCTCGAATATCGCCCTCTACAACATCATTTTCACCAGCTTCATGTATCACTTGATGCCCAGAAAGAACCCGGTATGGCTGATATACAGCATGGTGACGGTGGTTATTTCCCTTTACCTCATTTATATCGGGCTTTCGCGCGCCGTATTCATCCAGATGATCGTGTTCGGCATGATCTATGTCGGCATCTTCAAGAGGGGAATGGGCAAATTCGTGCCTGTTTTTTTCGTGGTTCTGGTGGTCGTGCTGGGCGCCAGCCTGGGGCTCGACTATGGGCGCTTTACGCAGCGCTTCCAGTCCGAGATTGTGGTGCTGACGAGCCCCGACGAGGTATCACGAACCAAGCAGGACAAGGATGTTGACCTGGGCGCGATGGAACGGCTTGGCAGCAACCGCGGTCAGCTCATCGCCTATGCGCTGGACGACATCCTGAAACGTCCCGCCTGGCAGATCATGGTGGGAAATTTCACCGAGTCGCCTTCGCACTCGGACTACATAGACGTATTGAGCCGAAACGGAGTCGTCGGCCTGCTGATTTATCTCCTGCTGCTGTTTTTCATCTGGCTGAAAACCTTTTCGCTGCTGAGGACCGGAAGGGGAAAACCCGGGTGGGCCATGGACGTGCTCGCTTTCGCCCTGATTAATCTCTATATCCTGTATTCGATACCTTTCAGGCCATTAAGCTATACCACCCTGGCGTGGTTCATGTGGACCGTGATTGGCTTTGCCTTTGGTCGCCGTTACTGGGAGAGCCAGGATGGCGCGAAGGCGCCGACGGCACCCGTTCCGCCGGGCCGACCGTCGCCGCGCAAACCCGGTTCAGGCGCCGGGCCCACGGGAACGGCCAGATATCCCAATGTCGCGAGATTCCGATGAGCGAAAGCGTTAAAACCGTGCGCGGCTACTTCGATGGCCTTGCCCGTGACTGGACTGACCGTTACGCGCGTCGCGAGGATTATCGCGAGAGATCCCGGGTATTTTCCAAGGCGATTGAGAAAGTCTTCGCCCGCTCGAAAATCGGCAGGGTGCTCGAAATCGGCTGCGGGGCTTATTCCATGTTCGACCCCGGAACCCACGCGGGCGTCGAGTGCTATGCCGCCGACATCTCCTTCGAAATGCTGAAAAAAAACACGGGTGCTGCACATTTCTTCCAGGCGGACTTCATGCGCCTGCCGCTGCGCGACCCGTTTGACCTGGTGATTCTGTCGAGCGTGGTTGAGTGGCTGGGCCGGCCGCTGGCGGTCCCGGGCATTGCGTCCACCCTGGTCAGGCCGGGAGGGTTTTTGCTCGTCAGCTATCCCAACGCGCGCAGCCTGATCCGTCTTCTGGAGCGGAACGTGGTCCGTCCGGCAAAGCAGCTGCTGCGCCGGCGCCATTACACCGATCTCCAGGCGGCTGCCGATTACGGCGAACTGGCGGGAGAGTTCGCAAAACAGCGTTTCGCGCTGAGGGATGTCGTTTATTTCGGCAAGAAAATAGTCGTGAACAGCAGGCACACGTCGTCCCTGCAGCTCGATACGTATGAAAAGGCATGACCGGGCGCGTGAGATCGCGCGATCCTGCAGGGCGCTCGCGCAGTGGCGCGCGAACAGCCTGCGGAAGGGGACGGAGGTGAAGGGCGTGTTTGGCATTGAAACAATCAAGATGACGGAAAGGCAATAAAATGAAAATCGCGTTACAGAGACTGAAAGACGGCGATGTGAGGTCATTCGATCTCCCCGCGCCCGTTTGCGGCGACGGCGAGATCCTGGTCGCCACCAAGTATTCCGTGATAAGCACCGGAACGGAACTGTCCAGGCTGCAGGCGGCGAAATCAAGCCTGTTGGGCAAGGCCCTGCGTCGGCCGGAGGAGCTGAAAAAGGTGCTTACGGCCATCAAGCGAAAGGGGTTCGCCACCACCTACACCAAGGTGACGAACCGGCTGGAGCAGTACAACAAGATAGGCTACAGCTCCGCGGGCATTGTCGCGGCGAAAGGCCGTCTGGTCACCCACGTCGACGTCGGCGATCAGGTCGCCATGGCCGGCAGCGGCTTCGCCATTCATTCCTCCTACACGGTCGTGCCGAAAAATCTTTGCGTGAAGGTCCCGCGCGATGTGCCACTGGATGCCGCCGCGTTCGCGACCATCGGCAGCATCGCCCTGCAGGGCCTCAGGAGGCTCGACCCGGAGTTGGGCGAAACCGTCGTCGTGATCGGGCTCGGACTGCTCGGACAGATCGCGGTGCAACTGCTCCGCGCCAACGGCGTCAGGGTCATCGGCGTGGACCGACAACAAGCCAGGCTGAAGGTCGCGGAGGGCCTCGGGTGTCCGCACACCTTTCTGCCCGACGATCCGCGCCTGCCGGAGCTGATCGACGAAGTCACGCACGGATACGGCGCCGATGGCGTCATCATCACGGCAAGCACGAAATCCACCGACCCGATCAACCTGGCGGGCAAGCTCGCGCGCAAGCGCGGTCGCGTCGTCATCGTCGGGGACATCGGGCACGACTTCGAGAGGAGCAATTACTACGAAAAGGAGCTGACGCTACTGATGTCCTGCTCCTACGGCGCCGGACGGTACGACAAGGACTATGAAGTCGAAGGCATCGACTACCCGCAGGCCTATGTCCCGTGGACTATCGCGAGAAACATGGAGGCGTATCTCCATCTGGCGGCCACCGGGCAGGTCAACATCAACACGCTGATAAGCCACGTGTTCAGCATCGACGAGGCGCCGGCGGCGTATCAAAAGCTGCTCGACAACAAGGCGGATACCTTTTCGATCCTGTTCAAGTACGCACACGAGCAGGAATCCGGGAATATCCACACCGTGCGCATCCCGGAGCCCGCACCGGCCGGCGTTGGCGGGACGCGCGTCGGCATCATCGGCGTCGGCAGTTACGCGAAATCCTTCATCCTTCCCAACATCGATTCGCGCCTGACGGTATACGGGATATCGGCGAAAAGCCCTTCGTCGCTGGTCGTGAGGGGCCTCAGGGGTTGCCGGGTTACCACGACGGATCCCCAGGTTCTGCTGCGGGAAAAGGAGATTCAGACCATTATCGTCGCGACGCGGCACAGCACGCACGCGCAGCTCGCCGTGGACGCCATTCGCAACGGCAAGAACGTCTATGTCGAGAAACCCGCCGCCATCAACCGCCGGCAGCTGGACGAGATCGCCGCTGCGTTGTCCGAGCATGGCGGGAACCTGTGTGTCGGTTTCAACCGCAGATACGCCGGCGCGATCGCCGCGGTGCAGAAATGCAAGTCGCGCGGCCCGCTTGAGTCGAAATACACGATAATTGCCGACGAATTCCCCGAGGACTACTGGGCGCTGCAGGACCAGGAGGGTGGCATCATCGTGGGCGAGATGATTCATTTCGTCGATCTCCTGTCCTGTCTGCACCAGTCGCCCATCGTCCGGGTCCACGCCAGCGCGAACCTGAAGGCGATCAATCGCGGCGTGATATACGCGTCCCTGTTCTTCGAGAACAGGACCATGGCCAATATCACCTACCTCATGGGCATCCCGATCAAGGCCAGCAAGGAATCCATCGAGCTGTATTACGACGACGATCGCATCGTAATCGACGGCTTCAAGGAGGCGCGCACGTCACAGGGCAAGTCGGTCTACAAATCCGGAAAGACCGACATGGGGCGAGAGAGACTTTTCGGCGAGATCCTCCATCAGTTCACCGCCGGCAAGGCGGTGCAGGATGTGCCCGGCATTCTTTCGAGCCATGCCGCGGCATTCGCCATCCGAGAAAGCGTCAACAGCGGGGCAATCATCGAAGTAGACAGATTCGCATGACGACCCCGCTGTTTGTGGTGGGAGCGGGCAGGTCGGGAACGAAATTCCTGATGAACATCCTGAATAACAGCGAGCATGTCCATCTCGCCCCGGAGATTCACTATTTCAGCTCCCTGATGCACGACGGTTTCCGCAAGAACCTCCGGCGGAAGCACGGGAAAAAACCGGAATACCGCATCGAGGAAGTGGTGGATTGTCTGCGTTCTGGCCGGAATTTCGGGACTTACTGGCGCAGAAAGAACGAGTTCCCGGACCCCGAAATCGAGACGTGGTTCCGCGACAGGCGCGTCGACGACAAGGGCATCTACGAGTACATCGTCCGGCACGACAGCGTGGCGTCCGCCAGCGGGAAACGGCGCCTGCGCTACCTGGGGGAAAAGACCCCGTCCAATGTGTTCCACATCGGAACCCTGCTGGACTGGTTTCCCGACGCCGTCCTTCTCTTCATGTACCGCAATCCCGTCGATGTGCTCAAATCCGAGGTCAACAAGGGTTTCAAGCCGGACTATCCCCTGAGCAAGTCCAACCCGCTCTATGCCCACGGCCTGGTTGTCTATGTCTTCGCCGTGTGGCTGCTGGCGGCGGTGATCGCGCTCTTCTACAAAGCCAGAAACCGCGACAGCATCCATTTCATTTCCTATGACTACATGGCCGGCAACGTCGAGGACGTCGCGCAAAGGCTGGCCGGGAAGCTCGATATTCCCTACTTGCCGTCAATGTGCCAGGTGGAAAAGGTGGACTCCAGCATGGCGCAGGCCGCGCCCGGCAACCTCTGGACGCCGCCGTCATGGATCGCGTGGCTGTACAGGATCACCCTGTTCCCGCTCATGGCGAAGCTTGATCGCCGGTCCCTGCACCATGAGACCCCGAACGCCCCATGACCGCGCCGAACCGGCCGCATACCCCCGTCCGCATGACGACGCCCGGTTGACCGGCTTCGCGCGAAAATCACCCTGACGAGAGACCAGACACCGCATGAGCGACAAGTTGCACGTTGGGCTGAGATGGTACCTGCAACGCCTCAGGGTGATGAGCGTTCCCGAGATTTTTTACCGCTTCGGGCAGATGTACCGGCTGCGGGTGCTGCGGCGAAGACGGGAACCCTGCGATTCGCACGGCTTCGTGAAGCTCGCGCAGGACGCCGCCGGTTTCGGGTTTTGCCGTGGCGCCGGGCCGCAACTGCCGGAGTTGTCATGGCGATTCGACCCGGCCCGGGCCGAGGCGACCGGCCTGCTCGAAGGAAGGCGCAAGGTTTTTTCCCGGGACTGGCAGTGGCGTCCCGGCGATTCGTCGGTATGGCACGCGGCACCGGATACGGGGCGACAATGGCCGCGCAAGTTTTTTGCGGAGATCAGCTATCGGCCCGGGAACCCGTACGGGGACGTCCGGGTGACCTGGGAGCCGTCCCGCCTGCAGCATCTGGTTGATCTGGGCCTGCTGGCGCGCTGCTCGGACAAGGCCGCGACGCGCACGGCCGCCGTAGCGCAGATCGAGGAGCAACTGATGTCGTGGGTGAAGGCGAACCCGGCCTATGTCGGGATCCACTACATCTCGGCCATGGAGTGCGGCCTGAGAATACTGGCGCTGTGTCATGCCCTGGATCTGGTGCGCGACAGGCTTGCCCCCGACACGAAGGCATGGCGGGCGCTGATACACGTGATTCACACGCACGCGTTCCTGCTGGAAAGGCGCCTGTCGCTGTTTTCATCATCCGGCAATCACACCATCGCGGAGTGTTGCGCGCTGGTCTACGCGGGCGTTCTTTTCCCCGAATTCGACGGCGCCCGGCGCTGGAAAGAAAAGGGGATGGGCATTCTCGAGCGCGAAGCCCGGCGCCAGATTCTGTCCGACGGCGGCGGCATCGAGCGGGCGTTTTGGTATCACTATTTCGTCACCGATCTGCTCGGACTCGTGCTGCGGCTGCTGACCCACAGGGGCGAGCCGGTTCCCGCGGCCATGCGCGAGGCGCACGGGCGCGCGAGGGATTTCCTGCGCGTCCTGGCGGCGACGCCCGATGCGATGCCGAGAATGGGTGACTGCGACGACGGCCATGCCCTGTCTTCCCATCTCCGCATTTCCTGGGACGACGGTATGCAGCAGCGGCCGGAACTCGTCACCTGCGTGGAGTCGGGCTGTTCGATCGTGAATTCCGTCCAGCCGCGCGCGGCGCTGATTCTGGATCACGGCCCGCTCGGCATGCCTCCGAACTACGGGCATGGGCACGCCGATGCGCTGTCCGTCTGCTTTGCCCTGGGCGACCAGGCGGTTTTTGATGACCCCGGGACATATACCTATAATACGGACCTGGAGTGGCGCAAATACTTCCGCGGTACCAGAGCGCACAATACCGTGGTGGTTGACGGCCTGGATCAGGCCCGCCAACAGGGCGCGTTCATGTGGTCCGAGCCGTACCGCTCGCGCCTGGCGGGCTCCCGGGCGGACGGGAGAGGAAAAATCCTGTTGCTGGCCTGTCACGACGGTTACCGGAGGCGCGCCGGGGTGACGCACTGGCGAGGCCTGATACTATATAATTTTCCAAAACGCTGGGTCGTCTGGGATTTTCTGGCGGGGGAGGGGGATCATCATCTCGAGCTGAATTGGCATGTCGCGGTTCCGGTCGAACGGATAACGTCGGGATTTTCCCTCGGCGCGCGCGACTTTCCCGTAAGCATGCAGCTCGACGGTGGCGAAACATCCGTCTGCACGGCGCATATTGCTCCTGTTTGCGGATGGCGGTCCGGCGTTTATGGCGAGAAAGAGCCCTGTTTCACGATCAGCTCCCATTTTCACGGAAGACTTCCCCATGAGTTCGTCACTCATTTGTCGCTCGGTTCTGCGGAGCCGGGTTTCTCCATCGCCGATGACATCAGCCAGTTGCGGGCTTGGGTGACATGAAGGCCAAACGTATCGAAATACTCGGTGTGCCGGTTGACGTCGTGAACATGAGTCGGGCCCTCGATACCGTCGACGCGATGCTTCGGGAGCGGTCGCGCCGGAACGCGGTCATCGCGGTCAACCCGGAAAAGGTCATGCGCGCCATGGTGGACGGACAGCTGTTGGCGCAAATCAGGAGCGCCAGCCTGCTGATCCCGGACGGAATCGGGGTGGTTTTCGCCGCCAGGCTGCTGGGATTGGGCAGGATGGAACGGGTGCCCGGCTCCGAGCTGATGCCGGCCCTGTGCGGCCTGGCTGCCAGGAAGGGTTACGGGATTTTCATGCTCGGTGCCAGCCCCGAGGTGAACCAGTGCGCGGCGCGGAAGATCCAGGAGACGTATCCCGGGATAAGGCTGGCGGGGAGGCGCGACGGCTTCTTCCGGCCGGAGGAGATCGACGGCGTCATCGATCAGATCAACGCCTCCGGTGCCGATATATTGTTCCTGGCGCTGGGCAGCCCGAGGCAGGAAATCTGGATGCAAAGCCATCTGCCCCGGCTGAACGTCGGCGTCTGCCAGGGTGTTGGCGGAACCTTCGACGTGATCTGCGGCAAGGTGCGCCGCGCGCCGGTCATCATGAGACGGCTTCATCTGGAATGGCTGTACCGCCTGATGCTCCAGCCCGGAAGGTTTCTTCGCCAGACAAGCCTGCCGAGATTTGTCTATCTGGTGATGCGGGAGAAACTGAAAGGGTCAGGCAAGAATCATGACCGGGGGGTCGATTGATGTGTATGATGTCGCCGTCCGGTTTCGGCCACTGCCGCCGTTCCGCCCCGCGGATGCCGGCCGTGCGCGCCCCGAAAAACATCGAGTGAAGGTTCCATGACGAAAGAAAGACAGGCGATCGAGGACGGTGTCTGGGGGTTTTCCCTGGTCTCATGGGCGATTCTGTGCGTTGTGGCGGCGCTGATGGGCTTCATTTTTTACGACGGGCTGGAGTGGATGGTCGCCATATGGAACCGCAAGGAGGAATACAGCCATGGTTTCATGATCCCCGCGATCGCGCTGTTCCTGATCTGGCAGAAGAAGGACCGCCTCGAGCGGGTCGCCTTCAGCGGCTCGTGGACGGGTTTCGCCGTGGTCCTCGTCGGAATCGCGATATTCATGCTCGGCGAGCTGAGCACGCTGTATATCATCATCCAGTACTCCTTCATCGTGGCGCTGTTCGGAC
>JBFMBB010000059.1:13337-15344 GCA_040755435.1 Pseudomonadota bacterium | reverse complement strand
CCTCGTCGCGCCCGATCACCGGGTCGAGCTTGCCCTGCTCGGCGCGCTCGGTGAGATCGATGGTGTATTTTTCCAGCGCCTGGCGGCCTTCCTCGGCGCTCGCGTCCTGCACCTTCTGTCCGCCGCGCATGGCCTCGATGGCCTTCTCCACGCCGTTCCGGGAAACGCCGGCTTCCTTCAGCAGGCGGCCGAACTCGCCCTTGTCCTCGAGCGCCGCGAGCAGGAACAATTCGCTGGAGATGTATTGATCGCCGCGCTTCTGCGCGTACTTGTCGGTGAGATTGAGCAGGCTCGCTAGATTGTTCGAAACATGCACCTCGCCACCCGCACCCTCCACGGTCGGCTGGCGGTCGAGCAGCTGCGAGAGTTTGGTGCGCAGGGCGTTGACGTTGACGTCGGACTTGGCCAGCAGACTGCGCGTGGTGCCGCCTTCCTGGTCGAGCAGCGCGGCCATGAGATGCGCCGGCTCGATGAACTGGTGGTCGCGCCCGAGCGCGAGGCTCTGGGCGTCGGCCAGCGCCTGCTGGAATTTGGTGGTCAGTTTGTCCATGCGCATGGGATGGCGACTCCGGAATTTTCGTATTGATGGTCTATTTGGGGCGATAGCCTCTCTTTTTCAAGTGTTACTGGGCGGTTTCGCCGTCGTTGGCGGATTTTCCGTTGCGGCGCTGGCGATGCGGGTTGTCGTGGCGCCGTTCCTCCGCCGACAGGGCCAGGCGGTCCCATAATTCCTCCAGGCAATGCTCATCCTCCAGCCCGGCGCAATGCAGCGGCGCGAAACTCAGCAGGCAGGCGCGGCTCGGGACGAACACCGCCGCCACCGTGAGTCCCTGGGCGCGCACTCCTTCGATGCGCACCGGGTGGATCGGCGCGCCCGTCAGCGACGCCAGCAGGGCGATACCGCGCTTCAGCGGCAGCGGCTCGTGATGATCCAGATGGATGCGGCCATGCGGGAACAACGCCACGACTTCGCCGTGCTTGAGCGCCTTGCGCGCCGCCTCGAAGGCGCTGCGGGTGCTGCGCGTGCGCTCCACCGGGATGCAGCCGATGCGGCGCAACAGCCAGCGCAGCCACCAGCGGTCGTATTCCTCGCGCGCGATCAGGAATCGCAGCGGCCGCGGGCTGGCGGCGATGAGCAGCAAGGGATCCAGGCCGGAGACGTGATTGGACGCCACCAGTGCCCCGCCGGCGGCAGGCAGATTCAGCGGTTCGTACACCATGCGATGAAACCGGCGGCAGAAAATGCGGTTCAGGCCGTCGAGGCGGTTGAGCCAGCGGCTGCCCCAATCGGCGCCGTTGGCGGCCTCGCAGGCGCGCATCGAGCGGTGCCACAGCCACGCCAGCAGGAGGATACCGGCCACCAGTACCAGGAACAGCAAGAAATGTCCGGTCGTTTCCGCCATCGGCTCAATCCGGATGCAACGCCGCGGCACGCCCGCGACGTTCGTTCACGGTCGTCAGCAGCAAAAGACCGGCGATGAAAAACACACAGGTGGACAGCAAGGCCTGGCGGTGATTGCCGTGCGTGAGAAAAGTCACCAGCCCGTAAACCAGCGGCCCGACAACGGCGGCGAGCTTGCCGGCCAGACCCCACAGGCCGAAGAATTCCGCCGATCGCTCCGGCGGGGAGAACTGCCCCACCAGCGCGCGCCCGGCGGACTGGCTGGAGCCGAGCGCGAGCCCCACGAGGTTGGCCACCGCCCAGAACGCGCCGCGGCTTTCGGTGAAGTACGCCAGCACCAGCGCCGTGATCCACAGCACCAGCGTGATCGCCAGCGTGCGCACCGAGCCGAGGCGGTCCTGCACCAGCCCGAAGAGTAATGCGCCAGCAGCCGCCGTGACGTTGACCACCATGATGAGAACGATGTTTTCCAGCATGGTGAAACCCATCGCCTCCTGCGCGTAGATCACGGCCAGCACCACCACCGTGTTGATGCCGCAGTAATACACCGCGAGCGTGACCAGGAAGCGGAACAGGTCGCGGTAGTGGCGCGCGTGCGCCAGCGT
>JBFMBB010000059.1:0-13327 GCA_040755435.1 Pseudomonadota bacterium | reverse complement strand
CTCGCCCGCCGCCAATGGCCGCGGCACGGCGCGCTCGCGCAGCCATATAAAGGTGGGAAGCGCCGCCAGCGCGAACATGACAGCGGTAATCCACATCGCCACCGGCACGAACTGTCCGGATTCCTCGCCGCGCGCCTGCGCCGACTGGATGTACGCCAGGCACAGGCCCAGCACCAGCAGCCCGCCGACGTAACCGAGCGACCAGCCGTAGCCCGAGATGCGCCCCATGTCCTTCTGGCTGGCGATCTCGGGCAGGAACGCGGCGATGAAATTCTCGCCGCTGGCGAACATCAGGCTCGCCAGGATCACGAGCATCATGCCAAGCGCGATGTCGCCGGGTCCGACGAAACCGAGCAGCGCGGTGAACAGCACGCAGCCGAGGGTGGTGAACGCGAGGAATCGTTTTTTATGCGCGCCGTGATCGGCGATGGCGCCCAGCACCGGCGCGGTCGCCAGCACCAGGATGTTGGTGATGGCCATGGCCACGGTCCACAGCAGCGTCGCCGTGCCGTCACGGCCGGCGACACCGGCAGCCACCACGCCGACGAAATAGGCGTTGAATATCGCCGTCAGCACCACCGTGGTATAGCCGGAATTGGCGAAGTCGTACATCGCCCACGCGAGAATCTCGCGCCGGGACGCTGTCGGGGAAACGGGCGAGAATGCTTCGGCTCGGGTTTGGGTCACCTGAGCGTAATAATACGGTAAGACGAACGAGCGTAGCGAGTAGGGGGAACAGACTCGCAGGGCCCATCAGGCGATAGCCGTAATGCGCTGAATGCGAATTCGATCCGGCGCCATGCGCTGCGCTTATTGCGCCCTGCAGTTCTATTTCAGCAGACCGGCCCGGGCCGGTGCGCGGGAACGGCCGGTTTCAGCGAAAGGCGGAGGCGGTTACCGGCGCGGCGGGCGCCTTGGCCATGATGAATTCGCGCACCACGCGCATGACCTCGGCGCAGTGATCGTGATTGACGCGGTAGTACACCTCCTTGCCGCGTTTTTCACATGACAGCAATTCGGCGTTGCGCAGGATCTTCAGGTGATGCGAGATCGCCGGGCGGCTGATCTTGAACAGGCGCGCGATCTCATTGACGCAGATTTCCTCGCCGGGTTCGAACAACAGCAGGATTTGCTGGCGCGTGGTGTCGCCGAGCGCGAAAAAGAACCGGGAGAAACGATCCCAGCCGTCAGGCAGATTGTTGGCGTACTCCGACTTCATGCAGAAACAGACGGAATCAACGATGCTCCAATCTGATACGAACGGCGGCCAGAATGCCTCCATGGAGCCAATATGTCAATATATTAAAACTTAATGTTTTGTTTATATTCTTACTGTTTCGCTCCGGCATAGTTCGTTAGACTCCGGGAAAACCCGCACAAAACGATCAAGACATGGAAGTTCATACCTTTTTTCTGATCCTCCTGACCATGCTGCTGGCGGCGCGCGTACTGGGCGAGCTGGCGGCGCGGCTGGGTGCCCCGCCCGTGATCGGCGAGCTGCTGGCGGGCGTGCTGCTGGGGCCGAGCCTGCTCGGCTGGGTCGAGCCGACCCCGGTGATCCGGCTGCTGGCGGAAATCGGCATCATCCTGCTGCTGTTCGAGGTCGGCCTGGAAACCGACATCCTGCGGCTGATCCGCACCGGGGTGAAATCCGTCATCGTCGCGGCCGCCGGCATCGTCCTGCCGTTCGCCTTCGGCGCCCTGGCCGCCATCCATGTCTTCGACCTCGACCTGATCACGGCCCTGTTCATCGGCGGCACCCTGACCGCCACCAGCATCGGCATCACCGTGCGGGTGCTGACCGACCTCAACCGCGGCCAGGGCCGCGAAGCCAACATCGTGCTGGGCGCGGCGGTAATCGACGACGTGGTCGGCATCGTGCTGCTGGCCTTCCTGTACGAATTCTCCTCCGGCGGCGGCATCAACCTGGCCAACACCGGCAAGGTGCTGCTGTTCATCCTGCTGTTCCTGATACTGGCGCCGCTCGCGGCCCGGCTCATGGGCGAAGTCATCAAGCGCTTCGAGCGCGTCAGCCAGATCCCGGGGCTGGTCCCGACCACGGTGGTGTCGCTGGTGCTGTTCTTCGCGTGGCTGGCGCACGCCGTCGGCGCGCCGGAGCTGCTGGGCGGATTCGCCGCCGGGCTGGCGCTGTCGCGGCGGTTCTTCTTTCCCATGGGCCTCGCCATGCGCAAGGATCCGGAGTTCGCGCACCACCTGGAAGGCCAGATGCGCCCGATCGTGCACCTGTTCACGCCGATCTTTTTCGTCATGGTCGGCCTGTCGCTCAATTTCCAGGTCATCGACTGGTCGTCCAGCTTCATCTGGGTGTTTTCGGGGGTGATGTTCGTGCTGGCGGTGGCGGGAAAACTGCTGGGCGGCTTCCTGATCCGGGAAAACCTGCCGACGCGCTTCGCCATCGGCCTGGCCATGGTGCCGCGCGGCGAGGTCGGCCTGATCTTCGCCGAACTCGGGCGGTCCTCCGGCATTTTCGGCGGCGAAATCTACGCCGCCATGGTCGTGGTGATCGCCCTCACCACCCTGCTCCCGCCCTTCGTCATGAAATGGCTGTACCGCCGCCACGCCGGAAGTTTTCCCGGCGACAATGGCTAGACCGGCCGCGCTGGTTATAATGCCCCGCTGAAACAACAACGGGGTCAGGCACCACCATGAAAATCCCCCGCCCTGGCGCCGCCATGCTGGCGGCGTTGACGGCTCTCCTGCCCGCGGTCGCGGTCGCCGCCGATGGTGCGATCGGCACCTTCCCCGACATGACCACGGGCGCGCTCGGTATTCTCGCCGTCGTCACCTTCGTGGTGGCTTACGGCCTCGTCATCAGCGAGGAATTTTCCCACCTGCGCAAATCCAAGCCGGTGATCGTGGCCGCCGGTTTCATCTGGGTGCTGGTGGCGATCGCCTATCAACAGCACGGCGACATCCACGCCGCCGAGCGCGCCCTGCGCGCGGTGTTCCTGGAATACGCCGAGCTGATGCTGTTCCTGCTGTCGGCCATGACCTTCATCAACACCATGGACGAGCGCCACATCTTCAGGGCGATTCGCGGCTGGATGGTTTCCGCCGGCTTCAGCCTGCGCACCATCTACTGGCTCACCGGGCTGCTGGCATTTTTCATATCGCCCTTCGCCGACAATCTCACCACGGCCCTGCTCATGGTTTCCGTGGTGCTGGCAGTCAGCAAGGATTCCCGCTTCATCGCCGTTTCCTGCATCAGCATCGTGGTCGGCGCCAACGCCGGCGGAGCCTTCAGCCCCTTCGGCGACATCACCACGCTCATGGTGTGGCAGAAAGGCATGGTGAAATTCCACGAATTTTTCGCGCTGTTCATCCCCTCCGTGGTGAACTGGCTGGTGCCCGCGGCGCTCATGGCCATGGCAGTACCGAAGGAGAAGCCGCACGCCGTCCGGGAAAAAATCCGCGTCAAGTACGGCGGCTACGTCGTCGTCGGATTGTTCCTGTGCACCATCGCCATGACCGTCGGCATGCATCAATTCCTGCACCTGCCGCCGTTCCTCGGCATGATGACGGGCCTGGGGCTGCTCAAGGTCTACGGCTATTTCATCCGGCGCGACGAGCTGCGCAATTCATCGGCGATCTCCGGACCGACGGACGAGGCCTTCGCGATCAAGGAAGGCTACAAGCCGGCGCACAAGCCGTTCGACATTTTCATCAGCATGAAGCGCGCCGAGTGGGACACCCTGATGTTTTTCTACGGCGTGGTGCTGTGCGTCGGCGGCCTCGGGGCATTCGGTTATCTCGCCGCCACTTCGCAGTTTCTCTACCAGGGCTTCGGCGCCACGGCGGCCAACATCTTCATCGGCCTCGCCTCCGCCGTGATCGACAATATTCCCATCATGTATGCCGTGCTCAGCATGAACCCGGACATGTCGCACGGCCAGTGGCTGCTGGTAACGCTCACCGCCGGCGTCGGCGGCTCGCTGCTGTCCATCGGGTCGGCCGCGGGCGTGGCGCTCATGGGCCAGGCGCGCGGCATCTACACCTTTTTCTCGCACCTCAAGTGGACCTGGGCCATCGCGCTCGGTTACGCCGCCAGCATCTGGGTGCATTTCCTGATCAACGCGAGATCATTTTAATTTTTGGAACGCAGATGAACGCCGATGGATAAAATAATGATGAACGCGGATAAAAAGCGAATAAAGCTGTTGCTTTTGACCCGAGTTGATCTGCGTTTATCTGCTTACTGATCCGCGTTCATCTGCGTTTTGAAAATATTATGAATAGCTCATCGTTACCAGGGGACATCGAAGAAACCGTGCGCCGGGCGCTGGCGGAGGACGTGGGCCCGGGCGATCTCACCGCCGCGCTCATCCCTGCCGATACGCAGGCCGGGGCTGAGCTGGTCACGCGCGAGCCGGCGATCCTGTGCGGCACGGCCTGGTTTGACGAGGTGTTCCGCCAGGTGGACCAGCGCGTGAGCGTCGCCTGGAATGCCCGCGACGGCGACGCCATTCGCGCCGGACAGGTACTCTGCGTCCTGCACGGGCCGGCGCGCGCGCTGCTCACCGGAGAACGCGCCGCGCTGAATTTCCTGCAATTGCTCTCCGGCACCGCGACGCTGGCGCGGCAATACGTGGACGCCGTGCGCGGCACCCGCGCGGCCATTCTCGACACGCGCAAGACCATTCCCGGACTGCGCCGGGCGCAGAAATACGCGGTCGCCTGCGGCGGCGGGCGGAATCACCGCCTGGGTCTGTACGACGCCATCCTGATCAAGGAAAACCACATCGCCGCGGCCGGCTCCATCGCCGCGGCGCTGCGCGCGGCCAGGGCCTCGGCGCCGAAAGGCGTAACCGTGGAAATCGAAGTGGAGAATATCGAACAACTGCGCGAGGCGCTCGGATCCGGCGCGGAACGCGTCCTGCTCGACAATTTCAGCGTCGAGGAATTGAAAAGCGCCGTCCGCGAAACCGAAGGACGCGCCAGACTCGAAGCCTCGGGCGGCATCAACCTTTACAACGTCCGCGCCATCGCCGAAACCGGCGTGGACTTCATCTCCATCGGCGGCATCACCAAGAATGTAGCGGCGGTGGATCTGTCGCTGCGTTTTCGTCGTGGCTGAATCGTCCGGGACCAGGGAGAAACCGGTGCGACGCAAGTTCCTGGTAATTGCCATCGTGCTGATCGCCGGCATCGCCGCCGCCTGGCTGGCGGCGTCGCTGCAACCCCGGGCACCGGCGACACCGCCGCCCGCGCCGGTTGCGGGTCTGAGCGCGGAGGACGGGCGCTACCTGTTCCGCGTCTCGCTGCACACGCCGGAGGAGATCGCCGGCCTGCTGGCGCGCGCCGAGGAGCTGGCCCGGACCCGGCGTGCGGGCCGGAACGACGCCGGCATCGCGCTGGTGCTGCACGGCCCCGAAATCGCGTTCTTCGCGAAAAAGAATTATCCGGCCTTCCGGGACACGGTGGACCGCGCGGCACGGCTGGACGGTGGCGGCGTGATCGAGGTCAAGATGTGCCGCACCGAAATGAAACGCCTCGGCATTCGCGAGGACGAGATCCCCGACTTCATCGAGCTGGTGCCTTACGGACCGGACGAGGAACTGCGCCTGCAGCGCAAGGGCTACGTTTATTTCTGATTCCCGCGCCGTAACCGGCAACACCGGTTAATTCGCCATACCGTCGGCGACCACGCGGTTGCGCCCGGCCTGCTTGGCGCGATACAGGGCGCCATCCGCCATGGCAATGAGCTCTTCCGGCTTCTGCCGGTCGGCGGGAACCAGGCTGGCCACGCCGACGCTGACGGTCACGTTGCCGCTGATCTTCGACGTCGGATGCGCGAACCCCATGGCCTCGACCGCGGTGCGGAGGCGTTCGGCAAGCTGTGTCGCATTCCCGATATCGGTCTCCGGCAGAATAACGACGAATTCCTCGCCGCCGTAGCGCGCCACGATGTCGCCGGCCCGGCGCACGCAGCCGGCCAGGGTCTGGGCGATGTGCCGCAGGCATTCGTCGCCCGCCAGGTGGCCGCGGGCGTCATTCAGCGCCTTGAAATAATCCACGTCGATCATGAGCAACGCCAGTGGCTTGCGGGCACGGCGTGCCTGGCGCCACTCGAGATCAAGACGTTCCTGGAAGTAGCGATGATTGGCAATGCTGGTGAGATCATCCTGCGTGGACAGGCGCTCGAGCCGCTGGTTGGCGCGCTCCAGCTCGCGCGAGGCCTCGAGCAGCCGGGTTTGCGACTGGTTCAAAATGCGATTGAGCCGCAGGATGTAGAACGCAACGGCGCTGAGCACGACGAGCACGAACGCCGCACCGGCGATCCAGTGCCAGTAACCGCGCAGCACGTCGGCGGTCGACATCCTGCCGTAATCTTCATACGGGCCGACGCGCAACTCGCGGTAAAGATCGTGCACCGGCGTGTAATCGAGCGGCACGGTCCAGCCGGCGGACTTGCTCGCCTTCATCGCCGGGTGTCCGGGCGGCAGGCTCAGCAGGGCGACCGCCACTTTCTGCGCCAGCACATCGGGCGTCTGGCGCGCCTTCGCGAACGGCCATTCGGGATAGAGCCGGGTGCTGAGCGCGAACGGGAACCCCGCTGCCTGCTGCGGGTTGAGAATATGGAACTGGTCGAGCCGGATCTTGCCGTCCCTGGCCATGCGCTCGAGCGTGTCGGTGCGCACCATGCCCGCGTCCACCTTGCCGTCGCGCACCGCGTACACGATCGGGTCCTGCGGCAGGCCGACGAACCTGATCTCGGCAAAATCCCTGAACGGATCGATGCCGTGATCCCTGAACTCGCGCCACGCCATCAGGAAGCCGCCGAAGGCGTTCTTGTCCACCGCCATGAACGAACGCCCCCGCAGGTCCTGCAGGTCCCTGACATGCGGATGGCCGGCGCGCGTGAAAATCACCGCGCCGAACTGGGTGTAGGCCTGCCCCTGGCGCAGGTTGCGCAGCGTCAGCATGCGCGTGACGCCATGACGCGCCTCGAGTTCGACGTAGGATCCGGGATTGGTCAGGACGAAATCCACTTCGCCGCGCGCGATCGCGGGGCCAATGCTGTGATTGTCCAGCGGGACGATCTCGAAACGGTATTCGGGAATCTGCTGTGTCAGGTAATCCGCCGTCGGTGACCAGAGCTGGAGGCTCTCTTCACGGTGCGCGAGCAGGCCGATGCGCGCCACCTTGTCGTGGATGGCGACGGCGACAGCGGGTGTCAGCAAGGCAAACAGTGCCAGCAGCATGCATGCTGCAAGCTGGAAACCGGTCCGGGCGGCAGTCAGGGCGCCGCTCCCTATGCCGAAAAACACTGCGTACGACTCCCCTTGGCGATCGGTAAAACTGCGAGATCACTTTCAGGAAATGCACATCCCGTGCCAGGGCAAAGCCAACCGAACCAACGGCTTGACCCGGATCAATAATCCTGGAAAACAACGAATTTTTCGCTGCTTTGCGCGCCTGTTGCCGGGCCATGGAAGCTGTGCAGGGCCCGGGGACACGGGCAGCGCGTCGAGGTTTGTGCGTTGCGCGCCGGATTTTTTATGGCGGGTTTGACAGCGTTTTTGTCAGGTATTCGACGAAGCGATCGCGGTAAGCCGGTCGCTGGAACGCCTGGATGTGGCTCCCGCCCTCCACGATCCACAGCCGCTTCGGTTCGCGCGCGAGTTCGAACAGGCGCTGCGCGTGATGCACCGGCACGATCGGGTCCTGGTCGCCGTGAATGATCAGCAGCGGGATGGGGCTTACGTCAGCCACGGCCCGGGCCGGACTGTACTTGTCCGACACCGTCCACGACAACGGATACTGCAACGGCCAGGTCAGCCAGAATTCGGAGAGCTTCTCGCGCGTGATCAACCGGTGGCCGGAGAACGCGCTCTCCACCGCCAGCACGCGAATATGTTTGCGGTAGGGCGAATGCGCGACGTTGTAAATGGCGATGGCGCCGCCGAGGCTCTGGCCGAACACCACGATGCGGCCGGGATCCACCCCCGGCCGCGCGATCAGCATCCTGAGCGCGCTGTCCACGTCGTCCTGCACACCGGCCAGCGTGGGTTTGCCCTCCGAGGCGCCGTAGCCGCGGTAGTCCAGCAGGAACACGCTGAAGCCGCGCTCCGGCAGCCAGCGCACCGACATGATGTGGGTGCTGACGTTCTCGGCGTTGCCGTGCAGGAACAGGATCGTTCCCGCGGACTTGCCCGACGCCGGCAGGAACCAGCCGTGCAGGCGCGTTCCGTCGGTGGCGCTGAAATAAACGTCCTCGTATTTCAGCCCCAGCCGTTCCGGCGTCTGCACATGGCCCTGCCAGGGAAAGAAGAACATGTTGCTGCAGCCGCCGAGGCCGAGCGATACCACGGCAAGGAGCAACAGGCGCCGCATCAGAAATAAAGATACAGCGACAGATGTCCGCTGTTCCAGTAATCCTGGAATTCCTGCCGGCGCGACAGGTTCAGGCGCAGCGCGCTCTGCCGGCCCAGCGCGTAGCGCTGCTCCAGCGCCAGTTCGCGCGCCCAGTGATCGTCGCCGAGGCCGTAGCGCAAAGAGCGCGCCTGCAAATGCACGCCCCAGTTCTCCGTGATGTCGGTCAGCAGCCCGATGGCGGGACCGGTGCCGAGGGTGTAATTGCTCCGGTAACGCGAATCGGCGTCCAGCGCCACTTCCAGGAAGCCGTAGTAAACCGCGTTGTTGCCGAACAGTTTCGGCGCGCCATAAGCCAGTCCGGGGCCGCCGTGAAGCCGGAACACCAGCGGGTCGGTGCCGTCCGGGAAGCGTTTGCGCGTCCAGCCGACATTGATCTTCCACGACACCGGATTGAAAAAATCGTCGCGCGGCGACAGCGAGAAGATGTCCAGCGGTTTGAATTCCTCCACGCGCAGCTCGTCGTTCCGGTAGTAGCGGAAGCGCATGTCGAAGAACTGGATCTGCGCGCCGCGAGTGTAGCCGGCGTCCTGGTCCAGCAGATCGTGATAGGTCGGGCGCAGGTGGATCTCGCCGAAACGGCGGCCGTCGCGGCTGCCGGCGCCGAGGCCGATGCGCGAAGTCTTGTGCCCCTGGTCCGGCCGGACCGCGGGCACCGGTATCTCCGGTTTCTGCGGCGGCACCGGCAACCGGCTGCGCGCCAGCAGCAGCTCGCGCCGGTGCGCGGCGGCATCGGGCGCCTTGTTGCGGCCGGTGGCCGATTCATAAGAGGCGTAGTCGTAACCCAGTTCCATGACCCGTGCCTGCGACAGCGGTGGCAAGCGACGCAGGCGCCCGTCACCGGCGCCGATCTGCTGTTTACCCAGATCGCGCGCGAGCGCGCGCTCCTCCGGCGACAGCTGCTGCAACCGTTCCTGCATGATGGTGACGCTGGCCGGGCGATAAACCACGTCCTTCAGCAGGTCCGGCTGGTCGGTCACGGCGCGCACGGTATCGGAGGGAATCGCCCACCAGCGGAAGCGGTCGGTCAGCCGCAGGCCGGGACGCGCCACCTCCAGCAGCGACAGCAGGTGGTAGGCGCAGTTCTCGTCGAAAAAATAATAATCGAAATGCGTCGGACCCAGCTCCCACGTGTGCATCAGCAGGCGGTCGATCTCCTCCGGCGCGAGCGTCAACCGGTATTCCCACACGTCGCGGTTCTCGATGTCGCTGTACTCGCGGACCTTGAGGTAATACGGCGTGATGGAGAACACGCCCGGGTAGCCGCCGAACAGGCCGCGCACCGCGAACACCAGGCCGCTGGTCTCGTCGGTGCCGGCGGCGTAGCTGATGGAATAGGCCAGCAGCCGCGTTTGCTCGTCCTGCCCCTTGGCGTCGATGCGCAGCAGCGTGTGGCCGTACATCGAGGCCGGGTTGTTCAGATAGGCGGCGGGAAACACCAGCGTGATCTCGTGCGGATCGAGGCTGGCGCGCCACTCGTTGAAGCGCTTGCAGGGCTGCGGCGGCAGGCGCTCGGGGTCGAAGTCGAGATGCTGCTTCAGCCAATGATAGCGCGCGATGAAGCGGCACTGGGGGTTCTGCGTCTTGTCGGTCTCCGGCGCAGTGGAAAAGAACGCCGCAAGTGTGGCTTCCAGTTCGGCGGCGGCGTCGGTGCGGCCATTGGGCGCGCTGAAGAATTCCGGATCGTCGGCCAGGCTGCGGCTGCCGAACCAGTAGGCATACGGCTTGTAGTGCAGCAGGTTGAGCCATTCGGCGCGCTGCGCCAGATTGGCTTCCCGGGCGCGTTGAATCAGCTCATCGAGATAGGCTATGTCTTCCGCGAAGGCCGCGAACGGAAACCACAACAAAATGAGCAATAAGATCCGGCGCCCTGGCATCGGCTGATATTCACGGCAGATAGAAAAACGGCACCCAGCTTACAACAGCTGGGTGCCGCGGTGATACGACGGCTTGACGCTTAGATGGACGCCGAATACTGCGCGAGGGCGCTGTCCGACGCCAGCACCTGCTTCAGCGACGCCAGCACCTGGTCGGTGGAGGCGTTGTCGGAGGAGAAAATCTTCGCGAAGTTTTCCTTGGTGGCCTGGAAGAAGGCCGGCTTGTGCTGATCCTGAACGCCGATCAGCTTGGCCAGGGACTCGAGCGACTCACCGCTGCCGGTGGACATGTCGCGCGCCAGCTTTTCCTTGTTGCCGTCGATGAACATCGCGGTCTTCCAGTTGGAGCTGACCACGCCATCCTGCGTGCAGCCCGAGGTGCCGGAAGTCACAGCGAACGTCTGGTTGCCGGAAGTTCCATTGGTCGTGGCCGCGAGAACCTGCGGAGCGATTCCGCGTTGACCGGTGAACAGCTTGGAGCCCCAACCGCAGCTTCCCACGTTGTTTTCACCGGCCGCCATGGCGCCCGTTGAAAACAGCCCTGCTACTGCGACAACCATCAGCTTCTTGCTCAGCATTAAGTTATCCTCCTGATAATTAAGGGGTAAAGCCACCTGTAATACTCGAACAACCATTTCACTTATATGCCAGGTGCCTCTAAGAATCAAGGGTAATGCGGGTTTTTTCAGCCCGGGCGTGGCATGCTTGGCGCCGCCCGTTTCATAAAAATGCAACCGGCGCGCGGAGGATAACAATGCGCCGAAATGACAGGAGGTCCGGTGTGAAAAAAATTTTTATCGCGTTGGCGCTGCTCTCTTCCGGGTGCGGCAATTTTTATCTCGACACCAGCGACCTGTTGCGGGAGCGGAATACCGGAGGTCTTGCCAAATTGACCGCCGGTCTTGGCAAGCAAACCGTCATGGAAATCATGGGCACCGAGCCCTCCAGGGGCGTATTCATGTGGATCGACAACCCCTACCGCAGCGAAACCCTGACGGGCAAGGACGGGAAAAGCTACGAAGTGCTGTACTACTACACCGACCTGAAACAGCGCGACGACCGGATCACTGACGACGAGCTGACGCCGCTGGTGTTCCAGGGCGGCAAGTTGATCGGCTGGGGCTACCCCTTCCTGGATCAGCGAGTACCGCCCAAGCCGGTTTATATCCGCTAGACCGGCGGCGGCTCAGTGCAGGGTGGAATGGGCCAGAAAAATCACGCCCACGCCGAGCGCGATCAGCAGCACCTGCTGCACCGTGGCGCTGAACTCGGGGCGCTTGTGCAGGCCGGGGATCAGGTCGGCGACCGCGATGTAGATGAAGCTCGATGCCGCCACGGCCAGCACGTATGGCACCAGTTGCTCGGCGAGCGACAGGGATAAATACGCGACAACGCCGCCGACGATCGTGGTCAGCCCGGTCAGCGCGTTGTAAAGCAAGGCCCGCGAACGGCTGAAGCCGCTGTGCAGCAGGATCGCGAAATCACCGAGCTCCTGCGGGATTTCGTGCGCGATCACGGCGATGCTGGTGATGACGCCAAGATGGATGTCGGTCAGGAACGCCGCCGCGATCAGCACCCCGTCCACCATATTATGGATGCCGTCGCCGATCAGGATCAGGTTGCCGGTCGCGGCATGCCGCGCCTTGTCGACATCCGGCGTGCCGCCGTGCACGTCGCAATCATGCGTGTGGCAATGGCGCCAGACCACCATCTTCTCCAGCAGGAAGAACACCAGGATGCCGCACAGCACCGTGAGCGCGACCCGGTGCACGTCCACTCCCGGCGTCTCGAAGGCATGCGGCAGGAGCGCGAGAAAGGATGCCCCGAGCAGCGCGCCGATGGCGAAACTCACCATCGGCGACAGCAGGCGCGTGCGCGTCGCCTCCGGCAGCAGCAGGAACGCCGCCGCCGCGAACACGCTCAGCACGCCGCCGAGGGCGGTGAATGCAATAATCCAGAGAATCAGGGAATCCATCTGCGGCAGTCGCCCGGCGTGAAAGCGGGCATCATAGCCTAACGCGCCTGTTTATCCAGCCAGATGAGCGAGGCCATGCGTCCGCAATTGCCGTCGCGCCGGTGCGAATAAAACAGGTCGCGTTCGCGCAGGGTGCAGCGCAGGCCGCCATGGATCTCGTGCACGCCCTGCGAGCGCAGCCGCCGGCGCGCGATATCGTACAGATCGGCCAGCCAGTGCCCCGGCCGGTTCGGCACCGGCGTGAACGACCCGGCCATTTCCTTGTCCAGGCTGACGAACCTGTTACGCACGTCATCGCCGACCTCGTAGGCCGAAGGTCCGATGGCGGGTCCGAGCCAGGCCATGAGATTGGCCGGCGGAACCTGGATTTTGCGCAAGCCCTCCTCGATGACGCCGGCCGCCAGACCGCGCCAGCCGGCGTGCAGGGCCGCGATGCGCGTGCTGCGCCGGTCGCACAGCAGCACCGGCAGGCAGTCCGCCGTCAGTACCGCGCACACCACGCCGCCGGTGCCGGTCACGCAACCGTCCGCCTCCTCGCCGGGCCCGGCGTCGAAAGCATCGATAACGCGCGTGCCGTGCACCTGAGTGAGCCAGATCGGCTCGGACGGCAGCTTCAGCACCTCGCGCAACAACGTGCGATTGCGCTTGACGCTGCCGGGCTCGTCGCCCACGAGATTGCTGAGATTGAAGGACGCGTACGGCCCGACGCTGAAACCGCCGTTGCGCGTGGTGGTCAAGGCCTTCACGTGCACCGGCGCCGGCCAGTCGGGATAAACGAATTCGAGAGTATTGATCGGCACCATCTTTGGTTTTTTCTGCCCCGCTGGCGGGAATATTACATTATTGTGGGCGGTTCCGCCCCTCTGCGCTTTCGGTCTTGTGTCGCCTGCGGCGACGCATACTTGTGGGTGGCTGACCCACGGAATCCATGTGGTGTGCGCTCCGCGCACGATGAAAAGCCTAATTGCGGGTGGCTCCGCCCCCTGCACCCTGGGTGACTTTTCTTTGCTCGTGCAAAGAAAAGTCACCAAAAGAAAGCACGCCCGGATCGCTCACCGCGCACGAAACGCGCGGTTCCCTG